>NZ_JAJEJV010000003.1 GCF_021390675.1 Dyella sp. 2HG41-7
GCCGTCCACCGCAAGGCGCCCACACAAGTCACCTGCGCACACTGTCAAAGATCAATCACTTGCGACCGTTTCTTCAGTCGCCCCGTCGACGTTTCGTCCCGGGTGAGCCGCCCATTCTACATCCCTTTGTACTTCCGTCAACACCCAAAATTGAGAAAGTTGAACGGGGTTTTTCAGGGAACCTTCGAGAAGGGCTGTCTCGTCGAAGGGGGTGAAATCATAGCGCCGGTTGACGAATCTGTGAAGGGGCAAAAAGACGTTCCGCGCAAAAAAACTGACGGACGAGGAGCCCATCGTCAGCACAAGCGAGCACCCATGCGGTGTCGGCACGCTATCGGGCGACTGCAACACTTCAGCCCGAGATGCGCGAAACACCCCGGGCTGCCACGTTATCTAGGCAATTACTACATCAACCGTTCGGCGAATCAGCCGTCTTCATCAGGCGCGCTGCGCCCAAGTCGGCCACTACAGGCTGAGATCGATCGCTTGGCTCGTGCGCCGGAACCAGGCCGACGCGGTACGGAACGAGCGCCTCGGGACGCATTTGCTCAAGCGCGTCCCAGTCGTCTTCAAAAGGAATGAATTGCTGCATGGCCGCCCCTCGGGGATAAGGATTCGCACGAGGAGCATTTGATCAGGGGAAAAAGCCGGCGCGCTGGCGAAATCGGGCGATTTTCAGGCAGCGCGCGGCCATTCAGTCGACTTCGATCATCTCAAAGTCGCTCTTGGTCGCACCGCAATCGGGGCACGTCCAGGTATCGGGCACATCCTCCCAACGTGTACCGGGCTCGATGCCCTCCTCCGGCAACCCCTCGGCCTCGTCATAAATAAAGCCGCAGACCACGCACATCCATTTGCGCAGGGTGGTTTCGGTGGAAGTTTGGTTCATAAAGTGTCGCCAGATCGGAGTGAATAGCGCATTCTCGCAACTCCTCCGCCGCTGCGGAAGGCCGCGGCAGTTTCGCGATGTTCTAAGAGATCGTTGTGACGAAGCGTCACACCCGACCTTCGCCGCTAGCGGCGGACTTGCATCGCTTGGACAATGGCGCATCCCCGGTCGCGCAGGTCGATACGGCCGCGACGTCGGCATTGCCGTTCTTTTTCGGCGATGCAGCCATTTCATCTCGAATCGAGCTATTTGCCCATGACCAACCATGAACTGTTCCAGCGCGCACGCAAGCTGATGCCCGGCGGCGTGAACTCTCCGGTGCGCGCATTCAAATCCGTGGGCGGCGAGCCTTTTTTCACCGCGCGCGCGGACGGCGCTTATTTGTGGGATGTAGAGGGTAAGCGCTACATCGATTATGTCGGCTCCTGGGGTCCGATGATCGTCGGACACAATCACCCTGCAGTGCGCGAGGCCGTCGAACGCGCGGTGCAGGGCGGCCTGTCGTTCGGTACGCCTTGCCCGGCCGAAGTCGTGATGGCCGAAACGATCACGCAATTGGTGCCGTCCGTAGAAATGGTACGCATGGTGAACTCCGGCACGGAAGCGACCATGTCGGCCATTCGCCTCGCGCGCGGCGCGACGGGTCGCAGCAAGATCGTGAAATTCGAAGGCTGCTATCACGGGCACGGCGATAGCTTCCTGGTGAAAGCCGGTTCCGGCGCTCTGACGTTCGGCGTTCCTACGTCGCCAGGCGTACCTAAAGCCAACGCCGATCTCACACTGACTCTGCCCTATAACGATCTGCACGCTGCGCAAGCGCTGTTTGCCGAACACGGTGACGATATCGCCGGACTGATCATCGAGCCGGTCGCCGGCAATATGAATTGCATTCCGCCGCACGATGGCTATCTGCAAGCTTTGCGCGATCTTTGCACGCGCCACGGCGCGCTACTGATTTTCGATGAAGTGATGACGGGTTTCCGCGTCGCGCTCGGCGGCGCCCAGGCGCTTTACGGCATCACGCCGGACCTCACCACCTTCGGCAAGATAATCGGCGGCGGCATGCCGGTCGGCGCGTACGGCGGACGTCGCGACCTGATGGAACAAATTGCGCCTGCTGGACCGATCTACCAAGCGGGAACGCTGAGCGGAAACCCGGTCGCCATGGCGGCGGGCCTGGCGATGCTGGAATTGGTGCAAGCACCCGGTTTCTACGAGACACTAGCCGCGCGCACGCGTCTGCTCACGGATGGTTTGCAAGCCGTGGCCGACGGTGAAGGCATTCCCTTCAGCACCAATCGGGTGGGCGGCATGTTCGGCTTGTTCTTCACGCATGAGAAAGTGAGCAGCTACGCACAGGCGACCGCGGCCGACACGGCGATGTTCAATCGCTTCTTCCACGGCATGCTCGAGCACGGCGTATTCCTTGCGCCGAGCGCTTTCGAAGCAGGCTTCCTTTCCAGCGCGCATAGCGACAACGATATCGCGGCAACGTTGGACGCCGCGCGCGCCGCGATGCGCCTTGCGCGCACAGGATAAACACCATGCACGCGCGCACGCCGTTTCGCGATCGACTCGGCCCCGCATCGGAAGCAGGGTGGCGAGCGCGCTGGTTCCACGTCATTTTCGAGCACGACGACCCGGCGAGTCGTCGCTTCGATGTACTGCTGATCATCGCCATTCTGGGCAGCATCGCTGTGGCGGTGTTCGATACGGTCGCGCAAGCGCACGTACGATACGGCGCCATTTTCTACGCGCTGGAATGGGCGTTTACGCTGGCGTTTACGCTCGAATACGTGATGCGCATCTTGGTGGTCGATCGCCCCTGGCGTTATGCGCGAAGTTTCTTTGGCGTGGTCGATTTGCTTGCCGTGCTCCCCACATGGATCAGCTTGATGGCCGCCGGCAGCCAATATTTGCTGGTCGTGCGCGCGCTGCGCATTTTGCGCATCTTTCGAATTCTCAAGCTTACCCGCTATGTGGGCGAGGCAGATCTGCTGTGGTTTACGCTGGTTCGCGCGCGCCGCAAAGTGTTGGTGTTCTTCAGCGTCATTCTTACGCTAGTGCTGATCTTCGGCGCACTGATGTATCTGATCGAAGGGCCGGAGGACGGCTTCACCTCCATTCCCACATCGATGTACTGGGCGATTGTCACGATGACGACCGTCGGTTTCGGCGATATCACACCCAAGACCACGCTTGGCAAACTGCTTACGTCGCTGATCATTCTGATCGGCTACAGCATCATCGCCGTGCCGACCGGCATCTTTACCGCCGAGTTGGCAGCCGGCATGCGCGCCAAACGCAAATACACGCCGTGCGAGCACTGCGGGCAGGCCGATCACGAAGGGGATGCGCAGTTTTGTCGCGCGTGCGGCGCGGAGTTGCCGAAAGCGGAAACTTAGGAACGGAAAGCATCGCTTCCCGTCCCTAAGCGCTATTACCAACGCCCCACGTTGGGCATCGAGGTCCACGGTTCGCGCGGCGGCAAATGACCGTCCTGCAGTAGCTCGACAGAAACAAGATCGGGCGAGCGCACGAAGGCCATGTGCCCATCGCGCGGCGGGCGATTGATGGTGTAGCCCATCGACTGCAGATGCTCGCAGACAGCGTAGATGTCGTTGACGCGAAAGGCGAGATGGCCGAAGTTGCGCGCCGAGCCGTAATCCTCTTCCGAGCCCCAGTTGTAGGTCAGCTCGATTTCCGCTTCAGGACTATCGGCAGCCGCAAGAAACACCAAGGTGTACTTGCCTTCGGGGACATCCGTGCGGCGCATCTCCTTCAAACCAAGTCCTTCGCAATAGAAACGAAGCGAGGCGTCGAGATCACGCACGCGAACCATTGTGTGTAGGTATTTCATGGGACAGTTCCTCCGAACGCTATTCGCTATTGCGCCACAAACGCGCGCAACGCGGCGTGCAGACGCGACAAGCCTTCGGACAGTTCTTCGTCTGTGATGTTCAACGGCGGCACGAAGCGCAATACATCCGGACCCGCCTGCAACACCAACAATCCGTGCGCGGCCGCAATGTCTAGGATCTCGCCTGCTTTACCGCGATAAGGCTCGGCCAGCACTGCGCCGATCATCAAACCGCGTCCGCGCACTTCCGAAAAAACATTCAACTCGGCACTGATCGACGCGAGCGCGTCGCGCAACGCGGCGGATTGGCGCTGCACATTTGCAAGCAGCTCCGTCGACGACAACTTACGCAACGCCACGCGCGCAACCGCCGCCGCCATCGGATTGCCGCCAAACGTGGTGCCATGCGCGCCGAACTGCATCACCTGCGCAACTTTCGGACCCGCCAGCATGGCACCGATCGGAAAGCCGCAACCCAAGGCTTTGGCGAGCGTCACGATATCCGGCGTCACGCCGTCTTGCGCATGCGCGAACAGGGTGCCCGTGCGCCCCATGCCGCATTGAATTTCGTCCAAGACAAGCAAGGCGTCGTGGGCGTCGCACAGTTCGCGCACGCGCTTCAGAAAACCGGGCGCTGCGGGCAACACGCCGCCTTCGCCTTGCACGGGCTCCAGCATCACGGCCGCGATGTCGCCGGCTGCGAAGGCGTCTTCCAACGCGGCGACGTCGTTGAAATCGAGATACCGAAATCCACCCGGAAGCGGTTCGTAGCCTTCCTGATATTTCGGCTGAGACGTCGCCGTCACCGTGGCCAAGGTGCGACCGTGAAAGGAACCGCGGAACGTAATGATCACGCGCCGATCCGGAGAACGGCCTTGCGCCGCCGCCCACTTGCGCACCAACTTGATGGCCGCTTCATTGGCTTCCGCGCCGGAATTGCAAAGAAAAACGCGCTCGGCAAAACCCGACGCTTCCACCAGTTCCTGCGCCAAATGCAGCGGCGGCTCGGTATAGAACACGTTGCTGCTATGCCAAAGCTTTTGGGCTTGCGCCGTCAACGCTGCGAGCAAATCAGGATCCTGATGTCCCAGCGCATTCACCGCGATGCCCGCGCCGAAATCGATGTAGTCGCGTTGCTCGGTATCCCACACGCGTGCGCCCTTGCCTCGGTCCAGCACCACTTCGCGCGGTTTGTAGACGGGCAACCAATAACGCTTACCAAGATCGACGAGAGACGACACCGAAGGCTCCTGTGTTGGATACATGTGTAGCGCGCCAAGCGCAATCGGGGAATCGCGCCACACGGGGATTACGACGAGGGTGAAGGGTCATCGTAGCCACGGTGAACGACGATGCCAACATACGCGAGCGTTGTATATCGCGACGTTTACTGTATCAATCGCGTTACATCTGCTGGAAATGGCGCTGAAACGCCATTTTCAGCGAAAACGTTTGAAGTCGAGCTGTAACAATCTGATACAGACGGCAACACACGCAAATCGCACGAAAACGCCTTAGCCCGTCATTTTGTTGCGTTTTTTCCTGATGGCACGCTACTTGCCCCTCTTCTTCTTTGAGGGACAACGTGATCGCCAAAGCAAGCGGCAGTATCGGTCCGGACCAGGCGGCCAGTATGGGGAACATGCAAAGCATCAACCTCGTCACGGGTGTTTCCAACCTGTGACGGCGCCATGGAGGAATTCGCCGTCGTAAGACGGCAACGAGGGCGGTAACCCGGCGACATGCCGCCGGGCACCATGTGGAAGCCCCCGGCTCGTCCCCTGCGAGCCGGGGGTCTTCCCTTTTTTATGGGTACGGGAAGGCCGCGGGCGCACGTTCCGCAGCCCAGTTATTGCTCGCAAAAACGGCCATCGGCATGCGCGCACGCGACGCCGAGCGTCACGATGACGTCCAAATCGCCTTACAAGCTTTGGAAGACATCGACGCGGATCGATCGATCCATGTCACGAACTACTGCATGTCTTCGAGCACCAGCTGATGCTTCTTGCACAGCCGATAGATGGTGACACGCGACACTTTCAAGCGTCGGGCGCATTCGCTGATGTTGAAACGCGTCTCGCGCAAACACGCCATCACCGCATCGCGTTCTGCCGAGGTACGCGTAAGGCCGAGACTGGAGTGTCCTGCCCTGGGTGCGATGACGTCTTCGAGATCTAGATCGGCGACGCTGATCTGCGCACCTTCCGCCACCACCGCGGCGCGCTGCACGCGATTGAGCAGTTCGCGCACATTTCCCGGCCACGAGAAATCGCGCAACGCCTTTCGCGACAACGCACTGAACGTACGCGCGTTGCAATTGTGCTGCTTGCGAAACGCGTCGAGGAAAATTTGCGCCAACTGCAACACGTCGTCGGCGCGCTCGCGCAACGCCGGCATACGCAGGCGCAACACGTTAAGACGGTAATAAAGATCTTCTCGGAAGCGACCTTGCGCGACGGCTTTCTCCAGATCGACATGCGTGGCAGCCAGCACACGCACATCGAGCTTGATCGATTGCGTGGAACCGACGCGCTCGAGCGTGCCTTCCTGCAACAGACGCAGCAGACTGATTTGCGCATCCGGCGGCAAATCGCCCACTTCATCCAGAAATACGGTGCCGCCCGCAGCCGCTTCGAAATGGCCTATACGCCGCGCATTGGCGCCGGTAAACGAACCGCGCTCGTGGCCGAACAATTCCGATTGCACGAGATTGGCCGGCAGCGCACCGCAATTGATCGCAGCAAAAGGGTGATCTCTGCGCGGCGACAACCGATGCAACGCACGCGCCGCCACTTCTTTGCCGGTACCGGTTTCGCCGGTAATCAGCACCGGCAGATCCACGGGCGCGTATTTGCGCAAGCTCGCCACCACCGCCATCATCGCCGCGCTGTTGCCGGTGATGCCTGGCACATCGGTATACGCAACAGGCACGGGCGCATCGCCGGCAAGTTTGCCGAGCGTTTCCACCAAGCGTTGCATATCGATCGGCGCGGTAAAGAAATCGATGCTTGCGCGTAGCACGCGCTCCAGCTCGGGCGCTTGCACGGACGTGTCGGTGGACAGCAATGCGAGCCAAGGAATGCGCGGATGATCGGCCATCAATCTGGCGATACTTCGCAGCGTCTCGGTATCGGCCTTGCGCACATCGGCCATCGCGACAACCGTATCGCCGCGTCGGATACCAATGCCGCCCTGCGCAACCGCATCCGCGACACGCGTATGCCAGCCTGCTTGCGCTAAGCGCGCTCTCTCGATGCTCGTTGGCTCACCGAACCACACCACGCAGCGGATCGACGTGTCGCTCATCATCGCAACGCCTCCCTCCAGGATTGCCGGCCCATCGTCCCTACCGCGTCCTATCGGTAGATGTCTGCTTGCCCCATCGCCGGCACACGTCGAAAAAACTCGACGCTGTTCACGAAATATACACCGGTTTCTGTACGTGTGATCACTTTTTAAGCAGTTAATCCCCACTCCACAACCCCAGGGCTGTGGATAACTCGCAAATGCATGGTACGCGTGAAGAGCGGCGGCCTGATGACAGCGGCCGCCAATTTTCAAAACTTATTAGTTTAGAAATAGATCAGGCAGCAAGGGGACCCCCGGCTGATAGGCGTAACGGTCGAAATCGCTGATTCCGGCCTCGTGCAGCACGTCTTCGTCGATCGCGAATCGACCGGTGCATTGGCGCGCGGACTGAGTCAGCAACGCATGCGCCGCGTCGGCCACGATCTCCGGGCGTCGGCATTGCTCGGGCTTCACGCCATCGATCATGGCGATGGCTGCGGTGGCGATCACCGTGCGTGGCCACAAGGCATTGACGGCAATGCCCAGCGGCGCGAACTCCGCGCTCATGCCAAGCACGCACAAACTCATGCCGTACTTGGCGATGGTGTAGGCGGTATGCGGTGCGAACCATTTCGGGTCGAGATTCGGCGGCGGCGCCAACATCAGCACGTGCGGATTGCTCGCCTTCTTCAAATACGGCAAACACGCTTGCGTCACCATAAAGGTGCCGCGCGTATTCACCTGATGCATCAGGTCGTAGCGCTTCATCGGCGTAGCTTCGGTGCCTGCGAGCCAAATCGCACTGGCGTTGTTGATGACGATGTCGATGCCGCCGAAACGTTCCGCCGCTTGCGCAACGGCGGCGTGCACCTCGGCTTCCTCGCGGATATCCACCTTCAGCGCGAGCGCTTTGCCGCCTGCCGCTTCCACTTCGGCGGCGGCCGTGTGAATGGTGCCTGGCAATTTGGGGTTGGGTACGCCACTTTTCGCAGCGATCACGATATTGGCGCCATCACGTGCGGCGCGCAGCGCAATGGCCAAGCCAATGCCGCGCGATGCACCTGTGATAAAGAGTGTCTTTCCGGCGAGAGTGCTCATGAGATGTTCAAGCCTTTTGGAAACGCGGAAGAATATCGCGCAAAATGCTTAACCGTTGCACGGGGTCGGTGATTTCCAGCAACTGCTGTTGTTCCTCGCGCGCCAACGGCAGCAATTCCGCGAGACGGAAACCCAGCCAGCCCGCATCGTCGTACGAGGAGCGCGGCGCAAGTCGCCACTGTGGCCCCATCGTTTCAATCAAACGCTCAAGAATGGTCTGCAGCAACGCAAATTCCACCGGCACTTGTTGCGATGCCTCGTCTGGCCACAACTGCACGTCGCCTCGTAACAAACCATCCGAACGCACGCGCGTGCGCAGCACGCGAAAACGACTGCCGCCTTCGGTTGCGATACCGAGCAAACCGTCTTCGCGATAGTTGAAATCGACGATGTGCGCCAGCGTGCCGATGGCGGCGGGTTGCGCGGGCGCGCCCACCTCGGCGCCGTCGAGAATCAGACAGACGCCAAACGCCGACCCCGTGCGCGTGCATTCGCGAACCAAATCCAGATAACGCGGCTCGAAAATGCGCAGCTGCAACTGACCGCCCGGATAAAGCACGGTATTGAGCGGAAACAAAGGCGCTTCAAGGAAAGGGAGCTGGGCCGACATAGGGGTTCATATTAACCACTGGACGCGCCTCATCGCTCACGGCAGAGTTCACCGAAATCCCACGAAGAGTCGCCTGGATGTCCATCACTCATCTGGCCACTGCCACGTCGCTCGCTTCGACATCGTCACCCGATGCCGTCATGTCGCCTGTGTTACAGGTTAACGGACTGGAAAAGTCCTTCAAAAAGCGGCACGTGCTGCAATCGCTCGACTGGAGCGTGCCGAGCGGACGCGTGATCGGTCTGCTCGGTCGCAATGGCGCCGGCAAGACGACCTTGTTGCGCTGCCTGCTCGGTCTTTCGCCCATCGACGGCGGCCACATCGAGTTGTTCGGCGAACCGATGCTTGAACCCGGCGGCGAGCGCATGCATCGCATCGGTTTCGTGCCGCAAACCTTCGATTTGCTTCCGTGGATGAAGGTGCGGGCTTATCTCGATTTCACCGCGGCGTTCTACGCCCGCTGGGACAACGCGCTGGTCGATCGTCTGCTGGCGAGCTGGGAATTGGATGTAAAGCAGAAGATCGGGGAACTCTCGCAAGGTCAGCGTCAAAAGCTGGCGATCGTTCGTGCGATTGCGCCCGATCCGGATCTTCTGGTGTTGGACGAGCCCGTCGCCAGTCTCGATCCGCAAGCGCGTCGCGCTTTTATGAGCGAACTGCTGTCGCTGATGCGCGCGCCGGGTAAGACGGTGATTTTTTCCACGCATATCACCGCGGATTTGGAACGCGCCGACGCGGATATCGCGTTGCTGCGCGAGGGTCGCATCCAGTTCATGCGGCCCTTGGCCGAGTTGCGCGAGCATGTGAAGCGCGTCGTGTTTACGCGTGCGCAAGGGTGGACGCAGCCGCCTGCCGTCGCGGGCGCGCTGAAATCGCATATCCAAAACGACCAGGCGGTGCTGCTGGTCGAAGACCCCATCGCGGATAGCTTGCATGCGCTCGCGACGCGCGAACAGGCCAGCGTGCATATTGAAACACCCACGCTGGAAGATGTTTTCGTGGAGCTGGCATGAACGTCACGTGGCAATTGTGGCTGCAATTGTTCCGGCGCGCGCCGTTGTTGGTGGTATTAGCGCACGCGTTGTTGCTGGCATCGCTGTACTTTGCCATTCACTGGCTGCGCGGCGAGCAACGCGCATTGTACATGGCAGCCCCGCTATTCGGTTTCGCGACGTGGCTATGGCATACCGGGCAAGGCTACAACCTTCGCGGCGTCTGCACGCCGGAAAGTTTTCTGCTCCCGCATTTTCGTCGTCGCTTGCTGGAATACGGCGCGATCGATGTCGCACTCTGGGTGGTTCTGCCGCTGACGATCGCGGCATTCGCCAAAGCACCGTTCCTGTCGTTCATGGCCAGTGGATTGGTGTTAGTTGCCTCATTCGGTGTGACGATGGGCTGCAACCCGCGCGCAGGCATCATTTTGTGGCCCGCGGCGATTGCGCTTGGTTGGATGCCCGCGCTGGTTAATACGCTCGCCAAACAAGCACTGCATTCCCCGCTCACGCCATGGTTGTTTCTGGCGATCGCCGCGTTGCTGCTGCGATTGAGCACCGCACCGTTGATGCGCATCGAAGATCGCGAAACCGATTCATCGCCGCTTGAAAGCACCAGCCTCGGTCGCATGCAATCCCGCAACATACCGGGGGAATCTCGGCGCAAGGGCTTTTTGGGCAAGCGCATCGCCGGCTTGTACGATCACGCTGCGCATCGCGCCATGCAGCGCGCATTGACGGCCTATCAAAGCCATCCGACATGGAGACGACGCACGCTATTGGTTCGCCGACTGCTGTTGCCCAACGACAATCCCGAAGCTATTGCGCTGCGTATCGCGTTGGTAGCGATCATCGTCTTCTTTTATTTCTTCGTGATGATGCATCGCCCGCATTTCCAGCCGACCGTGATTGGCGCTTACGCGATCGCGCTCTGCATTTCCCGGTTTCCGCAATTGAATATCGGCATGGCGCGCATGCGGCCGAACATGGCCGATCTTTACCTCACGCTCGCACCCGACACGCGCGCCGAATATCAGAAAACGATAGCGGATGCGCTACTTGTGCTCGTACCGATCAGCGTGCTGACCGCGCTTGTATACACGGCACTTGGCGCGGTGCTCGTGCACGCGCCCGATCCGTGGCGCATGCTGTTCGTGGCCGCCATCGTGTCCTTGGCGGCGAGCCTGGTTGCGCTATCGCTGCACTTGATCGGCCCCGAAGGCACCACCGGCCGCACGATCGTCAATTTCGTCGTGATGTTTGGCGTGATGGGCGTTTATTGGGGCGGCTATTGGCTGGTGAATACGCTGGGTTACGCCATCGGCGGCGGCCTGTTGACCCTAGTTACGCTGGGTTTCGGCGGTGCTACGCGGTTTGCGGCGGAACGCGAATATCTTGCGCGCCCGCCGCGTTTCGACGCGCCTATTGGCTGAGCGCCGTGACAAAGCGGCGCGGCGCATTTTCGAAACCGCCGTTGGACATAAAGACAACGTGATCGCCCGGCTGCGTTTGCGATTTCAATGAAGTCAGCAACGCGTCGACCGTCGGCGCCGTACTGGCGCGGCCGTGCAAGGCATTGGTAACGCGCGTCGCATCCCACGGCAATTCCGGGCGATGCAGAAACACCACGGCGTCGGCATCAGCCAGCGACGGCGCAAGCGCGTCGGCATGCGCGCCCAGACGCATGGAATTGGAGCGCGGCTCCATGGCGACCAGAATGCGCGCCTTGCCGACTTTCGCACGCAGCCCGGCAAGCGTCGTTGCAATGGCCGTCGGGTGATGCGCAAAGTCGTCGTACACGCGCACGCCTTGCACGTCGCCGACCACTTCCATGCGGCGCTTCACGCTCTGGAATGTCGCGAACGCCGGCAGCAATGCGCGTGGATCGGCGCCGGCAGCCGCCGCAGCAGCCAACGCAGCCAGCGCATTCATCACGCTGTGATCGCCGAGCAGCGACCACTCGATGTCACCGATCCGCTCGCCTTTGTAGTGCACGCCGAATCGCGAACCATCAGCGGCGAGCAGCGTCGCCTGCCAATCGCCTTTGCCGATGCCGAAGGTTTCCACCGGCGTCCAACAACCCATCTCAAGCACTTCAGCCAAGTAAGCATCGTGCGCGTTAACGATCAACGTGCCGTTGCCCGGCACCGTGCGCACCAAATGATGGAACTGGCGCTGGATTGCGGCGACATCCGGAAAGATATCGGCGTGGTCGTATTCGAGATTGTTGAGAATGGCGATGCGCGGACGGTAGTGCACGAACTTCGAACGCTTGTCGAAGAACGCGCTGTCGTATTCATCGGCTTCGATGACGAAGTGCTTGCCCTGCCCCAATCGCGCCGAGATGCCGAAATTGCCGGGCACACCGCCAATCAGAAAACCGGGTGCAAGCCCTGTGCTTTCCAGCAGATGCGCCAGCAAACTGGTGGTGGTGGTTTTGCCGTGCGTGCCGGCGACGGTAAGCACTTCGCGTTCGACGAGTAAACGCTCGCCCAGCCATTGCGGACCAGACACGTAGCGCAAGCGCTGATCGAGCATGTATTCGACAGCGGGATTGCCGCGCGTCATCGCATTGCCGACCACGACAAGATCCGGCGACGGCTGCAGATATTCCGCGCGATAGCCTTGCATCAAATCGATGCCCAGCGCTTCGAGCTGCGTGCTCATCGGCGGATAAACGTTGGCGTCGGAACCTTCGACGGTTTCGCCAAGCTCGCGCGCGAGCGCGGCGACGCCGCCCATAAAGGTGCCGCAAATACCGAGGATATGCAGACGCATGCCGTGTCCGTGTATTTAAGTGTGTGCTCCCTCTCCCCTGCGGGGAGAGGGTTGGGGTGAGGGGTCAATCTTGCGACAAACGCGCACTCTTTGCGCTGAAGGGGCGCAAAATTCTCGCGTAGCAAAATTAGAGATCACGGCGAGTGTGGCCCCTCACCCCGGCCTCTCCCCAGAGGGGAGAGGGAGTCGAAGGTCAGCCGTTGGCCGCCGCCGTGTCATTGGCAAGCGCGCGCTTGACGCGTGCCGTAACGTCATCCAACTCGCCCACACCATCGACCACCTGCAACTTGCCGCGGCGCGCGTAGAAATCGGCGACCGGCGCGGTTTGTTCTGCATACACTTTGAGGCGATCGCGCACTACTGCCGGATCGTCGTCCTTGCGGTGTTCGGCGGCGAAACGGATTTCGCAACGCTTGATGATGGTTTCGTTCGGCACTTCGAGCTTCACCACCGCATCGAGCGGCTGGCCGATCTTGGTGAGCAGATGATCCAGCGCATCGGCCTGCGCGAGGTTGCGCGGATAACCGTCGAGGATGAAGCCGGCTTTGGCGTCGGCTTGCGCCAGACGTTCTTCCAACATGCCGAGCAGGATGTCGTCGGAGACCAATTGGCCCGCGTCCATCACGGCCTTGGCTTTGAGACCAAGCGGAGTGCCCGCCTTCACCGCCGCGCGCAACATGTCGCCGGTGGAAATGTGCGGCACGCCGAGTTCGGTCTTGAGGCGGGCTGCCTGAGTACCCTTGCCCGAGCCGGGCGCACCAAGGAGGACAAGTCGCATATAGCTCCACAAGGTCCAGGTTCTGCCGCACACTGCGACAGTTCCACGGGATTTCTAGATGAATGGCGATCAAGGTACCGTCTGCGGGGGGTGGCGTCAAACCGCGCATCCCTCAAATTCACGCCAAGTCGCTGATAAATATGTAATCGGCGATTGAAGCCGAATGGTCATATATCTCTGGAGAACGCCACATGAAGTCCAAAGCCCGCACCGCCACCGGCCGCCTTCTGTACGCCCAGTCCGGTGGGGTGACCGCCGTGATCAATGCCACCGCGGCGGGCGTAATCCAGACCGCCCGCGCGCATCGCATTCCGGTGTATGCGGCGCGTAACGGCATCCTGGGTGCGCTGCGCGAAGAATTGATCGACACCAGCAAGGAATCTGCCGCTGGTATCGCTGCGCTTCGGCATACGCCGGGTGGCGCCTTTGGTTCCTGTCGGTACAAGCTGAAATCATTGGAAGCCAACCGCGCGGAATACGAACGGCTGATCGACGTGCTGCGCGCGCACGACATTCGCTGGTTCCTCTACAACGGCGGCAACGATTCGGCCGATACGGCGTTGAAGATTTCCCAGCTCGGCAAGGCGATGGGCTACGACATCCGCTGCATCGGCGTGCCCAAGACGGTCGACAACGACCTGGCGATTACCGATTGCTGCCCAGGTTTCGGGTCGGTGGCGAAGTACACCGCCGTGTCGACGCTAGAAGCGAGTCTGGACGTCGCGTCGATGGCCGACACCTCGACGAAAGTTTTCATTCTGGAAGTGATGGGCCGCCACGCAGGCTGGATCGCCGCCGCATCCGGCCTCGCCGGCGAAGGCGCGGATGCGCCGCCGCACATCATTCTGTTCCCCGAGCGCGTGTTCGACGAAGCGGCGTTTCTTGCGAAAGTGAAAGCCACGGTCGAGCGCGTGGGCTGGTGCACGGTGGTCGCGTCCGAAGGCATTCGCAATGCCGAAGGTCAGTTTCTCGCCGAAGCCGGCACGCGCGATGCGTTCGGCCATACGCAACTTGGCGGCGTGGCGCCGGTGCTCGCCGCATTGGTGAAAGAAAAGCTCGGCTACAAATATCACTGGGCTTTGCCCGATTATCTCCAGCGTTCGGCGCGGCATATGTCGTCCAAGACGGATGCCGACCAAGCGTATGCCGTGGGCAAAGCGGCGGTGGATTACGCACTGGATGGCATGAATGCGGTGATGCCGGTCATCGTGCGCACGTCCGACACGCCGTATCGATGGAAGCTCGAACCGGCATCGCTGGAGAAAATCGCCAATCACGAGAAAAAGATGCCGGCGAGCTTCCTTACCAAGGATGGCTTCGGCATCACCGCCGCCGCGCGGCGTTATCTCTCGCCGCTGATTCGTGGCGAAGCGCCGCCGCCGTACGGGCGCGATGGGTTGCCGAAGTATGTGCAGCTTAAGAATGTGGCGGTCGCGAAAAAGCTGCCGGCGTTTGCGCATTAAACGGCGCTCGCTGCGATTTAGGCGTTTCGCTATTTTGCTCGTCGTCCCGGCGAAAGCCGGGACCCAGTGTCTTTCGCTTTTCAGAAATGCAAAGTCGCTGGGTCCCGGCTTTCGCCGGGACGACGAACATCACGCATTAGATGAAATAACGTTGTAACGCCACGCGTAGGTTCTTCGTGCCTATCGCACCTAGAACCGACAATCGCGACAAAAAGCACCATCCCACTGCGGCATCGCACAACGTTTCATCACACAAGGTCTGCCTATACTCGACCCCGGTCCGTCCGTCTGGGGCGGTCGACACAACTGGAGGGGAGGCACCGATGCTGCAGCAGTATGGCTTGTGGATCGCGTTAGCTTGCGCGGTCGTGGCGATTTTGTACGGAGCGGTTTCCGTACGTTGGGTGCTGGCGAAGTCGCCAGGCAACGAACGTATGCAGGAGATCGCTTCGGCTATCCAGGAAGGCGCGCGCGCCTACCTCAACCGCCAATACCGCACGATCGCGCTGGTGGGCGTGATTCTGCTGGTTGTCATTGGTTTCGCCCTGGACTGGGGTACGGCGATCGGATTCGCCATCGGCGCGGTGTTGTCTGGCGCTACCGGTTATATCGGCATGAATGTCTCGGTGCGCGCCAATGTGCGCACGGCCGAGGCGGCGCGCGGTGGCCTGGCTTCCGCGTTGAACGTCGCGTTTCGCGGCGGCGCGATCACCGGCATGTTGGTCGTGGGCTTGGCTTTGCTGGGCGTTGCAGGTTATTACGCGGCGCTGACGCATTTCGGTTACGACACCGAGCATGCCTTGCACGCGATGGTCGGCTTGGCCTTCGGTTCGTCGCTGATTTCCATCTTCGCCCGCCTGGGCGGCGGCATCTTCACCAAGGGTGCGGACGTCGGCGCGGATCTGGTGGGTAAAGTCGAAGCCGGCATTCCGGAAGACGATCCGCGCAACCCTGCCGTGATCGCCGACAACGTGGGCGACAACGTGGGCGATTGCGCTGGTATGGCGGCCGACTTGTTCGAAACCTACGCGGTGACGCTGATCGCCAGCATGCTGCTCGGCGGCGTGGTCGGCGAGCAAGCGGGCGCAAACGCGGTGCTGTATCCGCTGCTATTGGGCGGCGCATCGATCATTGCATCGGTGATCGGCACGTTCTTCGTGCGCGCACGCGCCGGTGGCAAGATCATGAGCGCGTTGTATATGGGCGTGATCGTTTCCGCAGTGTTGGCGGCGATCGCCTTCTGGCCCATCACCACGGCCCTCATGGCCGACGCCACGCTTGGCGTGACGCATCTTTACGGCGCGGCGCTGATAGGTCTGGTGCTGACGGGCGTGATCGTGGTGATCACCGAGTACTACACCGCGACGGAATATGCGCCGGTGCGCCATGTGGCGAAGTCTTCGACGACGGGCCACGCCACCAACATCATCGCAGGCCTCGGCGTGTCGATGAAATCGACGGCCTTGCCGGTACTCGCGGTGTGCGCGGCGATCTGGGGCGCGTATGCGCTCGCAGGTTTGTACGGCATCGCGGTGGCGGCAACGGCGATGTTGTCGATGACCGGCATGGTGGTCGCGCTCGACGCTTACGGCCCGATCACCGACAACGCCGGCGGCATCGCCGAAATGTCGGAACTGCCGCCGGATGTGCGCGGTGTGACCGATCCACTCGACGCGGTTGGCAACACCACCAAAGCCGTCACCAAGGGTTATGCCATCGGTTCGGCCGGTTTGGCCGCGCTCGTGTTGTTCGCCGATTACACGCACCATTTGGCGCTCAAGCACGGGGGCCAGACGTTTACGTTCGATCTTTCCGATCCGCGCGTCATCGTGGGTTTGCTGATCGGCGGATTGATTCCGTATCTGTTCGGCGCGATGGCGATGGAAGCGGTGGGCCGCGCAGCCGGCGCCGTGGTGGAAGAAGTGCGTCGGCAGTTCCGCGAAATCGCCGGCATCATGCAAGGCACCACCAAGCCCGATTATTCGCGCGCGGTGGACTTGCTCACCAAGTCCGCGATCAAAGAGATGTTGATTCCTTCGTTGCTGCCCGTGCTGGTGCCGATCATCGTCGGCTTCGCGCTCGGCCCGGTAGCGTTGGGCGGCTTGCTGATCGGCACCATCGTCACCGGCTTGTTTGTCGCCATCTCGATGACCACCGGCGGCGGCGCGTGGGATAACGCGAAGAAATATATCGAAGACGGCAACTTCGGTGGCAAGGGTTCCGACGCGCACAAGGCGGCGGTCACCGGCGATACCGTGGGCGATCCCTACAAGGACACCGCGGGTCCCGCGGTGAATCCGCTGATCAAAATCATCAACATCGTGGCGCTGTTGTTGGTGCCGTTGCTTTGACGACACACGACAACCTCGCCCGATGTATCGGGCGAGGTTGTCGCTCTATGCATTAGTGCGTGTTCGGCGTAGCGATAAAGGTATAGTTCTCATTCGCCACCGCATCAAACGATTGTCCCGTGATTTGGCCGGCATCGTCGATATCGTTCGCAGACACCAATTGGTCGGGAAAACCGGGCGCCAGCGACTGCATGGCGACGATATTGCCGTTCTGCCATAACACCGCTCGGCATCCGTTTGCGCCGCACGATTCGCCGACCACGATATCTTCATCGTTGATGCCGAGCGCTTGACTGGTCGTATCGCCTGGCAACGTGCCTAGATCGCGCATCCCGGTCGACTGCGTCCAGATAAACGCATGCACATTGAAATTGCCCGGATCGCCGCCGCCCGGCGCATTCGCAAATCCCACGACAACACCACGCTGATTGATCGCCATCGGCGTATTCCATGCCGGCACGCCGAGGCTGCCTAGATCCGTCACGGTGTTGCCGTGCCACAGCACCGCGTGGATCGCCGAGAAGCGACCGACCGCCTGATCGCAAATACCGGAGATGCCCACAATCTGACCGCGATCATTGATCGCCGTCGCCGCACCTGATGTATCCGTGCCGACCAACGGAAGCGCGCGAACATCATTGGGATCGGGCCCCCACACCACCGGCTTGAACTGCAGCACCTGAGTTGAACCGGGTGTGCACGTTGGATCGTGCACGGTGTTTTCCGCCCATCCGACAATCAGTCCAACATCATTTGCGCCCGTGGCAAATCCATTATTGCCGCCCAAGGTCGGCAACGCTTGCATATGCCCCCAGCGCCACACGAAACCCTGGCAGACATGACCGGTCACGGTGGGAAAGAAGGCCGAGCAGCTCCAGTTTTCGCCCAGCGGATCCACTTGCGCCGTCTCCGCCACGCCGACCAGTTCGCCGAAATTATTTTTCACTGGCCACAGGATCGCGCTGTTCGCGCCTCCCAACGTGCCCAGATCCAGCGTCGCGCCGCCAAGCCACGCCGTCGCATGTTCGCTCTGATTGTCTGGCAGATTGGAAACGCCACTGACGAACCCGAAATTGTTGATGCTGCTGCCACCGCTGGACGCGCCGCCCAGCGTGCCAAGATTGCGAATCTGATATTGACCCGGTGACGCCATTGCGGATGGTTGCGCAATCAAGCCGGCAAAACACGCAGCCGCCACCAGCACGCTCGTAATCCGATGCATGGGATGCTCCTTCACTCAGTTGTAACGACATACCGCCGTGGGGACGAACGGTTGTAGCTTGGACATTCCGGACTAGCTGCAAAAGCGCCACTTTTGCGATACCTGCTAGTCCGGTCGGCACAACGGTTCTCGCGGCGCTATAGTGCGCGCATGCGTCGCTGGGCATTGACCATTGCGCTCGATCCCAAACACGAACTGCCGATCTTTCTGCAGCTCGCCAATGCGATTGCCGACGATATCCGCGGCGGACGTCTAAAAGCCGGCGAAGCGTTGCCGGGCACGCGCGAATTGGCCGAGCGACTTTCGTTGAATCGCAATACCGTGGTGGCGGGGTACGAAGAACTCGCCGCCGAAGGATGGGTGCACACGCGCGTCGGCGGCGGCACGTTCGTTTCGCCTCTCGCGCCATCCGCGACGCATGTTGCGCAACCGGCGAGCGATGCACCGACTTATGCGCTTTCTCATTCCGGACATTCGCCCGTCCACGCCATCGCACCGGTGAAAGCGCCGCGCCCCGGCAGCTTGATGCTGGGTTACAGCTTGCCGGATACCCGATTGTTTCCGGCTACGGAGCTAACCCGCGCATTCCGTCGCGCGATCGCTCAGCGCGGACAGTCGCTGATCGGCTACGCCGATCCATGCGGTCATCATCGTTTGCGCGAGCAGCTCGCCAATATGCTTCGCAGCACCCGCGCGTTGCCGGCGTCGGCCGATTGTTTGATGGTGACGCGCAGCCTGGAGCAAGGTATCGATCTGGTCGCGCGCATGTTGCTGTCTCCCGGCGATGTGGTGGCGGTGGAAGGTTTCGGCTATCCGCCCGCGTGGAGCGTTTTGCGTCTTGCCGGCTCGCAGTTGATGCCGATTCCGGTGGACGAGGACGGACTGAGTGTCGATGCGCTGGAGGACGCGCTCACGCATCAATCCATCCGCGCCGTCTTTCTTACGCCGCATCACCAATTTCCCACGACCGCCGTGATGTCGTCGGCGCGCCGCGCCAAACTCGCCGCGCTTGCTTTGGCGCATCGCTTCGCCATCATCGAAGACGACTACGACCACGAATTCCATTACGTCGGCAAACCGGTGTTGCCCATTGCGTCGGGTGACGGTCGCGCGAACACCATCTATATCGGTTCGTTGTCCAACTTGCTAGCACCGGGTATCAGCACCGGATTCGTGCTCGCGCCACCGACCGTATTCGAACGCCTGGCTGCATTGCGCGCAGCCAGCGACCCGCGCAGCGATGTCGCCATGGAATGTGCGATCGCCGAATTGTTTGAAGACGGCGAACTGTTGCGGCATGTACGCCGCATGCAGCGCGCTTATGCCGCGCGCCGCGATGCGCTCGCCGACGCGCTGCGGCGGCATCTCGGCAGCGCCTTGCGTTTTCGCATTCCCGACGGCGGCATGGGACTTTGGGCGCGCGCAGACGACGCCATCGATATCGAGCGTTGGAGTCAGGAAGGCGAACGCGAAGGCGTGCAGTTTTTCAGCGCGACGCGTTACGACTTCCACCAGCGCGTTCAGCCCTATCTTCGCCTTGGTTTCAGCTTCCTCAATGAGACCGAGCTTGAAGAAGGCGTACGACGCATGGCCCGCGCACTGGCGCGCACGGACACGCGCCGTTCGCCCAAAACATCCCGTCCCGCATCGAGCTGGCATAGCCCGGCCTAGATCGATAAGCCCGAAAAAGCTGACCTTTCCCACTGGCGTTTTTATCGCGATCAGGCATCCTGGCGCTTCCGCGCAAGCGCCGGTCTTGCGCCCTACCACGGAGCGGAAGCATGAGCCTGAGAACTTCGATGCGCCTTGCCCTGGTGCTGACCGTCATAATGGGCGGCATGACCCAAGCGCATGACACCGCGGCCCCAGGTGCGGCCGCCAGTACCGACGATCCTTATCTTTGGTTGGAAGACATCCACGGCGATCGCGCGATGGATTGGGTGAAAGCCCAGAACGCCATCACGCAGAAACAATTCGCCGGCGGCCCCGAGTTCTCGCATGAGCGCGACCGCATTCTGGAAGTGCTCGATTCCGATGCGCGCATTCCGTATGTCGAACGTCGCGGCGACTACCTTTATAACTTCTGGCAGGACAAGGCGAATCCACGCGGCGTCTGGCGTCGCACCACGCTGGACGAATACCGCAAAGCCGATCCCAAGTGGGACGTGCTGCTGGATATGGACGCGTTGAACAAGGCGGAAGGCAAGCACTGGGTGTTCAAAGGCGGCGATTGCCTGAAACCCGATTACAAACGCTGCCTGGTCAGCCTCTCGCCCGGTGGCGGCGATGCGGTGGAAGTGCGCGAGTTCGACATTCCCAGCAAATCGTTCGTCAAAGATGGTTTCCTGCTACCGGTCGCCAAGACGCAAGTGGGTTGGATCGACGAAAACCACGTATACGTCGGCACCGACTTCGGTCCGGGCTCGATGACCACATCGAGCTATCCGCGTATCGCCAAAGTATGGACGCGCGGCACGCCGCTCAGCGCCGCGACGACGGTTTACGAAGGCAAGGCTGACGATCTGGCAGTAAGCGCAGCGCATGACCGCACGCCCGGTTTCGAGCGCGACTTCATCACCGTCGCCCACGACTTCTTCCATAGCGATACGTATCAGCTCAAGGACGGCAAGCTGATTCATCTGGATGTGCCGGTCGATGCGGCGAACGTCGATGCGCATCGCGAATGGTTGGTGGTGCAGTTGCGCGACGCGTGGACGGTCGGCGGCGCCACGTATCCGTCCGGCGCCTTGATTGCGATGAAGTTCGACGATTTTATCGCCGGCAAACGCCAATTCACCACCTTGTTTGCGCCGGACGAACACACCGCGCTGTCCAACTATATGTGGACGCGTCATCACCTGATTCTCGACATCATGGACGATGTCAAAAGCCGACTCGATGTACTGACGGCAAAAGACGACGGCACCTGGGCGCACGAAGCGATGCCAGGCGCACCGCAATTCAGCACGATTTCGGTGCTCGACACCGATCCGGACAATAGCGACGAGTACTGGCTCGGCGTCACTGGTTTTCTCGCACCGTCGTCGCTGGAGCGCGGCGTGCTGGGCGAAGGCCAGGCGCAATCCATCAAGCACAGCCCGGCGTTCTTCGATGCGTCGAAGTTCCAGGTGAGCCAGCATTTCGTTACATCCAAAGATGGCACCAAGGTGCCGTACTTCGAGATCGCGTCGAAAAACCTGAAGCTCGATGGCAAGAACCGAACGCTGCTCTACGGTTACGGCGGTTTCGAAGTGGCGCTGCAACCGTATTACAGCGGCAGCGTCGGACGTGCATGGTTGGAACGTGGCGGCGTGTATGTCATCGCCAATATTCGCGGCGGCGGCGAATACGGTCCGCGCTGGCATCAAGCGGCGTTGCAGGCGAATCGTCCGCGCGCTTACGAAGATTTCGCTGCCGTCGCCGACGATCTGATCAAACGCGGCGTCACTTCGCCCAAGCATCTCGGCGCAGAAGGCGGCAGCAACGGCGGCTTATTGATGGGCAATATGCTGACGGTGTATCCGCAGCTCTTCGGCGCCATTGCATGCGAAGTGCCGCTGCTGGATATGAAGCGCTACATCCATTTATCGGCCGGTGCATCGTGGATTGCCGAATACGGCAACCCGGACGATCCCAAGCAATGGGAATTCATCAAGACGTTCTCGCCGTATCAGAACATGAAAGCCGATACTGCGTATCCCTCGGTGCTGTTCTACACCACCACCAGCGACGATCGCGTCGGCCCGGTGCAGGCGCGCAAGATGGCCGCCAAGATGGAAGGCATGGGCTACAAAAACGTGTGGTTCTTCGAGAACACCGAAGGCGGTCACGGCGCCGGCGCCGACAATAAGCAAACGGCGTATATGCACGCGCTTGCTTACGAATTCCTGTGGGACAAGTTGAAGTAACGCGTTGTTATCCCCACTCCTCGACGAGGAGTGGGGATAAAATCGGTCTATGAAATCGCATCTCCCCATACGCCCCGAACTTCGCGAGTGGATTCTCACCACCACGCGCGCCGGGCACAGCGTCGACGCCGTGCTCAAGCTGATGCAGGAAACCGGCTACGACCCGCGGCAAAGCCGCGGCATCGTCGCCACCGTGCTGAATATGCCGATATCGGCGCTGGATCCTCACGTATCCGCTTCAGCAAGCAAGGGGCGTCGCACGCGACATCCCGAAGCACCGCACGTCGTTGTCGACGGTCGCACGGTGCATGTCGGCCTGAGCGTCGATTCGCCCGAGTTGCGCGTGCTCAATGATTTTCTTTCGGTGGAAGAATGTGCGGCGCTGATCGAGCAATCCAGTCCGCGCCTGCAGCGCGCCAGCACGGTCGATCGCAGCGGTAAACATCAGGTCGATGCGCGCCGCACCAGCGAGGGCATGTTCTTCACCATCGGTGAAACGCCGCTGGTGAGAAGCATCGAGAAACGCATCGCCACGATGTTGAGCATTCCAGTCGATCACGGCGAAGGTTTGCAGGTGCTGCACTATTTGCCGGGCCAGCAATACGAACCCCATTTCGACTGGTTCAATCCCGAAGAACCGGGATTTCCCGCGATTACCGCTAAAGGCGGCCAGCGCATCGCAAGCATAGTGATGTATTTGAATACGCCCGAGGCCGGCGGCGGCACCGCGTTTCCGGAAATCGGCCTTACCGTTACCGCGTTGCGCGGCACCGCCGTTTACTTCGCCTACGACACCGGCGATACCGCATCGCTGCATGCCGGCTTGCCGGTTGAAAAAGGCGAAAAGTGGATTGCGACAAAGTGGCTGCGAGAACGTCCGTTCCAGACGTCCTCGCGTTGATGCATGGCGAGATCTAGAACGTACGCGCCTTGCTCGCACTCCACGCAATGACCAGCCCGATGATCATGTGCATCAGGATGCTGGCGAGGATCCAACTCGGAATGGAAGGCGACGCGGGCGCTGCCGACAACGGCAACACGATGCCGTTCATCACGACATAAAGCGCTACGCCATAGAGCGCTCCGTAAAACAACGGCCGCTCGATCAGCGCATTCATGCGACGACTCGCCAGGTAATACACACCGACCATCACCGCCATGATGGCGAAGTGCAGCAGCACGCCGAGCGATGCCGTCGCGTCACCGCCCATAAATGCGCGTTTGCCCAGCAAACCCGAAGCAATGTTCTGCGCCAAGCGCATCGGCGGCACGCTATGTGTGGCGTACCAGTACGTCGACGCGAAAATCAGATCCGCCACCGCGAGCGCCACGGTAACGATCGCCGCAAACATCACCACACGACGGGCGCGCAAAACGTGCAGCCCGCTGGAATCAACAGGTATCGACATAGTTGTCACTCAATGATTGCTTCGTAACTTCCCTAAAAGACCCGCGAGGCGATTGTGAGAGAGGTAACCGCCCCGCGGGTGTGGGAAGTGAGGGAGACATCGTCACCGCCGGGTCTGTCTCCTGGGGAGGGGAGGACAGAAAGAATTCGTTACTAGGCCCCACGGCATGTGCAGACTAGGTATGTCGGCACATTCCCTCCATAGCCAATTGCTCGTATTTTCGTAGAGCCAATCGGAGGGACGGCGTGTATCTCGAACTGGACGGCCGCGGGCCGCTGTACGACCAGCTGACCCGAGCGTTGAAAGCGTCCATCCTCGATGGCCGCATTGTAGCGGGCACGCAATTGCCGCCGACGCGCGAATTGGCGGAGGAATTGCAGCTTTCACGCACCACAGTGCTGGCCGCTTACGAGCAACTGCGCGCCGAAGGTTTTATCGACGGACGCGTAGGTTCGGGCAGTTACGTCAGCCACCTGCAAGCCAGGCCCGCGCCGCATCACGGGCGCACCAGCTTGCCGCCACCTTCGCGCTATGCGGAACGTGCGCGCGAAGTGCGCGACTGGAGCATCGGTCGCCTGCATCGCGGCACGCGTTACAACCTTCAATACGGTTACCCGGTGATCAATCCCGCGCTCAACAATGCGTGGGGTCGCGAGCTGGCGCGCGCGGCGGCGTACACGCGTTTGAATATCAACGAAGTGGCCGGCTTTCCCGCGTTGCGTCAACAAACCTGCGATTACTTGGCGCGCCGTCGCGGCGTGCAAGCGCAACCGGAAGATGTACTGATCGTCAGCGGCACGCAACAAGCGATCGAATTAACGGCGCGCGTGCTGTTGAACGAAGGCGATCGCGCGGTGTTGGAAGAGCCGCATTATTTTTTGGCGCATCAGGCGTTGATCGCGCACGGCGCAGACATCGTTCCGGTTCGCACTGACGAACATGGACTGGTGTGCGATGAGCTTCCGACCGAATCGCCGCGTTTCCTCTACGTCACGCCTTCGCATCATTTCCCTACCGGCTCGATCCTCTCGATGGAGCGCCGCATCGCCCTGCTGCGCTACGCCGAAAAGCATCAGTGCTGGATTCTGGAAGACGATTACGACGGTGAGTTTCGCTACGACGCGCACCCGCTCGCCGCGCTGCGTTCGCTCGACGAACAGGATCGCGTGATCTACGTCGGCACGTTCTCCAAAGTGTTGTTCGGCGGCTTGCGCCTCGCCTACATCGTGATGCCGGCGGCGCTGCGCACGGACTTTATCAACGCGAAATATCTCAACGACGTCGCGTGCCCCGTGATCGAGCAAGCTGCGCTTGCGCGCTTTATGGAAGACGGCGGCTTCGAGCGTCACCTGCGCATGGCGCGCAAAGAACTCAAAGCGCGGCGCGAAGCGCTAGTTGCAGGATTGAAGGAACACGCGCGCGATCGCGTCGAGCTCGCCGATACGCCATCGGGCATGCATTTGATGATCACGCTGCGTGGCTACGACGCGCCGCGCGCCGAAGCGCTGATCGCCTATGCTCACGACCTGGGCCTGGGCCTTTATCCGACGGCGCCGCTGTACCTTGAGCCGCCCGAACGTCAGGGCCTGTTGCTTGGCTATTGCGGACTGTCGGTCAACGAATTGCGCGAGGCCATGCAGCTATTTGGCCAATGCCTGGATCACTTCGAGTCCGTCTAACCCGCGCCCCGAAGCGCCTCCGCTGAACGCATGGACAGCCGCCTAAACGGCCGCTTGGTGCAGCGCGGCAAGCTTTGCCGTATCCTGAGTGGCTTTCCCCGCTTTGGTTATAGGTAAGGAGTGCCCCATGGGCCTGGATATGGTTAGCGCCGGCCGCGACGTGCCGAACGAAATCAACGTCGTTATCGAGATTCCCAAGGACGCGGAACCCGTCAAATACGAGGTGGACAAGGAAAGCGGGGCGATCTTCGTGGATCGCATTCTCTCCACCCCCATGCGCTACCCCTGCAACTACGGTTACGTGCCTGGCACGCTCGGCGGCGACGGCGATCCGCTGGACGCCCTGGTGATCCTGCCGCTGCCGCTGGTGCCGGGCTCGGTGATCCGCTGCCATCCGGTCGGCATGCTGAAGATGACAGACGAAGCCGGCAGCGACGAAAAGCTGGTGGTGATTCCGTCGCCGAAAATCTTCCCGGGCTACTCGCACATCCACGACATCAAGGGCGTCTCCGCGCATTGGCTGGAACGCATCGGCCACTTCTTCGAGCACTACAAGGATCTCGAGAAGGGCAAATGGGTGAAGGTGGAAGGCTGGGTTGGCGCCGAAGAAGCCAAGGCCGAAATCATGGCCGGCGTGGCGCGCAGCAAGAACAAAGCCTGATTTTTGTTTTATCGAATACAAAACGCGTCGCCGAAAGGCGGCGCGTTTTTATTTTTGTCACCCATGCGATTACGCGTCCCATCCGCGCTCCCACGGCGGCGGATCGCCGAATTGTTCCGCCAGAAAATCCACAAACATGCGCACGCGCAACGGCACCAGGCGTCGTTGCGGCATCACCGCGTAAATGCCCGTGTCGGCGATCGAATAATCCGGCAGCACGATTTTCAGCCGGCCCGCGCGTAAATCGTCGCAGACGTGCCATGTGGAATGTTGCGCGATGCCCAGGCCGGCGAGCGCCGCATCTCGGAGCATTTCGCCCAGCGTCGATTCCAACCTGCCGCTCACACGTACCGTGTGCAACTGGTTTTGCGCATCGTGCATGCGCCACACATCTTGACGCCCCGACGAACCCACCAGCATCAGACATTCGTGCTTGGCGAGATCTTCCGGTGTTTTCGGTGTGCCGCAGCGGCGGGAGTAATCCGGCGAGGCGCACAGCACACGCCGATTCGCGGCGAGTTTGCGCGCGACCAAACGCGAGTCGTGCAAGGCGCCGATGCGGATGGCCAGATCGAAACCCGAGCTGATCAGATCCTGCATTTCGTCGGTGAGATGCACGCTCAATCGCACGCGCGGATAACGCGCCATGAAAGCCGGCAGCAACGGCGACACGTATTGACGGCCGAACGATGCGGACGCGGTGAGGCGCAAGGTACCGCCGACATCGGTGGCGCTCTGGCGCAGGCCCGTGGTCAACGCTTCCAGATCTTCCACCAGCGTGCGGCCCTGCTCGGCCAGGGCGATGCCTTCCGGAGTGGGATGCAAACGGCGGGTGGTCCGATGCAGCAGCCGCACACCGAGGTGCTGCTCCAACCGTTTCAGGCGCTGGCTGGCCACGGCGACGGAAAGATCGAGGCTGCGCGCGGCGGCGCTGATCGAACCTTGGTCAAGCACGCGCATAAACAGAATGAGGTCGCCAACGCGGTCCATATTTTCAATGTTTTATTGAAAATGATTCCTCATATTGGCTGTTTTTACAGAAGATGCAAGCGCCTACGCTGTGGCTCATCGCTTTTTAAGGAGCCATCGCATGAACACCTCCCCGTCCCGCCCGATGCCGTTGGCGCTTTACGCTTTGGCGGCCGGCGCGTTCGGTATCGGCACTACCGAATTCGTGATCATGGGCCTGCTGATCCAGGTCGCTGCCGATTTGAAGGTGGGTATCGCCACGGCGGGCCTGCTGATTTCCGGTTATGCATTGGGCGTTTTCGTGGGCGCACCGGTGTTGACGGTGGCGACCAGTCGCCTGCCGCGCAAAAAAGTGCTGATCGGGCTGATGGCAATCTTCACCATCGGCAATCTGGCCTGCGCGCTCGCGCCGAATTACACCTTGCTGTTGCTGGCTCGTGTCATCACTTCGCTGGCGCACGGTACGTTCTTTGGCGTGGGTTCGGTGGTGGCGACAAGTTTGGTCGCTGCGGATCGTCGCGCCTCGGCGATCTCCGTGATGTTCACCGGCCTCACCATCGCCACACTGCTCGGCGTGCCGGCAGGCGCATGGCTCGGCTTGCATTTTGGTTGGCGCTCGACGTTCTGGGCGGTGGCGGCCATCGGTGTGCTTGCGATGATCGTGATCGCTGCGCTGGTCCCGGCTGGCGATACACAAGGCAAGTCCATTGCGGTGCGCGATGAATTGCGCGCGATCGCCAATCCTTCGGTGCTGCTTGGATTGGCGATGACGGTGCTCGGCTTCGCCGGCGTGTTTACGGTGTTTACCTATATCCAGCCGATCCTGACCGACGTGACAGGATTCGCGCAAAGCGCGGTGTCGCCTATCCTGCTGATTTTCGGCATCGGCTTGATCGCGGGAAATCTGTTGGGCGGCAAGCTGGCCGATCGCAATTTGACGCGTGCGCTGTTGGGGACGTTGATCGCCTTGATCGTTGTACTTGGCGTCATGACCTTTGCATTGCATGGCAAGGTGTCGACCGTATTGTTCGTCGGATTGCTAGGCGTCGCCGCCTTCGCCACCGTGCCGCCGCTGCAATTGTGGGTGCTGCATAAAGCGAACGACGCGCAAAACCTTGCTTCGAGCTTGAATATCGGCGCGTTCAACCTTGGCAACGCACTGGGCGCATGGCTGGGCGGCGTGGTGGTCGCACGCGGGCCGGGACTCGGTTCGCTGACATGGGTCGCTGCCGTAGTGACGTTCGGCGGATTGGCGATCGCGTGGTTTGCATTGCAACGCGAAGCAAACGTCCAAAGCTTGCCAGCTGGGGCGTGCCCGAGCAGCGGATCCTGATAGCGAAACGCCCCCGCACCCAATCCGCTTGATCAGAAAGCACAGTTATGGAATACCTTTTTCTTGGTCGATTACGCCCCAACATACCTGCGCACGATTTAGGTACAGATCGACTTTTCCGAACGCAATCCGCCAGCCGTCCAGATTGCACTGACCGCACGTTGGAGATTTCCCGATGAAAGCTGTCGCTCTTATTCGTTACTTGCCGATCGACGATCCGCAATCGCTGATCGATGTGGAATTACCCATGCCCGAGATCGGCGTGCACGATCTGCTGGTACGCGTGGAAGCCGTTTCCGTGAATCCTGTCGATACCAAACTACGTTCGCCAAAGCCGCAGGTGGAATCGCAGCCTCGCGTATTGGGGTTCGATGCGGCCGGCACCGTCGAAGCGGTCGGCGCCAGTGTGACGGGATTCAAACCCGGCGATCAGGTGTATTACGCCGGCGATGCCACGCGCCCAGGCAGCAACGCGCAATATCAGGCGGTGGATGCGCGAATCGTTGCGCATCGTCCGCGTCGATTGGATGCCGTCGGCGCCGCGGCGTTGCCGCTCACCGCAATCACCGCGTGGGAATTGCTGTTCGAACGCATGCCGTTTAGCCCGGATCGCGGTGGCGATGGAAAGACCTTGCTGGTGATTGCCGGCGCCGGCGGCGTGGGTTCGATTGCGATACAGCTGGCGCGTCGCGCCGGTTTCACCGTGATCGCCACCGCATCGCGTCCGGAAACACAGGCGTGGTGTCGCGCGATGGGCGCGCAGCATGTCGTCGATCATCGGCAGCCGCTTACGGCGCAACTGAAGGCGCAAGGTTTCCATCAGATCGACGTCGTTCTTTGTCTTACCGATGTCGCGCCGTATTGGACCGAGCTCGGCGAATTGCTGGCGCCGCAAGGACATGTCGGTTTAATCGTGGAACCGACAACGCCGTTGAATATCGGCGATCCTTTCAAGGCCAAATGCATCGGCATTCATTGGGAAATGATGTTTGCGCGCTCGCGTTTCAAAACCGCCGATATCGCCGAACAAGGACGCATCCTTGCGCGCGTGGCGGCAATGATCGACGAAGGCGAGTTGCGCGGCATTCAACACGAATCGCTGAGCCCGATCAACGCGGAAAATATGCGCGAGGCGCATCGCCGATTGGAGTCGGGCCGCACTATCGGCAAGCTGGTGATTTCGGGTTGGTGATTCGGCTTCACGGCAAGTTGCGCGCATTCGAACAACCTGCCCTTTCGCCATGAATCAATGCCGCGTGGCGGGTTTCGCCGGCTCGCCTTTCTTGCCAAGCGCTTCGAGCAGTGTCGACAAATCTTCGGCGTGCTCTTCTTCCTTCGCCAAAATCTCTTCCATCATGCGGCGCGTGGTCGGGTCGTTGTTGCCCAGGTACTGAATGATGTCGCGGTAGCTATCGATGGCGATACGTTCGGCGACCAAGTCTTCCTTGATCATATCGACCAGATCGTCGCCTTCCGCATAATCGGCGTGACTGCGCGTCAGCAATCCGTCCGGACTGAAATTGGGCGCGCCTTCCAGTTGCGTAATGCGCCTGGCGATCATGTCCGCGTGCATTTGCTCTTCCTGGGCGTGCTCCAGGAATTCCGCCGCCACGCTTTTGGAGTGAATGCCCGACGCCATAAAGTAATGGCGTTTGTAGCGCAGCACGCAGACGAGTTCCGTGGCGAGCGCTTCGTTGAGCAGTTTGATCACCGTGTCACGGTCGGCTTTATAACCCTCCGTGATCGCACCTCGATCGATATGTTCGCGCGCACGTTGACGGATGGTTTCGATATCCGTCAGGAAGGATTTCGCCGTCATGACTGTCTCCTGCTTGGGTCTTCATGCTGCTTTCATTATGTTTTCGCTGTCGCGAAGCATGAGTGAAAGCAAAGTCGCGAAGACGTTCCGCAATCGCGCCATCGTCGACGATTTCTAGAGATCCACCGGCTTCCCACTTTGACGCGATTCGCGCAATGCGACCGCGATGCGCGTTGCTTCCGCCGCATCGTCCAAGGTCAGATCGAAGGGCGTGCCGTCGAGCACGGCGTCGACGAAATGAATGCACTGCGCAAGAAACGCGTCACTAAAACGCTCGAAATAGCTGGGCGTGCATAGATTGCGAACGCCGTATTCGTCGGAAATTTCCAGCCGATTCGAACGCGGATTCCGGCCGATGCTGAGCTTGCCTGTTGTCCCCGTCACATCCGTATGTGAGTCGCTGCCATGCGCCTGCGTGCGCGATGCGTAGAACATCGCCATGCTGCCATCGGCGAATTCGCACACAGCGACGCCATTATCGATATCGCCAATCGATTCCAGCTCGGTGTGCACAGCGATCGTGCCGATCGCGAAAACACGTTTGGCGGCAGGTCGACCGAGCAACCAGCGCGCGAGGTCGATATCGTGCACGGTGCAATCCAGAAACAGGCCGCCGCTGGTCGGCGCGAATTTCATCAGCTCGCCGCTCAGGTCCAGCAGATCGCTGGTTTGCGCGTAAACCATAAACGGACGGCCGATGCCGCCGGCGTCGATATGCGCTTTGGCATCGCGGTAACTCGTATCGAAGCGACGCACGAAACCCACCATCGCGCGATGATCGGGATATTTGTTGGCAAACGCCACAGTGCGCTGACATGCCGCTGCATCCAGCGACAGCGGCTTTTCGCAAAATACATGTTTGCCGGCCGCCAGCGCCTGCTCGATTTGCTCGGCATGCAGCGATGTCGGCGTCACCAGGAAGATGGCGTCGAGTTCCGCGTCGGCCAGCATGGCCGTATAGTCGGTGTAGCCACGGGAAACGCCGAGCGCCTCCCTCGCCCAGGCCAGCTTCTCCGGACTTGGATTGCATACGGCGCGCAGTTGGGCGCGCGGAACGCGGCGGCAAAGATACTCGGCGTATCGACGCCCAAGATGCCCTAGCCCGGCGACGCCAACACGCAAGATGCTTTGATTCATACGGGAACGTCCTTATTCAGTCCAAACGATCATGGCAGCGTGTAATCGAAAATATAGGAATGTTTTCCTTGTTCGATCACGATCTGCATCGTACCGCTCAAGCCTGTCAACGCGTCCGTACCCGAGTCGGGCACAACCATCACCGACAACTGCGGCACGCCACGATCCATGATGCCGTGGTGTTGCAACACGAAACTTCCGCGCTTGCCATGCAAGGTGCCGCTCACGCGTTCGATCGCCACGTAGCCCGCCGAACCTTGCACCTGCCCCATGGCGGACAGCATTTCGCCAAGGCTGGTCGCCTCTAGATCGCCGTGAAATTGCTTGTCGATGGTCATCCGCCCCAGATTGGCCGGCTCGATCCCCGGGGCCGCCGGCTGCGGCGCGAGTTTTACGTCAAAAGGTCCCGTTGCTTGCATGGTGCGATGCTCCTATTCGCTTTCCAGTCCGGACATTAGTACAACGTAGCGCCATGACGATTGGAAAAACGCGACAGCGACCCAGCATCAGGCGTGCCCCGCATGAGTAGCGAGGTTGGCAAGCCTCGGGGCGTATTGCGTCAGCGCCTGGAACAGGGTGAGTTTCAGCATGTTCGCCGCGCGCCCTCGCCCGCCTTGGCGGTGACCGTCGAACATTACTGGTTTGTGTCGTGGGATCTGCGCGGCCTGCCGCCGCAGCGCCAAGAAACCTTGCCGCATCCGAACGTGCAGTTCGTCGTCGAGCCAGGATTGACCGGCGTCTACGGCGTGCATTCCGGCCGCTTTACGCGAGTGCTCGAAGGACAGGGACGCGTTTTCGGCATCAAATTCAAACCGGGCGGATTCTTTCCGTTTTTTGGAGGGCCGGTTTCCAACCTGATGGATCGCTCGCTCGAACCATCGCGCATTTTCGGCGACGACGCCGCGCGTTTCGAATCGGATATTTTCGCCAGCGCAGATATGGATGCGATGATGGCCGCCGCCGAACGATTGTTGCTGGCGCATCGACCATCCGACGATCCGAACGTTGCGCGCGTTACCGCGATGGTCGCGAGCATCGTCGACGACCGCAATCTGACGTCGGTCGAAGCGCTCGCCGCGCGAAACGGCATCACGCAACGCGCACTGCAACGACTGTTCAATCAATACGTCGGCATCGGCCCCAAATGGGTGATCAATCGTTATCGATTGCATGAGGCCGTGGCGCAATTGCAATCAGGCGCGTCAGTCGCCTGGACGGAATTGGCGCTCGCGCTGGGCTATTTCGATCAGGCGCATTTCATTAGGGATTTCCGCAAATTGGTAGGACGCACGCCTGCGGAATACGCGCGAGCCGAAGGTAAAACTTGAGGCGTGAGCAGCCGGCGCACGCCGGCCGCTCAAGCTCGCGACGCCATCACGCCTTGCGATAAACCTCCGCGCCTTGCGCGCGGAATTCGGCGGCCTTCTCGGCCATACCTTCCTCCAACGCGGCGCCTTCACCGACGCCATGCTCGGCAGCGTAATCACGCACGTCCTGCGTGATCTTCATCGAGCAGAACTTCGGCCCGCACATCGAACAGAAGTGCGCCGATTTGTGCGCATCCTTCGGCAGCGTTTCGTCGTGGAATTCGCGCGCCTTTTCCGGATCGAGGCCGAGGTTGAACTGATCGTCCCAACGGAATTCGAAGCGCGCCTTGCTCAAGGCGTTATCGCGCACCTGCGCACCCGGATGCCCCTTCGCAAGATCCGCGGCGTGCGCAGCGATCTTGTACGCGATGATGCCGTCGCGCACGTCCTGCTTGTTCGGCAGACCGAGATGTTCTTTCGGCGTAACGTAGCAAAGCATCGCCGTACCGAACCAACCGATCATCGCGGCGCCGATGGCGCTGGTGATGTGGTCGTAGCCCGGCGCGATATCGGTGGTGAGCGGCCCCAGCGTGTAGAACGGCGCCTCGTGGCACTTCTCCAGCTGACGCTCCATGTTTTCCTTGATCAACTGCATGGGCACGTGGCCGGGCCCCTCGATCATCACCTGCACATCGTGCTTCCACGCGATCTGCGTGAGCTCGCCCAACGTATCCAGTTCGCCGAATTGCGCAGCGTCGTTCGCATCCGCCACGCAGCCCGGACGCAAGCCATCGCCAAGACTGAAGGACACGTCGTACGCCTTCATGATCTCGCAGATATCTTCGAAGTGCGTGTAGAGGAAATTTTCTTTGTGATGCGCGAGACACCATTTGGCCATGATGGAACCGCCGCGCGACACGATGCCCGTCACGCGCTTGGCGGTAAGCGGCACGAAGCGCAGCAGCACGCCGGCGTGGATGGTGAAGTAATCCACGCCTTGTTCGGCTTGTTCGATCAATGTGTCGCGGAACAATTCCCAGGTGAGGTCTTCGGCGACGCCACCGACTTTTTCCAGCGCCTGATAGATCGGCACGGTGCCGATCGGCACCGGCGAATTGCGGATGATCCACTCGCGCGTTTCGTGGATGTTTTTGCCGGTGGAAAGATCCATCACCGTGTCGCCGCCCCAGCGAATCGACCACACCAGTTTTTCCACTTCTTCGGCGATGCCCGAGGACACCGCGCTGTTGCCGATGTTGGCGTTGATCTTGGTGAGAAAGTTGCGGCCGATGATCATCGGCTCGCTTTCCGGGTGATTGATGTTGGCGGGAATGATGGCGCGGCCGCGCGCTACTTCGTCGCGCACGAATTCCGGCGTAATCAGCTTGGGCAGCGATGCGCCGAACGATTCGCCCGCATGCTGATGGCGCAGCGCGCTTTGCTTCAGCGCTTCGATACGCTGATTTTCGCGGATGGCGATGTACTCCATCTCCGGCGTCACGATGCCGCGGCGCGCGTAATGCATCTGCGTGACGTTGGCGCCGGCTTTCGCGCGCAGCGGTTTGCGCAGATGCGTAAAGCGTACGGCGTCGAGCTTCGCATCGGCGGCGCGTTCGCGGCCGAATCGGGAGCTGAGGTCGGGCAGTTCTTCCACGTCGCCGCGCTCGGCGATCCAGGTGGCGCGCAACGCAGGAAGACCCGCAGCGAGATCGGCGCTGTAGTCCGGATCGGTGTACGGGCCGGAGGTGTCGTATACGGTGATCGGCGGATTGCTTTCGCCGCCAAACAAAGTGGGCGTCTGCGCCTGGCAGATCTCGCGCATCGGCACGTTCAGATCAGGGCGGCTGCCCTGCACATGGATCTTGCGCGAACCCGGAATGGGCTTGGTCACGGCTTCGGAGAGCTCTTGCGCGGCGCGCACGAGATCGGAGGGCAAGGCATTCATCGGCATTCGTCCTTCGGCTATCCGCGCAAATGGCGCGGAGTTCGTGCGCAATCCGCACAGTAACGAAGCGACGGCGCCAACGCACGAGACAGGTTCCGTGCGGCGAAGCTCCCTACACCGGTGCTAACCGGATCAGGTTCGAAGGGACTCTCTCAGCCGACTGCGCCGGCACCCCCGCTTCCAAACAACCTTTTCAGGCCCAGCTATTTGAACACGAAGCGGGGCGATAAACGAGTGAACGGGCTTAGCGCTTTATGGCGTAGGCGCGCAGGAACATGGTTACGCCGGCGCGGGCGTTTTCTTCCACTTCCTTGGCGTAGGTCTGCGCGCAGTCGGCGCAGCCGAACATGTGGCGCATCATCATGTCGCCCTTGATCAGCGAGATGAACTGGATGGCCGCGCGCGTCACATCGGTGATGTCGAGCTTGCCGGCATCGGCGGCCTGTTGCATCAGGCGCTCCAGCAGGGCGCGCGAGCGCATCGGGCCTTCTTCCCACATCAGCTTGCCGTAGCGGGGATTGCCCTGGCGGCAGTCGCTGAGAATGGCGCGGAACGTACCGACGGTTTCCGGGTTGCAGTCCAGATGCGCGTGAATCTGCGCGATGCGATGGAGTGTGTCGCCGATATCGGCGCTCGGGTCGTACTGGTAGGTCTCTTCGGGCAGCAGGTCTTGCACGCGTGCGCGGATCACTTCGCGGAACAAGTTGTCCTTATCGCCAAAGTGACTATAGACGGTCAGCTTGGATACGCCGGCTTCGGCGGCAATGGCGTCCATGCTGGTACCGGCGAAGGCATTGCGTATGAACAGAGCCTTCGCGGCATCGAGGATGGCCGCGCGCTTTTCCATGTCCTTGGGGCGGCCTGGCCCGTGCGGCTTGGTCAGCGGGATCGAGTTCATGGGTGCACCTTCACAAATCAAAAAACCCAATTTATTATACGGGTCGGTTTAATTATTTCCTGAATGATACCGAATATTTCGGCCGATGTGCGTAACGACCCCCGAATTGGCGCTTAGCGCCCACTATCGCAAGGCCCAGCGCCTACTTTCGGCGTGGTTGGACGCCGACTGGACAGCGCGCAGACAGGTATTCGCGATCCGCACCGCCCTGGCGGCGCTGGATGCGACGGATCGGCACCGCCTGACCCGCTGGCTGGCGTGGTGGTGCCTGGCGGTCGCTGGACGGGGCGAGTGGTTGCTCGGGCGTATCGAACGGCTGGATCCCGTGCTCGGGGCGAGTACCGAATTGGCGCTGTCGATGCTGCCGATAAAGGTCGATCCGAGCATCGTTTTTCGCGCTCGAAAAAGCGCGTAAGTGTCCGCGGACACAGGCGATTACATGACTTACGTCAGATCATTGCGATGACTTCCGGCACTTCGTCAAAACGGCACCTCACCGCACCCTAACCATTGTCGAAACGGGGTCTAAACGCTTATCCTTTTTGACCTTTTTTCGCTCTCTATAGGCTTGCTTTCCATGGCGATGAACTTCGATCAGGCGCGTCAAAACATGGTTGAGAACCAAGTGCGCCCTTGGGAGGTGTTGGACGGTCGCGTGCTCGAAGTGTTGCGCCATGTGCGCCGCGAGGATTTCGTCGCCCCCGCCCATCGTCAATTGGCGTTCGCCGACCTGTGTCTGCCGCTGGGTCACAACGAAGTGATGATGAAGCCGGTGATGGAAGGTCGCGTGCTGCAGGCGCTCGAACTGAAACCTGAAGACAGCGTGCTGGAAATCGGCACCGGTTCGGGCTTCCTCACCGCTTGCCTGGCCAACCTCGCCGCGCACGTCACCAGCGTGGATATCCATGCCGATTTCACGGCGGCCGCCGGTCAGCGTTTGCAGGCCGCAGGCGTCAGCAACGCGCAGCTGCTGACGGGCGAAGCCGTGAACGAATGGCAGCCGCAAGGCACGTTCGACGCAGTAGTTGTCACCGGCGCCGTTTACCGTATTCCCGACCGTTTCCTTGGCTGGCTCAAACCGGGCGGCCGCCTGCTCGCCATTCGCGGCGAGTCGCCGGCGCAGCAAGTGATGTTGATCACGCACGAGGGCAACGGCCGTTATCGCGAAGAGAATCTGTTCGAGACGGATCTTCCCTATCTCGCGCACGCGGAACCGCCGCGCCGTTTTGTTTTTTGACCCCGATCCCCGAACCTTACGAGGCGAATCATGCGCTTGAAGCTTCTGACCCTTGCCCTGACCCTGGCGGCAGTTTCCCTGCCCAGCCATGGCGAGGATTTGCTGGATGCATACCGTCAGGCGCGTGCAAACGACCCTGTACTGGCGCAGGCCGATGCCACGCGCATGGCGGTGCACGAAGGCGTCCCGCAGGCACGTGCGCTGTTGTTGCCGCAGATCAGCGCTGGCATGGATTTGAACCAGACCAGCCTCTCTGGCAGCAGCGGCCTGGGCCAATCCAGTGGCGCGACGGCGAGCGGCCATGAGCGCACGCGTTCGGTTTCGGCCACGTTGAGCCAGACCATCCTCAACCTGTCCGACATTGCCAGTCTGCAGGCCGCGCACTCCACTTCGGATGCGCAGGAAAAAACCTATGAAGCGGCCGCGCAGAATTTGTTTGTGCGCGTGGCGGGCGCCTACTTCACGGTGTTGAACGACGAAGAACAAGTCGCCTACGCGAAGGCCAACGAAGAAGCTTTTCGCGTCACTTACGATCAGGCCGAGCAGCAATTCAAAGTAGGCATCTCCGCCGTCACCAACGTGTATCAGGCGAAGTCGTTTTACGAAGCCGCCAAGGCGACCACGGTCACGTACGAGAACACGTTGGCGAACGACCGCCAGGCATTGAGCGTCATTACCGGCCAGCCGGTCGGCGACCTGAAGAAGCTTCGCGACGATCTGCCGATGAATGCGCCGTCGCCGTCCGATCCACAGCAGTGGGTCGACAGCTCGCTGAAAAACAATCCGACGCTTGCCTCTGCACAGCTGTCCGTGGATGCCGCCGAGCACTCGGTCAACGCAGCGCGCGCCAACCACCTGCCGACGATCACCGGCACCATCACGCGCGCCAAGACCACCGCGTGGCTGGAAAATGGCAGCTACAACGCGCTGGGCGCCAATGGCAACGGCCGTTACGGCAATACCATCGGCATCTCGCTGTCGGTGCCGATCTTCGAAGGCGGCGCTACGCAGTCGAGGGTGCGCCAGTCCATCGATCAGCGCGACGAAGCGCAAGACTCGCTGGAACTGACCCGCCGCCAGACCGTGCAGAACACGCTGAACTACTACAACTCGGTGCTCGCCGGCATCAGCGAAGTGGAATCGGGCAAGGCCGCTGTGGATTCGGCGCAGAAAGCCGTCGACGCCACCAAGGCAGGCTTCCAGGTGGGCACGCAGATCATGCTGGACGTGCTGACCTCGATCCAGACGCTGACGCAGGCGCAGAGCACGTACTCCACCGCGCGTCATCAGTTGGTGCTCAATCGTCTGCTGCTGAAGCAGTCGGCCGGCACCATCGGCTACGACGACATCCAGGGCGTGAACGCGTTGCTCCAGTAATTTGTCGGCGCTCGATGTTCGACAAAAAAGGCCGGGATTTCCTGGCCTTTTTTTATGTACGTCATTCCTGCAGCATGCGATCGATCAAAGCCATCACGCGTCCGACGGCCCCGCGTTCGCTATCGAAGACCACGCGCGCCTGTTGACCCATCTGTTTGCATTTCGTTTCGTCTTGCAGCAGGCGCAGTACTTCGGCGCCCAGCGCTTCGCTTTGCAACACGCGTTTCGCGCCGCCGCCGCGAATCAAGGCCAAGGTGATTTCTTCGAAATTGAACGTGTGTGGCCCGACCAACACCGGCCTCGACAACGCCGCCGGTTCCAACACATTGTGGCCGCCGATCGGCACTAGGCTGCCGCCGACAAAGGCGAGATCCGACGCCGCGAAGAACGGCATAAGTTCGCCCATCGAGTCGATCAAAAACACTTGATGCGATTCGCCCGGCACGCGATCTGCGCTGCGCATGGCCATCGTAAAGCCCAGGCTGCGCACGGAATGCTCCACGAGACGGAAGCGTTCGGGGTGGCGCGGCGCGATCAATAGCAAGGCATCTGGAATTCGCTTGAGCACTTCCAGATGCGCTTCCAATACCGCGAGCTCCTCGCCTTCATGCGTGCTGGCTGCGATCCACACCGGACGCAGTCGCCCCCATTGCTGGCGGAACATTTCTCCGCCTTCCAGCGCACCGTCCGGTACCGGCATGTCGAATTTCAAATTGCCGCTGACCGTCACCAGTGCGGGATCGGCGCCCAACAATCGATAACGCGCCGCGTCCGTGCGCGATTGCGCCGCAATCTGCCGCACGCAGCGCAACGCCGAACGCAGCAACGCGCGCATCGGCGCGTAACCGCGCAGCGAGCGCCCGGAAAGACGCGCGTTGACGATCATCAGCGGAATGCCACGGCGATAGCAGCCGAAATAGAGATTCGGCCAGATTTCCGTTTCCACGATCAACGCCAATCGCGGCCGCACCTGCTTTAAAAAGCGATGCACGGAAAACGGCAAGTCGTACGGCAGATACACATGAAACACGCTGTCGCCGAACAGCTGCTGCACGCGCGCCGAACCGGTCGGCGTTACGGTGGTGACCACCAACGGCGCTTCGGGATAATCCTGGCGCAGCGCCTTGATCAGCGGCTCGGCGGCGTTTACCTCGCCCACCGAAACGGCGTGCACCCAGATGCTGCCGCGCAAGTCCGGCGCCTTGAAAATGCCGAAGCGCTCCGGCCAGCGCTGATGGTAATTGCCATACCGCATGCCGCGCGTCAGCAGGCGCAGCACGATCAGCGGCGTGGCCAGATACATCAGTAGCGTGTAGAGATAGCGCAACGAAGGCTCCTGTCCAGGACGCGGAAGTATACGGGGATGCATGTGCAACTCCCTCTCCCCTCTGGGGAGAGGGTTGGGGTGAGGGCCGATCTGGCGAGGTCCTTAGCTCATGCCTGAAAGCAAAAAAAGTCAGCGCATGCGCTGATTCATTTCTACGCAAGCCTTGGCCCCTCACCCTAGCCCTCTTCCTCGCTCCTCAAAACGCGGCCATCCATGGCCGCTCCCCGCGTCCCGAAGGGGAGAGGGAATGTATGTTGTACCGCTACAATGCGTCGGATGCCCGGAACGCCCCGCCCCACCTTCACCCGCTCCCTGCTTGCACCAAGCCTTTGGCCGGCCTGGATCGGCGTGGGCATCATGAAACTCATCGCCATGCTGCCCTTCGGCGTGTTGATGGGCATGGGCCGTATGCTGGGCGCGATCATCGAACGCTTTCCCTCGCCGCGACGCAAAGTGGCCGCCACCAATATCGCGCTGTGCTTTCCGGAGCTCGACAGCAAGGCGCAGGCCGCTCTCGTCGATGCGCATCTGCGCGACATCGGCATGATGCTGATCGAGTTCGCCTTGGGCTGGATGGGCTCCGAGCGCGCCATCGAAAAAATCCCCGTGATGTTCGAAGGGCTGGAGCACCTCGAAGCGGCGCATGCGCAAGGTCGCGGCGTACTGCTGGTCGGCGGCCATTTCTCGCATCTGGAGCTTTGCGCGCGGCTGGTGTCGCAACGCATCCGCATCGCCGGCATGTATCGACGCATGGACAACCCCGCGTTCGAATGGACGGTGCTGCGCGCGCGCCTGGGTTATGCGCGCGCGATGTTCGACAAGGACGATATCCGCGGCACGGTGAAATACCTGCGCAGCGGCGGCACGCTCTGGTATGCGCCCGATCAGGACATGCGCAGCAAGGACAATGCATTCGTGCCGTTTTTCGGCGTAAAGGCGGCCACCATCACGGCCACGCACCATTTCGCACGCATGTCCAACGCGGTGGTCATCCCGTTCTTTCACCGCCGCCTGCCGGGAAGCCAAGGCTACGTCTTGCGCTTGGGCGCGCCGCTGGAAGGCCTACCCAGCGCCGATGCCGAAGCGGATACCGAGCGCGTCAATCGCTGCATCGAAGAGATGGTGCGCGAGGCCCCGGAGCAATACCTGTGGGTGCACAAACGGTTCAAAACCCGCCCCGAAGGCTACCCGCCCATTTATTGATCTCGGTGGAGCCGCTCACGACAGGCTGACGTCAGCCTAGACCGGTACATAAGCGGGCTGGCCTTTTCCACGCGCCCCTTCGCCATGCCCCGTTACCGCTCGTTCCGTCAGCCCCTGCGCCATTCGGCACCGCCGATTGCCGTAACATTTTGCGCTGAGCGGTTAAGGAGCGCGGCGTGACCACCCTGGACGGACAGCAGGCCCTCGCCTGCCCGATTTTCATGTACCACAACATCGCGCAGGCGCCGCGCGGCCTGCGTCGCTGGCGCAGCCTCTATGTGAGTCCCGGCGCATTCGCACGCCAGATGTGGCTGCTGAAGCGGTTGGGCTACAGGGGCGTGTCGATGGCCGATGCGATGCCGTTCTTGCGCGGCGAGCAACAAGGTCGCATCGCCGTGATTACGTTGGACGATGGCTACGTCGACAATCTCGAATCGGCCATGCCGGTGTTGCAACGTTACGGCTTCACCGCGACCTGTTACGTCGTGAGCGGGCGCATCGGCCGTTACAACGATTGGGACGCCGAGAAACTCGGCGTTCGCAAACCACTGATGACTTCCGCACAGATGCGCGCCTGGCGCGACGGCGGCATGGAGATCGGCGCGCACACGCGCAATCATCCACGACTCTCGCAATGCAACGACGATCAACTGCTCGACGAGATCGCCGGCAGCAAAGCGGATCTCGAAGATGCCCTCGGTTCACCGGTCACGCAATTTTGCTATCCGTACGGCGACATGAACGATCGTGTCGCGGACGTCACGCGCGCGTGCGGCTACATCGCCGCGACCACGACGCAACGCGGGCGGGCGGTCGTCGGCACGGATCTTTGGCGTCTGCCGCGCGTGCAAGTCGCACGTCATCACGTGTTGCCGCAGTTCGCCATGCGTGCATTCACCAACTACGAGAACAAGCGCGCATGAAATTTCTCTTCGTCGGCACCAACCCGGAAAACACCGGGGCCGCCACGCACTTCGTGGCGCTGGCGCAAGCCATGGTGGAAACCGGACATCAGGTCAGCGCGGTGGTGTATCCGGACGGCTTGATCGCCAACAGCCTCGCCAACTCCGGCGCGCGACTTTATCCGGCGAAGTTTCGCAACGTGTTCGACCTGCGCGGCTATCGCGCCACCTTGAAAGCCGCGCGCGAGCTTCGCCCGGACTGGCTGGTCGGCAATTTCGGCAAGGAGTATTGGCCGCTGATTCTGATCAGCCGACTGCTGGGCATACCGGTTGCATTATTCCGTCACCGCACACCGGCGATGGGGCGTCTTTCCGGTTACTTGGTGCCGCGTTTGGCGCAGCGCTTTTTTGCCGTCTCCAGTCACGCTCGCCAGGCTTATCTGGAACGCGGCGTGCCGCCGTCGTTGGTGCGCGTATTGTACAACCCGGTCAACATGGCGCTGTGCAAACCCGATCCGCAACGTCGCAGCGAAATCCTGCATCAGCTAGGCATACCGCAAGACGCCATCGTGATCGGCTACTTCGGCCGCATCCATCACAGCAAAGGCATTTTCACCTTACTCGATGCGCTCGACGGCGCGATGGGTCAGGAATCGCGCCTGCATTGCCTGTGGCTGGGCCATGGTCCGGATTCGCAATTACTGGGCGAGCGCATCGATGCCGGTTCGTTTGCGCATCGTCATCATGTGCTCGGCTGGATCGACGATGTGCATCCGTACTACAGCGCGATTTCGATGCTCGCGTTTCCTTCCATCGCCACGGAAACCTTCGGTCGCGTGTCGGTGGAAGCGCAGGCCGCATGCGCGCCAGTGTTGGGCAGCAATATCGGCGGCGTGCCGGAAACGCTTTGCCCCAATGTTTCCGGCTTGCTCTTGCCGCCCGGCAATGTCGCCGCGTGGCGCAACGCGATTTTGAAAATGTGCGAGTCGGACGTGCGTGAACCGATGGGCATCGCCGCGCGCGATTTCGTGGATCGCCATTTCAGCACGCGCGTCATCGCCGACGAATTCGCGCGGATCTTGAGCGACGGCTAAGGCTTTTCCTGCGGGCCCGTGCGCGCAGCCCTGCGCGCCTCGTACAACTTCGCGTATTTCAAAAACACGTAATGCGCGCCGAGCACGCTAGCGATAAAACCCGCCCAGCCGCTTAAAAAATAGCGTTTGAGCACGAATTGCCGCAAAAAGAACAGCGGCGGATAAATCACCATGCGGAATCCGGTGAATCCTTGGCCACGACGAAGTTTGTGCGCCACCATGCCGCTGCTGTAGCGATTGATCTTCTCCGCGCGCGAGGCGATATCGTCGTCGCCGTTATTGATAAAGTCGGCGCCCCATAGCGTTTTCGTCGGACCGCGCACTTCGACCGCCGAGTGCACTTCCACATCGTTCATGCCGCCATGCTTGCGATTGAACAGGCGCAAGTGACCGTTGCGATGACTCCAGCGATGCTGCACGGTCCAGAACATGCGCTCGCGCCGAGGCAAACGAAACCCCGCATGCTGCGGATCGTCCAGCGCGCGCTCGATGATGGCGCGCGTGCCGGGTGAGAGAATTTCGTCCGCATCCAGATTCAAGACCCAGTCGTTGCGCGCCAGATCGTAAGCGCGTTGCTTTTGCGGGCCGTAATCGTCGAACGGATGCACTTCCACGCGCGCGCCATGCATGCGCGCAATGGCGACCGTGCTGTCGGTGGAACCGGAATCAAGCACGACGATTTCGTCGACCCAATCCACTTCGCGCAGGCAGGTGTCGAGCGTGTCGGCGTTGTTGTAGGTAATCACCACCACCGAGAGCGGTTCACGCGCCATCGCCCGGCTCCTCCGTCACTGCAAACAGCACTGCACACCATACTCCAAGCAACCATGCGTAGAGCAAACCCCACCACGCCGAATAGAAGGCGAAATGGGAATTGATGGGAAACACCATCGCCACGAGCGAAACGGTCGCGGGAAAGGCGATGGCGCGCCCTGGCTTGCCCGCACGACGCCAGGCACGCCATGCGATCACCGCGCCCACGAGCCATAGCAACATGCCGACGACGCCGGTTTCGGCCAGGATTTCCATCACGAGTTGGTGCGGGTGACACGCACCCGTACCCTCCCCGCAATTCTCGCCCACCATGAAATGGTCGTTCGGCGGCGCGTACTGCGGATAGGCGTAACGGAATCCGCGCACGCCGACGCCCGTCATCGGATGCGCCTCGATCATGCGAACGGCCGTATGCCAGATATCCAGGCGCCCTGTCATGGCTTCATTGACGGCTTGCTCGTTGCCGCCCAGCGCCAGCAGTGTGCGCTGCATGCGCGTATCGAAACGCTCGGACGTTTTCCACGCGATACCGCCCGCCATCAGCAACACCACAAGCCCCGCCGCGCACAGCGCAACAAACCGCTTCGGCGAACCCGTTTCGCGCCATATGAACATCAACGTCACCAACGAAAAGCAGATCCACGCCGAACGCGATCCGCTCAACATCACCGGCCCCAGCAGCAACACGAACGCAACAATCAATCCGCGCAATCCCCAACGATGCCGCGCCGCCCACAGCGCAAACGGTGACAGTACCGCGAGCGTGGGACCGAGCTTGGGATCGTCTGCGCCAAACAAACCCGAAATGCGCTCAGGCTCCGCGTGCCCGCGCAAACTCCAACCCGTAAGCATTTGCATCCAGGCATCCAACACCCAGAATGCGATCACCGCGGCGACCGCAAGATAAAAACCTTGCACGCGCTGTTTTCCACGAAGCGCGTAGCACGCATACAAACCGAGCGGCACGAAACGCAGCAACGCAGCAACTGTTCCCCAACTTTTTCCGGGGGCTGTCGCCGCAAACGAAGACAGCAATGCTGCGCCGATGTAGCAGGCCAACAACGCAAGCACCAAACGCGCTGCGGGCCCCTTCACCATCACCAAAGTATCGCGTCGCCACGTGATCGCCACGCCCACCAAACATAGAAACGTGCCCAGTTCCGCACTGCGCCCGAATGGCAACAACGCGATCATCAGCCATACTGGCACCAGCGGCGAACGAACCAGGTTTTTCAGCGAGAATGACATGCCGGATCCACAACGGTGGTTCGGGCATTGTAGGCGAGGCCGAGCTTGAGCCGGTGCGTGTTTTAACCGACGACTTCTTCGTACAGCGCCAACGCCGCATGCTGCATATCGATCAACCGATAGCGTTGCAGTGGCGAGATGGGCGGCGCGACGCGCAGCAGTTCGGCGGCGCGTTCGACCAGGCGTTCGTGATCGCCGGGCGGTACGCGACCGGCAGGATAGAGTTCGGCCAGCAACTCGCCGACGCCGCCGTGGGCGTAGCCGAGTACTGGGCGGCATAGCGACAGCGCTTCGATCACGGTGCGGCCGAAGGCTTCGGGTTTGTTCGACAGTTGGAGCACCAGCGCGGACATCGCGTAGATATCGCGCACGTCTTCACGCGGTGGCGTCATCACCACTTGGTCGGTCACGCCGCGGCCCTTGATCAGTTCCCGCAGCTCCTGCACATAGGCTTCGCGACCTGGCTGAATTACGCCGAGCAACAGCAACCGCGTGTCGATGCCGCGCTGCTTGAGCTCGGCGATCAGTTCGATCGCATCGTGATGGCCTTTCAGGCGCGTACCTCGACCGGGCAAGGTCAGCAGCGGCGCGCCGGCGAGATTCGGAAATTCGCTGAAAAACGCCTTCTGCCACGCCTCGTCGGGACGATGACCGTAGGGAAACGCTTCCGGATCGATGCCGCGCGGCACGATGCGAATGCGCGTGGTGTCCAGTTTCTCGTAGTGGCTGATCAAGTAATCGCGCACCGTCTGGGAGACCACCACGATGCGCTCGCCGCGCAGCATGATGGCGCTGTAGCGGCCGGGCGAATTGAGTCCGTGCACGGTGGTGATGAAATGCGGCCGGGGCGATAGGCCCTTGAGCGCCCACCAGCCCATCCAGGCCGGCAAACGGGAACGCACGTGAACCACGTCCGGGCGGAGCTCACGCAGCTTTCGGCGCAGCGACCCTAGACGCCACAGGGTGGAGAGCGATTTGCGGCCGATATCCAGCGTGATGTGTTCGCTGCCTTCGGTTTCCAGTTGCGACACCAGGCGACCGCCTGCCGAGATCACCACCGACCGGTGGCCCGCTTGCACGAGGGCCCGTCCCACTTCCAACACCGAACGCTCCGCGCCGCCCGATTGCAGCGCAGGGATGAGCTGCACAACGGTCAGCGTTCTGGCCGGTGTGGCGGCAACGGACATGATTCCCTCATTCGCGACTCTCATTCGAGAAAACCAAGCACCAATCGTGCCGATTGGCGCGTTTTCACGAGGAATGACGGCAGGTTTTCAGTCGCGCAGGACGTAATGCGCGCCACAGTAAGGACATACGGACTCGCCGCCGTCCTCAACGATGGGCAGATAGACCTTCGGGTGGGAGTTCCAGAGCGCCATACCAGGCATCGGACAAGACAGCGGCAGGTCCGATCGCGTCACTTCGTAACGATTTTCGGCATTCGCCAGGATAGGCGTGGCGGCGGCAGAGGAACCCGACATGGGCTGTTGCTCCGGGTAAGACATGGGGGCCGACCATGTTAGCAGCCCTACGCTTTTTACGGTTGCGCCCGACCGGCGGGTTCAGCGTGCCGCAAGGGCGCCTCGACATCGTTCGAGGCGCCCGCGTTTCCTACGAAACGTTTACTGCGCGCCAGCTTTCGGCACCGCACCTTCGGTGGTGATGTGCAGCTGGATGTCATCGCTCACCTTCGGCGCGTACGCACCCAGGCCGAAATCCGAACGCTTCAGCGTACCGGTGGCGTTGAAGCCGATGGCCTGCTGACCCGTCATCGGATGCTTGCCGACGTTGTTCAGCGTCGCGTCCAGCACCACCGGCTTGGTGACGCCGTGCACGGTGAGGTCGCCGGTGATTTTGAAGTGCTTGCCGCCGAGCGGCTGCACGTTCGTGCTCTTGAAGGTGATGGTCGGATACTGCTCGGCGTTGAAGAAATCCGGTTCCTTCAGATGCTTGTCGAGCGCGGGCACGTGCGTGTCCAGATTGCTCAGCGGCATGGTCACATCGACCGAGGACTTGGACGGATTCTGTTCGTCGAACACCACCGTGCCGTCGGAAATGCCGATGTCGGCGGTGGGATTGGAGAAGCCGAAGTGGCTCCAGCTGAACAGCACCATGGTGTGACCGGGATCGAGCTTGTAGGTCACCGGGGCGGCCTGAGCCGACAGCGCTGCGCCAAGCAAGCCGGCCAGCAACACGTAGCGAAGAGTACGCATGAAAATCTCCTGCCTAATACGATGGGTTAAGGGGTTTTGTTTTCATCAACTACAGGATCGCCTTGGGAGCATACCGCCGGCGATCCTTCGGAAAAACGACAGCTTTGCGTTACTCGACGCGCGCCGCTTCGTCGAACGACAACCGCGGGCTGCGCGGGAAAAGATCGCGGCTGGCATCGCCGTAGCCGATATTGATCAGGAAGTTCGATTTGATCGTCGTGCCGGCGAAGAACGCCTGATCCACGCCCGCATTGTCGAAGCCCGACATCGGGCCGCAATCCAGACCCAGCGCGCGCGCCGCCATGATCACGTACGCACCTTGCAGCGTGGCATTGCGAAACGCGGTGGTGTCGGCCAAGGCCTGATTGCCCGCAAACCAGCTGCGCGCGTCCGCATGGGGAAACAGCTTCGGCAGCTGCTCGAAGAACGCGTGGTCGTTGGCGACGATCGCCGTCACCGGCGCGGCCATGGTCTTGGCGCGATTGCCTTCGGACAGGAACGGCTTGAGCTTTTCCTTCGCCGCTGCCGATTTGACGAACACCAGCCGCATCGGCGAGGAGTTGGCGCTGGTCGGACCGAACTTCGCCAGGTCGTAGAGCGCATGCAATTGCTCGTTGGTCACTTCCTTGGAGAGGAAGGCGTTATAGGTGCGCGCCGTGCGGAACAATTGATCCAGCGCTGCCTCGGCAAGCTTCTCGCTCATGGGTATCCTCAATGCATGACGAAAGACGCGCCCCAAACGGGGCGAGATGAACGTAGAGTGTAAGCGCAAGCCGGATGAATCAACGGCGACGGGGGCGAACGTACTGTGCACGATCCGGCAACAATCACCCCGTCGGGACACGATGCGCCTGCCCCGCCGCAGGGCGAATGTTGGGCGATCACCGACCTGGCCGCCGGCAATCAACGGCAAGCACTGGCCCTGGCCGAGCACATGAATATGCCGGTGCGACACCTGGTGCTGTCGCCGCGGGCGCCCTGGTCGTGGTTGTCGCCACGTATGACATGGGGCGGTCGGCTCGCCCTTCCCGCCTCGCAACGCGCCGCGTTCGCGCCGCCGTGGCCCCGCATCGCTATCGGGTGCGGACGAAGCGCGGCCTTGCTGACGCGCATGCTGCGCACGTTGACGGAAGGCCATTGCCACACCGTGCAGATTCTCGATCCGCGCGTCGCTCCGGCGCACTGGGACACCGTGATTGCGCCACGCCACGATGGCCTCGCGGGCGCCAACGTGATGAACCCTTTGGGTTCGTTGAACCCAATCGATGATGCCTGGCTGCAGGACGGCCGCGACGCCAGTCCGACGCTGAGCGAACTGCCGCAACCGCGCGTCGGCGTCTTGCTCGGCGGGCCGCGCGGTGGCATTCGCATCGATGCGGACTATGCGCAACGTCTGGTCGAACGATTGCTCGAGCGTCGTCGACACGAAGGCGGAAGCCTAATGGTGCTGGCCTCGCGCCGCACGCCCGTCGCCGCCGTAGAAGTGATGCGTAACGCATTGCGCGGCAATCCCGGCCTGGTCTGGGCCGGACCCGACGACGGCAACAATCCGTACCCTGGCGTGCTCGGCTGGGCCGATCGACTCATCGTCACGCCCGATTCGGTCAATATGCTGAGCGAAGCGTGCGCAGTCGGTTGCGCGGTGCACACGTTCGTCACGGGAGCCTTGCCGCCAAAACTGGCGCGTTTTCATCAAAGCCTGCGCGCGGCCGGCCTGTTGCACGAGATGGACGAGGATGCGCCCGCCACACAAACGCCGCTGCGTGAAACCGCGGCGATTGCGGACGCGCTGCGCAAGCGCTTGCTCGCATCGTAAGCTCAACGAGGGTTGTGAGCTAAAAATCGAATCCGAGCGCGTGCGTCACCACACCGACCTCGCCGCACAACTCATCCAATTCAGCGTCGCGAGGCGCGATGCGCGAACGCAAATCCAAGGTGCATTGCAACGCGCGACGCAAGAGCTCGGCATGCGCGCGCGTCAAGCAGTTGGCTTGCGCGGTATCGAGCAAACCGTCGTTGCGGCAAAGCTCGATCAATCCTGCATTCGCGGTCGTCGACAGCAAATTCGGCATTTTGGCCGCATGCGCCAGCACGAGACCTTGCAGCGCAAACTCGATATCCAGCAACGCGCCGCGACCTTGTTTGAGATCGATCTGCGCCGCATCCGAACGATCGCGCTCCGCACGCCAACGCTGGCGCATGCTGCTTACCTCCGCGAGCACCGCCGCGCGATCGCGCGATACTGCGAGCGTACGGCGCCGCACGTCGCTCAATTTCGCATTCAACGCGGCGTCGCCTGCTACCGGACGTGCGCGCAGCAGCGCTTGATGCTCCCAGGTCCACGCACGACTCTCCTGATACGCGACAAACGCATCAAGGCTGCCGACTAGCAAACCTTTCGAGCCGTCCGGCCGCAACCGCGTATCCACTTCGTACAAGCGCCCCGCGCGCGTGAGCACGGTCAGCCAATTCATTACGCGCTGCGTCAAGCGTTGATACCAACGCGAACCTTCCAGCGAGCGCGGTCCATCGCTCATTTCTTGCGCGCGCTGACCGTCGAACACGAACACCAGATCCAGATCGGACGCAAAACCCAGTTCCTCGCCGCCTAGACTGCCGTAACCCAGAATCGAAAAGCCCGAACCTTCGCCAGGCAAACGCCCGTGCGCAGCAATCACTTCGCGTTCGGCCAGCGCCGCCACCGCATTGACCACCGATTCGGCCAACGCGCCAAGCCTGCGCGCGGTGGCGACGGCATCGGCGCGACCATCGTTAAAGGCGAGACCCAGCCGAAACGCGATGCTCGATTTAAATTCGTTGATACGCTCCAGCTCCGCCTCGGCTTCGCGTTCGTCCAGCGTCGTGAGCACATGCGCGATTTCGGCGCTGATATCCGCGCGCTTGAGCGGCAACTGATCGATGCGCGGATCGAGCACGTCGTCGAGCAGCAACGGCTGCGCAATCACGCGCTCCGCAAGAAATGCGCTATCGGCGAACAGCTGCGCAAGACGTTTGCGCGCGGAGGGCTGCTCTTCTAGCAACGCCAGATACGAAGGCCGACGCGCGACAGCCTGCACCAAACGACACAAACGCAACAGACACGGCACGGGCGCGGCGGAATCGCGCGCGGCGGCGAGCAACTGCGGCATCAAATGATCGAGCTGTTCGCGCGCACGCGCGGACATCGCACGCAACGATGCCGCCTGCGGCAACTTCAGCAAGGCATCTAGCGCTTCCCCGCCAGGCACGAAACCGGAAGCCTCCAGTACGCTCGCCTCGAGCGATTCGTCGCACGCTTTTTTCCACAAGATCGCATCGGCGGCCGGCACGGTGGATTTCGCGCCGCCTTCGGGCATCAGCACGGCCTCGAACTCGTTGGCGACGATGTCCCGATGTTTCGCCAATTCTTCGGCCAACGATTCCCACGCCGGGTAATCCAGCGCGAGCGCGAGCCGTTCGCGCGTCAACGGATCGTCGGGCAAATCGTGCGTTTGCGCATCGCGCATCATCTGCACGCGGTTTTCCAGTCGACGCAAGAACACATAGGCCTCGCGCAACGCGCGTGCTCGTGCGGCAGGAATATGTCCACGCGCTTCGCAAGCGGTCAACGCCGGCAGCAATCCGCGCACGCGCAAGCTCGGCTCGCGGCCACCGCGAATCAATTGCACCAGTTGCACAATAAATTCGATTTCGCGAATGCCGCCGGGGCCGAGCTTCAGATTATCGGCCAGGTCTTTGCGCGCCACTTCGGCGTCGATCAAGGCCTTCATTTCGCGCAATCCTGCGAACGCCGTGTAATCGAGGTATTTGCGATATACGAACGGCCGCAGCATTTCCTGCAATTGCTTGCCGGCGTTGCGATCGCCCGCGACGGCGCGCGCTTTGATCCACGCGTAGCGCTCCCAGTCGCGACCTTCCCGTTGGTAGTACTGCTCCATCGCGCTGAACGGCAACGCCAAGCGACCCGCATTGCCAAAAGGTCGCAAGCGCAAATCGACGCGCGCGCAGATGCCGTCGGTGGTGGGCTCGTGCAGTAGGCGCACCAATTGCCGACCGAGACGCACGAAGTATTCGCTGTTGTCTAGCACGCGCGCGCCGTCGCTCTCGCCGCCTTGCGGATACGCCAGCACCAGATCGATATCGGAAGAAAAATTCAACTCGCTGCCGCCGAGTTTGCCGAAACCGACCACGACCAGACGCTGCAGTTCGCCATCTTCGCCGCGCGGATGGCCGTAACGAACGGCCAAATTGCGCTCGGACCAATCCAGCGCCGCGCCGAGCAAGGCTTCGTAAAGCACGCTGGTGGCGGAAAGAATTTCCGGCAGGTCGTCCAAACCGTTGACGTCGCGAAACACCAGGCGCAGCGCCTCGGCATGCCGAAACCGCCGCAGCGTCGCCATGCAAACAGTTTCGTCTGCATCGAGCTTCAACGCGTCGATACGCGTCGACGCATCGCCATTCACACGCAAGCGTTCCAGACCTTGGGGCGACAACAGCTGCGGTTGGTTGCGCCATGTCTCGAACGCGAAATCGCTGGCGAGCAACGTACGGCGAATGCGTTCGGCGACGCCTGCGTCGTCATGCAGCGGCACGCCCGCGGCGCGACAGCGGGCCGCAAGCTGTGCGTAACGGTCGTCGATCAGCGCCTGCAGCGCGGGCGATTCGGCGGGAAGCGAGGTTACGGTCATTCGACCATTATGACCGTTTCATCTCCCACTTCCGAATTCGTGCGCTTACGCCTCGATGCGCCGCCAAGGGCCAACCGCCACCGGCGCGCCTGTATGCGCGGGGTGAAACGTCGACCGCTGTTGCACATGACCCTCCCTGTCCACGCCAAAAACCGAAAGCACATGGAAATGAATGCTCACCGCGCCATCCGCGGAGCCACCGTGGCGCGCCCAATCGCGTTCGCTCCATTCGGCTTCGAGCGGCTCATCCAGGCCTTCCAATCGCAAGCTGGCGCGTACCGTACCGGCCACGTGACGAAGGTTGAGCAGATGCGCTTTGAGCCCATCGCCTTGCCGCGGCGCCAGCACGATGTCTTCCGGGCGCACGTGCACGGAAACGTCGTGCACGTTTTCCGTCGAGAAATCGTCGAGCGGCCACGCGTGACCGAATAGATGCAATTGCTGCGCATCCACCTTCCCCGGCAACGATTGTCCGCGCGCGATAAAGCGCGACGCGAACGGGGTCGCCGGCTGGCGATAGATCTGCTCAGGCGTGCCGATCTGTTCGATGCGACCGCGATTCATCACCACCACGCGGTCCGCCATTTCCAACGCCTCGTCCTGATCGTGCGTGACGAACAAGGTCGTGATGCCCAGCGAACGGTGAAACTCGCGCAGCCAATTGCGCAAATTGACACGCACTTGCGCATCCAACGCGCCAAAGGGTTCATCCAGTAACAACCATCTCGGCTCGATCGCCAACGCGCGCGCCAACGCTACACGCTGACGCTGGCCACCCGACAATTGCGATGGATAGCGATTCGCCAGGCTTTCCAATTCCACGCGCGCGAGCAACGCATCGACATTCGCCTTGATGATCGACGCCTTGGGTCGCGCACGCCACGGTCGCACGCGCAAACCGAATGCCACGTTTTGAGCGACCGTCATATGCGGAAACAGCGCGTAGTGCTGAAACACCAAACCCACGCCGCGCCGCCGCGCGTCCAGCTGCAGCAGATCCTGCCCGTCGCGATGCACGCTTCCCGCGTCGGGTTGATCCAGGCCGGCAAGAATGCGCAACAAACTAGTCTTACCCGATCCCGACGGCCCAAGCACGGCGACGAACTCACCGTCGGCAATCGTCAGGCTGACGTCGTCCAGCGCCACAAAGGCGCCGAACTGACGACGTAAGCGGGAAATCTCGATGCCCATGGCGTTCTGGTTCCTCAACGATTCAAGTCGTCACCGTGCCGCCACTCCACCAATCGCTTGATGCCGAGTGTGAGAACAGTGAGCAAAGCAAGCAACGACGCCACGGCGAAAGCGGCGGAAAAATTTTCCTGATAGAGCTGATCGACTTGCAGCGGCAGCGTGTTGGTGATGCCACGAAGATGCCCGGACACCACATACACCGCGCCGAATTCACCCATCGCCCGCGCGTTGCATAACAACACGCCATACAAAAGCGCCCAACGCACGCGCGGCAGCGTGACGCGAAAGAAAATCTGCCATCCGCTCGCGCCCAAGGTAAGCGCGGCCTCTTCCTGTTCCGAGCCTTGCGCCTGCATCAGCGGCATCAATTCGCGCGCGACGAACGGCAAGGTCACGAGCACGGTCGCCAGCACCAGACCCGGCAGCGCAAAAATCACCTGTACGCCATGCGGCTCCAACCACGAACCCAGCCAACCGTCCTTGCCGTAAACCAGAATCAGCATCATGCCGGCGATCACCGGCGAAATGGAAAACGGAAGATCGATCAACGCGCCGAGCAGCGCCTTGCCGCGAAACTCGAAATGCGTCATCGACCATGCGGCGGCCAGGCCAAAGACGAGGTTCAACGGCACTGCAATCGCGGCGACGATCAACGTGAGACGCACTGCCGCAATAGTGTCGGGCTGTCGAATCGCATCCAGATAGAACGCCACGCCTTGCTGAAAGGCTTCGGCGACAATCGCCAGCAATGGAAGCACCAGCAACCAGACCAATACTGCAAGCGCGCTTAAGACCAAGGTCGTGCGCGCAACACGTATCGACCACGACGGACGGCCACCCATCGACACCGCTGCAGCGACGACGGCCATCAGCGCACCACCGCCCAGCGACGCGACCAGCGCTGCAACGATGCCATCGCCATCAACAACAGCAGCGACGCCGCCAGCATCACCGCGCCCAATGCCGCTGCGCCGCGATAGTCGTATTGCGAATCGATCTTCTGCACGATCAGATAGGGCGCGATTTCCGTGCGGAACAAACGATTGCCCGAAATAAAGACCACCGAGCCGAATTCGCCGATCGCGCGAGCGAGCGCCAAAGCAAAACCAGTCAACAGCGTCGGCAGCAACAGTGGAAACAGCACGCGAACGAAGCGCTGCCACGACGACGCGCCCAGTGTGTACGCCGCTTCTTCAAGGTCGCTTTCCATGCTTTCCAACACCGGCTGCAAGGTGCGCACGACAAACGGCAATCCCACGAAGACCATCGCCAACAGCACGCCGAGTCGCGTATACGCCACCTCGATCCCCAACGGCGCCAGGCGACTGCCGAGCCAGCCATGGGGCGCATAGAGCGACGTCAATGAAATGCCTGCCACGGCTGTCGGCAACGCGAACGGCAGATCGACCAAGGCGTCGCAAACGCGGCGAAACGCAAAGCGATAGCGCACCAACACCCACGCGATCAGCAAACCCAGCAACGCGTCGATGGTGGCCGCCAGCAGCGCCGCGCCAAAGCTCAAGCGCAACGACGCCAGCACGCGTCGCGTGGCGATCTGCGCCCACCAGCCCGCAGGCCCCAGTTCGAAAGCCGTCCACAACAACGCGGCCAGCGGCAACAGAACGCAACCGCCGAGCACCGTCAGCGCGTAGCCGGTGCTAAGGCGAAATCCTGGCAGTACGTTCCGTATCGTCATGCTTACTGCTGTCCTTCGGCGATCTGATCGAACACGCCGCCGTCGTTGAAGTAAGTCGCCTGCACCTTGCGCCAGTCGCCGAACTGCTCTGCGATCGTGAAGGTCTTTACCGCCGGAAACTGCGCGGCGTATGTCGCCGCGACTGCAGCGTCGCGCGGGCGGAAGAAATGCTTGGCGGCAATCGCCTGACCTTCGGCGCTGTAGAGAAATCGCAAGTAAGCAAGGGCGACCTTTTGCGTGCCATGTGCCGCCGCCACCGTGTCGACGACCGCGACGGGCGACTCCGCCAAAATGGTGAGCGATGGCACGACGATCTCATACTTGTCTTTGCCGAATTCCTGCTGCGCCATCAAGGCTTCGCTTTCCCAGGCGATCAGCACGTCACCCATGCCACGCTGCACGAACGTGTTGGTCGCGCCACGCGAACCCGTGTCCAGCACCGGCACGTTTTTATACAGCGCCGAAACATACGCGCGCGCTTTCTCGGCGCTGCCGCCCGGCTGGCGCGCCGCCCATCCCCACGCGGCAAGAAAATTCCAGCGCGCGCCGCCCGATGTCTTGGGATTGGGCGTGATCACTTGTACGTCCGAGCGAATGAGATCCTGCCAGTCGTGGATCCGCTTGGGATTGCCCTTGCGCACCAGAAACACCACGGTGGACGTATAGGGAGAACTGTTGTTCGGCAACCGCGTCTGCCAATCCTTGGCCAGCAGGCCTTTATCCGCCAGCACATCGATGTCGTAGGCCAAGGCCAGCGTCACAACATCCGCAGGCAGACCGTCGAGCACGGCGCGCGCCTGCTTGCCGGAGCCGCCATTCGATGTCGTTACTTCCACGTTCTGGCCGGCCTGCTTGAGCCAGTACGCGGTGAAAGCCACGTTCACGTCCCGAAAATATTCGCGCGTGGGATCGTAGGAAGCGTTTAAAATTTTTACATCTGCCGCCGACACATAGCCGACACCCAGCGAAAGCAACGCTGCTAAAACGAGCAGTAGGCGTTTCATGCGTAACGATTTCCTCTGAGCAAACACGCCCAATTTCAACTATAGGATTGGAGGTATGGACGTCCGAAAGCGCGGTTCGTCCTATCCATATGCGTGGACGAATTAAATGAAGATTTCCGCGCGCAACTCGACGATATGCGGATCAATCACCAGCCCCTTGCGATTGCCGAAAGCGCGGATGTAATTGGCCTGCAGCCTCAAATGCGTCCCCAGATACCAGTTCGCGCCGGCCGTCCAGTCGTGTTCTTTGCCGCCCTGCACGCGGCCGTCGTTCAAGTCCAGATCGCTGTAACGCACCGCGAATTCGACGGCGCCCCATGGATGAGTTGGAATCACGTTGCTGACGTTACCGTCGTGATACTGGCGGGATTCGCCGGTAACGACCCAGCTTCCGAATACGTAGTAACCGCTGAGGTCGTAGTTCGGCTTAGGTACGTCGAACGTCGTTTTCGCTTGCAGATATTCGCTTTGCACCGACCAGGGCCCATCGATCCACAGCCCCTCCACACCAAGACGATCGATATGGTTCACATGGGTCAACGTGCCCGAGCTCACCAACGTAACAGTAGTGAGGCCCGCCTCCGGCGGCGTTTTGAAGCTGGCCGTCGCCGGCTGCTGCACGCCCAGCGCATTGACCAGCCCGTAGGGCCGTTCCTCCGACGCGGCGACACCCAGGTGCAGCACGCGATCCGCTTCATGTATCGGTATCCACGCCGCACGCGCCACCCATGTATGCCCGTGGTTTTTCCCCGCCATGTTCTCGCCGTAATAACCCAGGCTGGCAAGCCAATGCGTGCGTTGAATGGCCCAATCCACGCCGATGCGTCGATTTTCGTAGACCGCCTGCGACGGCAGCGCCAATTCGATAAAGGTGGTCTGCGTGGAGGTGGTGACGCCCTCGAAACTTACCGGCGTCTTGCTTTGGCCGAAACGAAGGGCGCCAAAGTCCTCGCCCAGCACGGCCTGCGACTGCAAGCGGAAAAACGCATCCTGCCATTGCTTGGATTGAAAGTCGTAGTACACGGACGCGTCGTAGACCCCCGGCTTTTTGACATAGAAGCCCAGGTATTTGCGCCGATTGGTATGCGCATCCGTGAATGCGTTGTTGTCATGAGAAAAGTCGTTCACGTCATATTGGTAACGCAGTACCAAACCGATATCGGTCCCATCGCCCGTTTGGAAATGCGTGGGCCAATGGTCGAGCCAATCGATATCGCCTGCCTTGGCGTGGGTGGGGGCCAGCGTGGCGAAACATGCCGAAGCGGCCAGCGTCAACACAGCACAGACAGGCTTAGATCGTCGTGGCATAGCAACCTCCGGCGCCGCACAGCGGCGCCCGTGAAAGGTGAATGAAGAACTTCCCGATGGACGCGGGGGACAACGCCCGGAATCCATGCTGCCTGTCGCCTTTCGCGCAACGGAAAGGAGGGAATGGCATGCGGATATGCCGGCCCATCATTTCTTGGCCAATAAACGAAGTTCTAACATCGATGGATCAGATGGACGTCTAAACGTCCAAGGACTAAACGATGACTGCCGCCTCGTTGTTGCCGCTACCCGAAGACAAGCACCCCTTGGTCGCTCGTCTTGTCGATGGATTGGAAGCCCCTGCATTGCAGTGGCTTTCCGGCTATCTCGCGGGCCTGGCGACGCAGCGTCAAGCTGCTGGCAAAAACGCCGCCAATGAAACCGTCACGAGTCCCGAAGCTCAAGCACGCCTGACCGTGGTGTATGGCAGCCAAACCGGCAACGCCAAACGTCTGGCCGAAGACTTGGGTCGGCGCGCATCCGCCGCCGGCCTGGCCGTGCGCGTCGTGCGCGCAGACGCTTATTCCACGCGCGAGTTGAAGCAAGAGCGTTTGCTCTACGTTGTCATGAGCACGCAAGGCGATGGCGAGCCGCCGGACGACTCGCGTGCGTTGGTCGAGTTCATTGCGAGCGCACGCGCGCCCAAGCTTGAGTCGTTGCGCTTTGGCGTGCTCGGTCTCGGCGATTCGAGTTATCCCAACTTTTGCGCGATCGGCCGCCAGTTGGACGAGCGTTTTGCCGCGCTCGGCGCGCAACGCCTGTTTCCCGCCGGAGAAGCCGACGTCGATCTCGAAACCGTCGCGCATCCGTGGCTGGAACACGCATTGCAACAGGCGCGTGAACAGCTGAAGGCATCGGCGCCGCTCGCCAAGGTCACCACGCTGCGCACGGCGCGCACCGCGCCGGCGTGGCATCGGGAGCAGCCGTTCCAGGCGCCCGTGCTGCTTAATCAACGCATCACGGGCCGCACGAGCGATCGCGACGTGCGTCATCTGGAATTGTCGCTGGAAGGCTCCGGCCTTCGTTACGCGCCGGGCGATGCGCTCGGTGTGTGGCCGACGCAGTCGCCGGTCTTGGTGGATGCGGTGCTGAATGCGCTTCAACTCGATGGCGAAGCAACGGTTCGTGTCGCCGAGGAAGAGCACGCATTGCGTACATGGCTGTCGCAACACCGCGAGCTGACGCTGCTTACGCGCCCGTTCTTCGCCGCGCATGCCGAACGCAGCGGCGATGCGTCTTTGCAAGCCTTGTTGTCGCCCGATTCCCGCGAAGCGCTGTCCGATTTGTTCTCGCGCTGGCAGGTGCTGGATCTGTTGCGCAAGCATCCCGGCGAGTGGACGGCCGACGCGCTGGTGGCTGCGCTGCGACCGCTTGCGCCGCGCCTGTATTCCATCGCCTCCAGTCAATCCGTGGTGGGCGACGAGGTTCATCTCACGGTGAGCCACGTCGACTATGACTTCGAGGGCGAAGCACGCTGGGGCGCCGCGAGCCGGTATCTCGCGCAACACGCCGAAGGCGAATCCGCTCCGGTGTTTATCGAAGCGAACGAACGCTTTCATCTGCCCGCCGACGATCGCGATATCGTGATGATCGGCGCCGGCACCGGTGTCGCGCCGTACCGCGCGTTTGTGCAGGAACGCGCCGAACGCGGAGCTGGCGGGCGCAACTGGTTGGTCTTCGGCAATCCGCATTTTCATTCCGATTTCCTGTACCAGACCGAGTGGCAGCAGGCGTTGAAGAACGGATCGTTGCATCGCATCGATCTCGCCTTCTCGCGCGATCAAGCGGAAAAGCGCTATGTCCAGCATCGCCTCATCGAGCAAGGGCGGAGCCTCTATGAATGGCTCGACGGCGGCGCGCACCTGTATGTCTGCGGCGACGCCAATCGCATGGCGAAAGACGTGCATAAAGCGTTAGTGACGATCGTCGCAGAGCATGGCGCACGCTCGACCGAAGACGCCGAAGCGTGGTTGAACCAATTGATCCAGCAGGGCCGTTACGCCCGCGATGTGTATTGAGGCGAAACATGAGCGACAACGGCCTTTCCGATCTCGAACGCATCAAGGCGAACAGCCGCCTGCTGCGCGGCACCTTGGTAGAAAGCCTGGCTGATCCCGTCACCGGCGCGATCAGCGAGGACGACAACAAGCTGCTGAAATTCCACGGCAGCTATCAGCAAGACGACCGCGATCTGCGCGAAGAGCGTCGCAAGCAGAAGCTTGAGCCCGCCTACCAGTTCATGGTGCGCGCCCGCTTGCCCGGTGGCGTGCTAAGCCCCGCGCAATGGCTGTCGTTCGACCACATCGCGCGCACCTGGGCCAACCACACGCTGCGCATCACCACGCGTCAGACGTTTCAATTGCACGGCATCCTCAAGCACGACTTGAAGCGTTCCATCGCCGCGATGAACGAGGCCCTGGTCAGTACCATCGCCGCCTGCGGCGATGTCAATCGCAACGTGGTCGCGAGCGCGAACCCCGTCGCCTCGCCGGCGCATCGGCTTGCCTATCGTTGGGCCGAACGCTTGTCGGAACATTTGAAACCGAAGACACGCGCGTATCACGAAATCTGGCTGAACGAACAGCGCGTCGCCGGCGGCGAAGAAGAAAGCGAGCCGCTTTATGGCGCGACCTATTTGCCGCGCAAATTCAAGATCGGTGTAGCCGTACCGCCCACCAACGACGTGGATGTTTTTGCGCAAGATCTCGGCTTGATCGCCATCATCGAACACGACGAGCTACTCGGCTTCAATATCGCGGTCGGCGGCGGCATGGGTGCAAGCCATGGCGACGCGAGCACTTACCCGCGTCTCGGCAGCGTGCTCGGTTTTGTCGAACCGGAACAACTGCTGCGCACTGCCGAAGCCGTGATCGAAGTGCAACGCGATTTCGGCGATCGCAAAGAACGCAAGCATGCGCGCCTGAAATACACCATCGATCGCATGGGCTTGCCCGCGTTCAAAGTCGAACTGGAACGCCGTCTCGGTTTCCGTTTGCAACCGTCCCGCGCGTATCGCTTTGACCATAACGGCGACCGCTACGGCTGGACCGAAGGCGACGACGGACGCTGGCACCTCACCCTGCAGATCGAATCGGGGCGCGTGGCGGATTTTCCCGACCAGCCGCACTTGAGCGGGTTGCGCGCGATTGCGGAAATCCATCAAGGCGATTTCCGCATGACGTGCAATCAGAATCTAATCATTGCCAATGTACCGACAGCGCAACGCGCTCGTGTCGACGCGCTAGTGACGGAATACAAGCTCGATGGCTATCGCCGATTGAGCGGCATACGTCGTCACGCGGTTGCGTGCGTCGCGCTACCGACATGTGGACTGGCGATGGCCGAAAGCGAACGTTACCTGCCGCAGCTGTTGCCGAAGCTCGAAGCATTGCTCGAGCGCCATGGTCTGCGCGACGAACCAATTTTGCTTCGTCTCTCCGGTTGCCCAAACGGTTGCTCGCGTCCGTATCTGGGCGAAATTGCGTTGATCGGTCGCGCCATTGGCCGTTACGACTTGCGTCTTGGCGCCGACTTCGCCGGGCAGCGCCTCAATCGCATCGTGCGCGAAAACATCGACGAAGCGGAAATCCTGTCCGAATTGGATGCGTTGTTCGCACGCTATGCCATCGAACGCAACGAAGACGAACGTTTCGGCGACTTTCTCGTGCGCAGTGGCGTATTGACGTCGGCGCGTCACCCCATCGATGTAGAGGTTTTCGCATGAGTTTGCCAACGCTCGAGCAAGCGGCCATCGATGTCCGCGAACGCATCAAACTCGACGCATGGTTGCTTGCGCTTACCGCGGAGGAGCGCATCGATTGGGCATTGCAAAACCTGCCCGGCGCGCATGTGCTGTCGTCCAGTTTCGGCGCGCAGTCGGCGGTGTCCTTGCATCTGCTTACGCAACGTCTGCCGACGATTCCGGTGATCGTTATCGACACCGGATATCTGTTCCCTGAAACGTATCGTTTCATTGACGAACTCACCGAACGTCTTTCACTCAACTTGCATGTGATCCGCCCCAATCTATCGCCAGCATGGCTACAAGCGCGATACGGCGAATTATGGAATCAGGGGCGCGAAGGGCTGGATCATTACAACCGCTTGGCCAAAGTCGAACCGATGCAACGTGCATTGGCCGAACTCGGCGCGGGAACTTGGTTCGCAGGGTTGCGCCGCCAGCAATCGCTGAGCCGCGCCGCGTCGCCTGCGCTGGATCATCGCCACGGACGCTGGAAAGTGCATCCGATCATCGATTGGACCGATCGCGATGTCGGCCGTTACCTGCGCCGGCATGACCTGCCCTATCACCCCTTGTGGGACAAAGGTTATGTCTCGATCGGCGATACGCACACCACGCGCCGCTGGGAGCCCGGTATGCGCGACGAGGACACCCGCTTTTTCGGATTGAAGCGTGAATGCGGACTTCACTTGGATGTGTGAGTAAGACCAGCAACACAACAAAAACATAGAGCCCCGATAAAGGAAACAACATGAAAGCCCTCGCCGCCGAGTTCGTCTTGGCCGAACACGAAGCGCTGGTTGCGCCGCACGGCGGCGCGCTGCGCGAACTTTATCTCCCCGACGACGAAGCCGAAGCGTTGAAGAAACGCAGCGCGTCGCTACCGCAGTGGACGCTCAATCAGCGCCAGCTGTGCGATCTCGAATTGCTGCTCAACGGCGGGTTCTCGCCCTTGCAGGGATTTTTGGGACGCGCCGATTACGATCGCGTCGTATCGGAAATGCGCCTGGCCGACGGCACGCTCTGGCCGATGCCGATCGTGCTGGATGTCGATGAGGTTTTTGCATCGAAGCTGCAGGAAAACGCGCAGATCAGCTTGAACGATATACAAGGTACGCCGCTCGCCGTGCTGACGGTGGAAGACGTCTATTTCCCCGATCGCATCGCCGAAGCGCAAGGCGTGTTCGGCACCACCGATCGCGCGCATCCGGGTGTCGCGGAACTGCTCGATCGTACGGGCTCGGTCTATCTCGGCGGACGCGTGCAAGGCATTCAACCGCCGGCGCATTACGATTTCGCCGCACTTCGCCAGAGTCCACGCCAGTTGCGCGACTGGTTTCATCAGCACGGATGGCACCGCATCGTGGCGTTCCAGACGCGCAATCCGATGCATCGCGCGCATCGCGAACTGACCTTGCGCGCAGCGGAACGCGTCGGCGCGAAATTGTTGATCCAGCCTTCGGTCGGCCGCACGAAACCCGGCGATGTCGATCACTACACGCGCGTGCGCTGCTATCGCGCGCTGCTCGAACATTATCCGCACGACCAGGCAACGCTTTCGTTGTTGCCGCTCGCCATGCGCATGGGCGGCCCGCGCGAAGCGTTGTGGCACGCGATCATTCGCAAGAACTACGGCGCTAGCCACTTTATCGTCGGGCGCGATCACGCTGGCCCCGGCAAGGATTCGCACGGCAAGCCGTTCTACGATCCGTATGCCGCGCAGCATCTGCTCGCCGAGCACGAAGAGGAACTGGGCATCGGCATCGTTCCGTTTCCGGCGATGGTGTATGCCGCGAATCGCGACGTGTACGTGCCGCAGACGGAAGTGCAGCCCGATGACGAAGTTCGCGATATTTCAGGCACCGAGCTGCGTCGTCGCTTGCACGAAGGCGAGGCGATCCCGGAATGGTTCACCTTTCCGGATGTCGTGAAGATCTTGCGCGATCGTCATCCTGCCAACGCGCCACAAGGGTTCGCGTTGTTCTTCACCGGGTTGTCTGGTTCCGGCAAATCCACACTGGCGCAGGCGGTGCTGGCCAAATTGCTGGAGACCAGCAGCCGCCCCGTTTCCATGCTGGACGGCGATGAAGTGCGGCGACATCTCTCCAAGGGATTGGGTTTTTCGCGCGAAGATCGCGACGCCAACATCACGCGCATCGGCTTTGTCGCCAGTGAAGTGGTGCGTCATGGCGGCATCGTCATCTGCGCACCGATTGCGCCCTATGCCGGCGCCCGCGCGGAGGCGCGACAACTGGTGCAGGCGCATGGGCGCTTTGTGGAAATCCACGTCTCCACGCCGTTGGAAGTGTGCGAAGCACGCGATCGCAAAGGGCTTTATGCGGCCGCGCGCGCCGGCAAGATCAAGGGATTCACCGGCATCGACGATCCTTACGAAACGCCGGTCTCGCCGGACATCATCATCGATACCAGCGACATCTCGGTTGTCGACGCCGCTGCACGGGTGGTCGATTGGCTGCGTGAAGAAGAACTCGTTTGATCCGATCAACGCCTCCTCCCTGCGTAAGGGAGGAGGCGGCTTGGCGATTACTTGCCTGAAGCGGCAGGCTGTTGAGCCTGGCCTGCCGCAGGCTGTTGCGTTTGCGTCGGCGGTTGAACCGGTCGAACGATATATCCCACCGGCTGCCAATTGGAGCCGCTTTTCGCCAACGACACTGTTTCGAACGTCGCGACGTTCGCAAACTTGGTGACATAAATGACGTTGAGATAGTCGCCGGCCGGCATGCCCTTGGGGTTATCCACCTTGTTCACGCTGAGCCAGCGACGCTCTTGTTCGGCGCCGGCTTGCTGGCGGACATTGCCGATGTATTTGGCCCAATCCGCTTGATTCACGCTTTTCTGCATCAGCGGGCTGCTCGACTTCCACATCGCGTCCGCTTTGTTTGCGTCCGCCTGGACTACCCACTTGTCTGCGGCTGCAATGGCCTTTTCCAGCCCGGAAGGCGCCTGCTGCGCAAACGTCGGGACCGCACCAAGCAACATAGCCGACCAAATACCTGCTCGCAGCGCGCGTTTCGTCTGCGACGATCGATGGTTATCGTGCGTCATCGTAATGTCTCCTTGACAAAGCCGGAGTCGTTCACAGCGAACGACTCGGAAATCTGCATGACTGCGCATTGAAATACGCGACGTCATCCTGTCATGACAGGCAGGAGATGCGCTCTCGGGTTTGCCTTAAATAAGTGTGCGAGAGCGCCTTGCAGGGAGACTCTACTCCTTCGCCGAAGGAGGCAACCAGGGTACGGCATGCGGCGTTTATCAGGCCGCGCGCGGCGTCGCGCGACGCGTAGCACGCGCCTGCAATTCGCCCCACAGCGGCGGCGACGGCCAACGCGGCTCTGCGTGTCCCGCCACCACCCGGCGCAATTCCGCTTCGTCCAGCTGCGGCGCCACCAGACGCGCCAGCTGCGCGACATAACTACGCAAGACATGATCGCGACGCAGAACCATCCAACTTGTGCAGACGGGAAGCAGATTGTCGATATCGAGCGTGACCAATTCGCGCGAGTCCGCAGGACTGATCGCCATTTCCGCCAGGATGCCCACACCCAGACCCGCGAGCACGTAGGTCTTGATGAGATCGGCGTCCGCCGAGGTGCAGGCGATGCGCGGCGTAAAGCCGGCAGCGGCGAATGCGCGCCGCAACGACGACTCCGGTTGCAGCGAGGATTCGTAGCTGACCAGCGGATGCTCGGCCAGATCCTCGACCCTCAGCGGGCGGTTCAGCTTGGCCAGCGGATGGCCTAGCGGCACCACGGCGCGGCGATACCAACGGAACAAGGGCACCGCGATACCACCTTCCGGGGCCTGACCACTGGTGCTGACGATTACCAGGTCCACTTCGCCGCTTTCGAACAGGCTGATGATGCGGCCCTCGCCCTGCGGACGGATATGTACGCCCAAGTCGGGATAGTGCTGCTTCAGTCGGGCGATGGCCTCCGGCAGAACGAAGCGCGCCTGGGTATGCGTGGTGGCGACGGACAGCTCGCCATGCGCCTCTTCGCGCAGGTTGGCGGCGAGAGCGCGGATATTGCGGGCTTCATGCAGGATGCTGCGCGCCCGCTCCAGGACCTGACCGCCGGCGGGGGTGATCGTGTCCAGGCTCTTGCCGCGACGGGTGAAGACCTGGAAACCGAGCTCGCCCTCCAGCTGCTTGAGCTGCTTGCTGATGCCCGATTGGGTGGCGTGAACGTTGTCGGCCGCCAGGGTGATGTTCAAACCGGCGTCGGCGATGGCGACGATGTAGCGAAGTTGCGTGAGGGTCATGAGAAAGGCTCCGAGAGGAAACGCGCGCAGGGTTGTGCTTCATGCTTGCCGAAGCACATACAGCTCACGCACCACCCTGAACGGCGTTTCATCACGACCTCCACACACCGGCGCTATTACCGGTAGTCTCTGGACCTTAACACAGCGTTATTTGGACGTCTATACATCTATAAGTCTTTGCGGCGTCTATGCCGCCGCGGCATATCCTCGGTCCCAGCAGCCATTTCCATCGCAAAAACGCCGGCGTTAGCGTGAATAGCCCATCGCTTTCGCCGGACCCGATTCATGCAGCTTTACCCGCTCTTTGCCGATCTTTCCGACCGCCCCGTGCTCGTGGTGGGCGGTGGCGATGTCGCTGCAAGAAAGACGTCCATGTTGTTGAAAGCAGGCGCCAAGATCACCGTCGGCGCGCCGGTGCTGGGGCCTCAATTGCGGGAATGGGTGCAACAAGGGCGCATCGCTTATCTTCCCGGCGCCTACCAATCCGCGTGGCTTGATGGCGTGTGGCTGGTGATCGCCGCAACGCGTTCACGCCCGCTCAACGCGCGCATCGCCGCCGAGGGACATGCGCTGCAACGATGGGTCAATGTGGTGGACGATCCGGCGCTCTCCAGTTTTCAGGTGCCCGCCTTGATCGACCGCTCGCCCTTGCTGGTAGCCATCTCCAGTGGCGGCGCGGCGCCGATGCTCGCGCGCCGCCTGCGCGAGCGAATCGAAAGCTTGCTCGATCCTGCGCTGGGATCGCTGTTGCAACTGGCACAGCGTTATCGCTCGCGCATTCGCGCGCGCTATGCGGATCTTGGCGTGCGTCGTCGCTTTTACGATTGGTTGCACGACGACATCGTGCTGGCATCATTGCGCGCATCGCAACCCGCTCGCGCGGAACAGCAACTCGTCGCTGCGCTGGACGATTATCAAGAGCCCAAGCAACAAGGTTCCGTTGTGCTGGTTGGTGCGGGTCCCGGCGATCCGGGACTGCTTACGCTGCGCGCACTGCGCGCATTGAACGAAGCCGATGTCATTCTTCACGATGCGCTGATCAGCGAAGAAATTCTGGATCTCGCGCGACGCGACGCCACGCGGATTTCGGTCGGAAAACGCGGTGGCGGCACGCACACGCCGCAGCCGTCAATTCATGCGTTGTTGCTCGAACACGCCAAAGCGGGACGACGCGTGGTGCGACTCAAAGGCGGCGATCCTTTCGTATTCGGTCGTGGCGGCGAAGAGCTGGAATTTCTGCGCACGCACGGCATCGCGTATGAAGTCGTTCCCGGCATCACCGCCGCAGTCGCGTGCGCGGCTTACACCGGCGTGCCGCTCACGCATCGCGATCATGCACACTCGGTGCGATTGGTCACCGCACATTGCCAGCACTCGGTCGACGATTTGGATTGGGCGGAATTGGCGCGCGAGAAACAAACGCTGGCGATCTATATGGGCGTCGGCCAACTGGAAAAACTCACGCAACAATTGATCGCGCACGGACGTCGAGCCGCTACGCCGTTCGTGCTGGTCGAAAACGGTTCGCTCCCGCAACAGCGCACGCTTACCGGCACGCTCGGCGAATTGCCCACGCTGGCCGCACGTCATGCGATTGGCGCGCCTGCGATGCTTATTTTGGGCGAGGTCGCCGCGCACGCCGAGGTTGCGCATTGGTACGGCGAACTGCTTAGCAACCCCTCGCACCAGGCTATCCCCGCCCCTCGGCATCTGGCCGATGCGGCTTGATCGCTTCACTTGCTGACGGAGAACGCCATGAGCCTGCCACTGGGCGAAATCGCCCCCGACTTCACGCTTGATTCCACCGATGGCCCGATCCAGTTGCACGATTACATCGGCGACCACTGGCTGGTGTTCTTTTCGCATCCCAAGGATTTCACGCCGGTTTGCACCACCGAGCTTGGCGCATTCGCGCGTCGCAAGGCGGAGTTCGACAAACGCAACACGCGGCTGCTCGGCTTGTCGGTCGACCCGGTGCACGATCACAAAGCATGGATCAAGGATGTCGAGGATGTCGGCGGCGCGGCAGTGAACTATCCGATCCTTGCCGACCCGGATCTCACCGTGGCGAAGCTCTACGGCATGTTCCATCCCAAGGCGGACCCGAAGGTGACGGTGCGTTCCGTCTTCATCATCGATCCGCAGAGAAAAGTGCGCCTTACCCTCACCTATCCGCCGAGCGCCGGCCGCAATGTGGATGAAATTCTGCGCGTACTCGATTCGCTGCAGCTGACCGACGGACGCAAGCTCACCACGCCGGTGGATTGGCGGCCCGGCGACGAGGTCATCATCGCGCCGTCGCTGTCCGACGACGACGCCCGCGCGCTGTTTCCGGAAGGTTGGCGAACCGTTAAGCCGTATCTGCGTTTATTGCGGTTCAGCAACACCCAGCACTAGGGTTTTGCCGCGCAAGTTCTTGTTACGGCACACAGAGGGCCACCGTCGCGCGACGGTGGCCCTCTTTTTTTGCGAAATCCCCGTAAGTTCCCCGCAAGGCGACGTGAACCCGTTCAATGGGCATGTGACCGCCTGACAACCGATTCATGTCAATCACGTTACAGTCCACATCTCCTGAAGAAAGCGGGTTTTGGACTGCATGGTCCCCACGTCCCCCACCTTGTTCTCCAAACACCCCATCACGGCGCGCGCTGCGCTGGTGGTTGCGATGTCGGTCGCCTTCATCCTGCTGACCGGTTTGCTGGACGGTCACGATGCGGTGGCGGCGTCGCAGTTGATCGAGCAGCCCGCCTTCCCGCTCGCCAATGCGATGCCCGGCCTGATGCTGGCGCTGCTGCTGCTGGTGCTGACCCGTCGCGTCGTGTTCTCGTTCGTCCTGGCGTATTTGTTTCAAGCCGTGATGTACGGCGTCAACGCGCTGAAAGTCGCGAACCTTGGTACGCCGCTGCTGCCTGCGGATTTCCGCATGGTGGATCAATTGCAAAAGGGCGGACTGCATGTGCTCGGCGGCTATCTTCCGCATAGCCCGTGGCTCTATCTCGCGCTGTTGGCGGGTGTGGCCGCGATCGTGACGATGTGGCGTCGCGAACCGCCGCTTTTCGCGCGACGCACCCATGGCAAACGCGTCGTCGCCGGCGCATTGCTCGCCGGAACGTTCGCCACGCTGCTGCTGGGCATGCCCGGTTGGCGCAATCTTTATAACGGCAAAAAACTGTGGCTGGAGCCCTGGTCGGCGGCGGCCACCACGACCCATTCGGGTCTGGTGAGTTCGCTAGTGATGTTCCACCTGCAAGATCGGCGCACCAAACAGAAAGTCGAGCCGGCAGACGTCAACAATCTGCTGCAGACCACGGGCGATGCGGTGCGCGCGCGCATGCAAGCGCCAATGGATCAAGGCAGCGCGTTGCCCGACATCGTCGTGGTGCAAAGCGAATCGTTCTTCGATCCGAGCATCGTGCGCGGCTTCGAGCACGCCAATCTCACGCCTAATCTCACGCGCCTCGCCGACGAAGGCATGAGCGGCCCGCTGCATGTGCCCACCTACGGCGGCGGCACGATCCGCACCGAGTTCGAAGTGCTTACGGGCTTGTCGTTGCGTTACTTCGGCAACATGCAATTTCCCTATCTGCAAATGCACGACAAAGTCGTGCCGAGCATGGTGCGCACGTTGCGCGCACACGGTTACGAAACAGTCGCCATTCACGGCAACGATCCGACGTTCTGGAATCGCAACACGGCATTCAAAGTGCTTGGCTTCGATCGTTTCGTGTCGCAGTCGAGCTTCCCGCAAAATGCGGCAATGGACGGCAAGTACATGGCCGATAGCGCAATGACCGACGAGATCATGGCGCAACTGAAAGATTCCGGCCCGCCGCAATTCCTGTTCGCGATCAGCCTGGAAGCGCATGGCCCTTACGACGTGGATCCGAAAGACGTCGCCGCGCGCAACGCGATCGTGGTGCCGGATACGGTTCCCGCGAAAGACAAGGTGGAAGTGCAGAATTACCTCTACCACATGCAGCATGCCGACGAGGAGTTAGGACGTCTCACCGCCTTGCTCGCCAATCGCAATCGCCCGACCTTGCTGCTGTTCTACGGCGACCACCTCCCCGGCCTCACCGATACGTATCACGCGACGGGTTTCGCAAACGGTCAGGACATGCTGGCGCAAGCGGGCACGTGGTTGCTGATCGATCCGCGCAATCCGGGCGCCGCGCAACACGTGGATATGGCCTCCTGGATGCTGCCGGGCTTGCTGCTCGAACGCGCTGGCATTCATGACGACGCGTATTTCGCGCTGACGCAGGTGCTCGCGCCGTCGCTGGCGGATCTCACGCACGCCCCCGGTGCGCAGCCGCCGCCGATCAACGCGCAACAGCAAACCTTCGATAAGGACATGGCGAGCGTCGCCGTGCTGCGCATGAAAGGCAAACTCGACAAGCTGCTGCCTGCGAGCCTGTTGCCTTCCAATACGGCCGTCGCGAAACAGGACAACGAGGAAGCGGGCACGCAGGCATCGGAAGCCATGGGCGCGCATCGCTGAGCGCTTAGCAAGTCGCGTAAAAGCTGATTCCTCGCGCAAGGAAGCACGCTGGAAGGTGACGTTATTGGCGCGCCAACGTATTGGCGCGCTCTGATTGAGTGCGACGAAAGTCGCGCGATGCCGCCTCTGCGCGTGCGATGCGTTCGCTGTCGAGCGGATGACTGGACAAATAGCGATCGGCCTGTGAATCGGCGGACACGTGATGCGCCTGCTCCAACGCGCGCATCGCATCGACGAACGCCATCGGATCGATGCTCTGCTGCGCGAGCGCCTGAAACGCAAAATTATCCGCGTCCGCTTCAAACGCACGGGAATAATGACTGTTCAACAGAAAAACGGGAATTGCCGAAGCGAGGCTTCCCACCGACGTGACATCGCCCGCCAGCATCCCCGCAATCACTACGACGCCCGAACTGCGCAGCACTTCTCGCATCATGTGGTGGTGCGCCTGATGCCCAAGTTCATGCGCCGCCACCGCGAGAAACGAGCGATCATCCGGCAACGCCTTGATCAGGTCGTCGGTGAACACGACGGTTCCATCCGGCAGCGCGAAGGCATTCGCGCCGATGGCTGGCGCGTTGTAAAAGGCGATAGCTACTGGCGGGAGCCCGGAAACGCCGTGCGCAAACCGATCGAAAATCTGCTGCAGGTGCGCGCGGCGATCCGCAGGCAACTGGCTAGTTAAAAGAATTCGTCCTCGCAAAACCGATAGCGATTCTCTTCCCATCACCACTTCGGCGCGGTGCGGCATATGCGAAGCGATGCGATCGGCCGTCCACGGCAACACGTATTCGAATAAACCGATCGTCGCCAGCACCACGACCACGATGCTGACGATCGCGATCGAACGCATGCGCTCCAATCGATCGACCGTGCGCTCGATGCGATGACTGCGCGCGAACCAATCCGCGGGCATGTCGTCATGCGCAATCTGCAATTGCGCGCCGTCCGGCAACCACAAGGTAAAGGGCACGCCGATAACGCGTGCGCTCGGCTCGATATCCGAGAATGGCGCGCATCCGGCCACATCCGCACCACGCCAATTCAACGAATCGCCCACGCGCGACACGACGACCCGCGTTGCGCGGGTCGTCCGACCGTCATGAAAGATGCCGGGTATCGACATTAGAGACCGATATCGAAGCCCAAAAGGCTGTCGATTTCGGTACCCGTGGCGCTGACGTCGTTATCGCTGGCGCGTTGCGTGAATTCTTCCAGGTTGCCTTCGCCAATCACGCGCAAACACGACGCGCGATAGCGCACCACCTGAATCTTAGCCCACGGAATGGCGAGACCGAGCGTAAAGATGATCGCCAACGCATTGCCCATATAGATCCGCAGCATCGGCCCGAATTCGAGCGACGACTGCATCTGATAACGCGCCAACGACGCCTGGTTGTACAGCGCATTGGTCATGCGGACGTGCGTGTACGTCCAAATCGTGATGTACAACGGAGCAAGGCATAGATAGCTGACAAGGACGATCAGAATCGGATGCGTCTTTGGATCGATATGCCCTTTCACCAACCCATTGAAGAAGATCCCCATCAAAATCCCCGTAGGAATCATGCAGAGAAGTGCGATGCCGAACGCAGCGCCATAGATGCGGTAGTACGCACCGATTTCGGTGGTGAAGCGAAACGACTTGCCGCCGAAGTAATGGTGCTCGGCCATCCATTGCTGCTGATTGCCCTTGACCCAGGGATAGAAAGCGAACATCCCCGCAAACAGCAGCAACGCGCCAGCGAGCGGATGCCCGACGGACTTCAGAAGTCCAAACAATCCGAGCGGAATCGCCATCAACAGATACACCAACAAATACCACTGATACGCCCCGGCGTAATCGGCGATAAAACGAAAATGCAGACCGCGCCACGCCGAATACCGCGCACGGAACATCAAGCCTTTCACGACCATCCACGGCATAAAGACACCGACCACGCCCATCGTGGCCAGCTGCAGCGGACGGGAAAAGTGACCCGCGATCACATAGGTGGCGAACAGCATCGCTGCAATCAACCGCCCGCGCAAAATAGGAATGGGTCGCGCGAGATATTCGAACGGCGATCCTTCGAACAGCGTGTTGGCGTACATGTAGCGTCGCGTACGCACCGACGCCCACGCCGAATAAATACCGAGCGTGACGATGCTCAAAGCGACATTGACGATCCAGATGCGAAAGTAATCGCGCGCGTTACCGCGGAATTCGAACTCGTGGACGTCGGCGGAGCGACCGATGATCGTGTCGCTGATCTCGGGCAAGTAAATGCCCGAGCCCATGGTCTCGTCATGCATATCCCTATTTCCCCTCTTCGACCTCCCCCCGGAGGTGAGCCGAGTGTAGCGCCGAAATGTGATCCGCAACGCACTCTGCCAGGGCGGGACAAACCGTCGGCCGGGGTATCGAAAAGGGAAAAAGAAAGCCCCGCTTGCGCGGGGCTTTCTGCAAACACTTCGCGATGAACGCAGGACTTAGAAGTCCATGCCGCCCATACCGCCCATACCGCCGCCCGGGGCGCCATGGTTGTGCTCTTCTTTCTTCGGCAGCTCGGCCACCATCGCTTCGGTGGTGATGAGCAGGCCGGCCACGGACGAGGCGTACTGCAGGGCCGAACGCGTGACCTTGGTCGGATCCAGGATGCCGAATTCGATCATGTCGCCGAACTCGCCGGTAGCGGCGTTGTAGCCGTAGTTACCCTTGCCTTCCTTGACCTGGTTGACGATCACAGACGGCTCGTCGCCGGCGTTGAACACGATTTCGCGCAGCGGCGCTTCCAGCGCACGGCGGGTGATGGCGATACCGTGGTTCTGATCTTCGTTGTCGCCCTTCACGCCGTCGATGGCCTTCAGCGTGCGGATCAGCGCAACGCCACCGCCCGGGACCACGCCTTCTTCAACCGCGGCGCGGGTGGCGTGCAGCGCGTCTTCCACGCGTGCCTTCTTTTCCTTCATTTCGACTTCGGTCGCAGCGCCGACCTTGATCACAGCAACGCCGCCGGCCAGCTTGGCCACGCGTTCCTGCAGCTTCTCGCGGTCGTAGTCGGAAGAAGTCTCTTCGATCTGCGCCTTGATCTGGCCGATGCGCGACTGGATCTTCGCCGCTTCGCCAGCGCCGTCGATGATGGTGGTGTTTTCCTTGGTCACCACGACCTTCTTGGCGCGGCCGAGATCTTGGATGGTGGCCTTCTCAAGCTGCAGGCCCACTTCTTCGGAGATGACCTGGCCGTTGGTGAGGATGGCCATGTCTTCCAGCATCGCCTTGCGACGATCGCCGAAGCCCGGCGCCTTCACGGCTGCAACCTTGACGATGCCGCGGATGGTGTTGACCACGAGGGTGGCCAGCGCTTCACCTTCCACTTCTTCGGCGACGATCAGCAGCGGCTTGCCGGCCTTGGCGACGCCTTCGAGGATCGGCAGCATTTCGCGCACGTTGGAGATCTTTTTGTCGTACAGCAGGATGAACGGGTCATCCAGCTCGACCTGCTGGCTCTGCTGGTTGTTGATGAAGTACGGCGACAGGTAGCCGCGGTCGAACTGCATGCCTTCCACGACGTCGAGTTCGTTCTCCAGACCCGAACCTTCTTCAACCGTGATCACGCCTTCCTTGCCGACCTTCTTCATCGCGGTGGCGATGATGTCGCCCACGGCGACGTCGGAGTTGGCGGAGATGGTGCCGACCTGGGCGATAGCCTTGTCGTCAGCGGTGGGCTTGGAGAGCTTCTTCAGCTCTTCCACGGCGGCGATGACGGCCTTGTCGATACCGCGCTTGAGATCCATCGGATTCATGCCGGCGGCCACGGCCTTCAGGCCTTCGCGCACGAACGCCTGGGCCAGCACGGTCGCGGTGGTGGTGCCGTCACCGGCGGTGTCGGAGGTCTTGGACGCGGCTTCCTTGACGATCTGGGCGCCCATGTTCTCGTAGGCGTCGGCCAGTTCGATTTCCTTGGCGACGGACACGCCGTCCTTGGTGACGGTCGGAGCGCCGAAGCTCTTCTGGAGCACGACGTTGCGGCCCTTGGGACCCAGGGTGACCTTCACGGCATTTGCGAGGGTGTTCACGCCCTTGAGGATGCGTGCGCGGCTGTCTTCGCCGAAGCGGACTTCTTTAGCGGCCATAATTTTTTTGCCTCAAAAAAATTAAATTAAATACGGAAAATCTTGCGAAAAAACTGCGGAAGGAGCCAAAGGCGACGAGGTGCGAGTCTTTGACGTCAACACCAATCGCCACCGAATCAGCCCTCGATCACCGCCACAATGTCGTCTTCCTTCAGGAAGACCAGCTCTTCGCCGTCGATCTTGATTTCCTGGCCGGCGTACTTGCCGAACAGCACCACTTCGCCGGCCTTGACCGACATCGGGCGCACCTTGCCGTCTTCCAGGATGCGGCCTTCACCGGCGGCGATGACCTTGCCGCGGGTCTGCTTTTCGGTTGCGCTATCGGGGATGACGATGCCGCCGGCGGAGACACGCTCCTCTTCCAGACGCTTGACGATGACGCGATCGTGCAGCGGACGCAGTTTGCTCATGAGAAAACTCCAGCTATGGCTTGAGGTTAGAGAAAATAGTGGGCGACCCCGAGGCCGGCCTCTGGCAGGCGCCTGTTAGCACTCGGGAAACACGAGTGCCAATTTTAGCCTCCAAAAAAACCCTGGGTACAGGGCCGGTCGAACTCTGAAGAGATGAATAGGGGTGGGCTGGCGGCTTTCAAGGGTTCGGATAGAAGCAATTTTTAGATCGTCGCCCCGGCGCACGCGGTGAGGGCACATGGGTATGCCCGGGTTTGAGGAGCGAGGAAAGCCGGGGCGACGGGATATTCCCTATCGACACCGGCTGCGAGAACGTCAACGATTACGTATTGCGCCAACAACAAGGCTATCGGCAGTGAGTAACGAGCGCTCGCTTCGCGAGAAAATCGTCGCCAACGGTTTGAAATTGACCCCGTCCGGCTTGAGCCAGGGCACCTCCGGCAACCTGAGCATCCGCTTCGGCGGCGGATTCCTGATCACGCCCAGCGGGATGCCCTACGGCGAGGTCGCGCCGGACGACGTGGTGTTCGTGGATATGGAGGGTCGATACGAACACCCGCGCCGTCCGTCCAGCGAGTGGCGATTCCATCGCGATATCTACGCAGCGCGCGCCGACGCGGGCGCGATCGTGCACGCGCATCCGCCGTACAGCACGGCGTTGGCGATGTGCCGCATGGATATCCCCGCCGCGCATTACATGATCGCCGTCGGCGGCGGCGATTCGATTCGCTGCTCGGAATATTTCACCTACGGCACGCAGGAACTCTCCAATGCCGTGGTGCGCGCGCTGGATGGACGGCTCGCGTGCCTGATGGCCAATCACGGCATGATCGCCACCGGCGCCAACATGGAACAAGCGATGTGGCGCGCGATCGAAGTGGAAACGCTCGCGCATCAGTACACGTTGGCGCTGCAAATCGGCAAACCCGCCATGTTGAGCGATAAGGAAGTGGGCGATGTGCTGGAAAAATTCGGCAATTACGGTTTGATGGCGCGCAACGCTTCTTCCACCTAAGCGCGTCGACGAGGCTTTCTATGTCTGCTCCCGACCATGTTCTGCTCTGCTATTGCACGTGTCCGAATGTCGCGAGCGCGACGCATCTGGCCGAAGCCTTGGTCAACGAATCGCTCGCGGCGTGCGTAAATCGCATTCCCGGCATCCAATCGACGTATCGGTGGAAAGGCGAAGTCACCACTGACACGGAAGAACTGTTGCTGATCAAAACCACCGCGTCGCGTTTCGAAGCGTTGAAGGAACGCGTGCTGGCGTTGCATCCGTACGAATTGCCCGAATTGATCGCCGTGCCGGTGGAGCGCGGCCATGCCGCTTATTTAGAGTGGGTGCGCGCGGCCGGCGAAGATTGATCGGGCTTTCGATCCCCCACCGTAAGCGTTGCATCCGGTGGCGCGACAAACACCACTAGCATCGTTGCGGACTCGACGTCGCTCGCGTTGCCGCTCATGACGTGATGCGCCCCGGCCGGCTCGAACCAGCTGTCGCCGGGGCCATACACGTGCAGCGCGCCACCTTCGATCCGACTTCGAATATGGCCGCTCAGCACATACACGAACGCATCGCCGCCGTGCCGATGCGGAGCGGAAAATTGCCCCGGCGCGTAAGTCACGGTGACTGCGCTCAGTTGGCGATCGTGCGTGGCGGCGAGCGGCGACGATAGCAGCGCGTGCTCTTCCGCTGCCGCAATGCCGCCTGCCCATCCAATCGCTACGAATAATGCGAGAGCCGTTACACAACGCATAAACACACCTCCATCGAACGCGCCTACTTCGACGACAACGTCTTCAATTCGTCGCCCAGTTTCGGATCGACGCCTTCGATGCGTCGCACGACGCGCCCTTGTGCGTCGAACACCAGCAGCGTGGGCACATGCGTCACGCGGTAGCGGCGAAACAGTGTGCCGGATTCGTCCAGCGCCAGCGGCATCGTCAGATGATGGTCGCGCTGATACGCAAGCAGATCGTCCTTGCCTGCCCACAATCGCGAAGAAACGCCCAGCCAGCGCACGCGATCGTCTTGCGACAACGCGGTGACTTGCTCGCGCACGGCGCGGCAACTCTCCGCAACCGCAGGGCGACTCTGCGCGAGATAGGTTTCGCACCACGGCGACATAAACACCAGCACCGTGGGACGACCTTTGCCGGCATCTGTGCGCAGCGGAAAATCGGCGCCCGATACGGTGGGAATCGAGAGGTCCGGCAGCGTGGTGCTTGCCTCATCGCTCGCATTATTGGCTGCTGCGCGCGCGACCGTATTTGCGGGCGCCGACGTGCGCGCCGCCAACAACGCCGCGTCCAGCTTGTCATTCGCTTCGTGACCGAGAAACGCGATGCGACCGTCGCGACCGATCACCACATGCTGCGGCGTCACGCGCAAATGAAACGCCTCGCCGATAGAACCGTCGTCGAACACGATTGGCATCTTCAGACCCATCTGGCTGCGGTAACGGCGTACGTCTTTCACCGTATCGTCGAAACCGACATCGATCGCGATCACCACCAAATCTTTTCCCGCATGCTCGTACACCTGCTTAAGATGCGGCATCTGTTGGCGGCACGGCACACACCAAGTGGCCCAGAATTCCAGGTACACGGCTTTCTTGCCGTAGTAGCTGGCCAAGTCGATGGTTTGACCGTCGATGGTCTTCAGCACAAGCCTGGGCGCTGGCGTACCGACTAAACCACGTGCAGCCGCTTGCGCATGCTGATCGCCGGTTTCGGCGCGCAGCGATCCGCTCAACATCAAGAACAGCATCGATAAAAGGAAGGCTATGACGCGCACGTTCGATTCCTTGACTGGGGGTGCGAACATGCTCCCGAAACGATTGGCTCCTCGTAAGAGCCACTTTGCGGTAATTCATGGAGTCCACCGCAAACGTTGAAGCGCGCTAGCGGGCGTCGATCAGCTTCACCACTTTGCGCACGGCCTCGTCGATCCGCGGCACCTCGATCATGCCTAAGCCGAACGCGACGCCGTTCGACGATGCGCGATCCATCGCATAACCGTTCAACGATTCCAGGTTGATGCCGTGTTCGGCTGCTCGCGCATGCAAGGTCGTGGCGTCCTTCGATGCGAAAAGATTCGCCGCCAAATGCAAGCCCGCGTCGGAAGGCCATGGCCGCAAACGCTCTTTGGCGTGTCGCGTTATCGCATCGAGCAAGGCATCGCGCCGCTCGGCGTATACCTTGCGCATATGCCGCACGTGGCGCACGAGATGGCCTTCGGCGATAAACGCGGCGAGCGTATCTTGCGCCAGCACATCGCCGTGCCAATCGGTTTGATGCTTGGCGTTGACGAACGCCGCGCGCAGCCACGAAGGCACCACCGCGTAACCGAGTCGCAAGGTCGGAAACAGGCATTTGGAAAACGTGCCGACATAACACACGGTGTCGTTGCGATCGAGCGTCTGCAGCGCATCCAGCGGGCGCCCGCTGTAGCGAAACTCGCTGTCGTAATCGTCTTCGATCACCAGCGCGCCGCGCGCACGCGCAAATTCCAACAAAGCGACGCGGCGACGCGGCGACATCACCACGCCCAAAGGAAACTGATGCGATGGCGTTACGTAGATCACGTTGGCGTCGGGCGGCAGTTGCTCGACGATCAATCCTTCTTCATCCACCGGCACACCGACAACGCGCGCGCCGGCTGCGAGAAAAACCGCGCGCAAGGGCGGATAGCCGGGATCTTCCACCGCGACCACGGTTTCGCCCGGCGTCACTAGCACGCGCGCCAGCAGATCGAACGCTTGCTGCGCGCCGCTGGTGACGATCACATCGTCGGGCTCGCACGACACCGCGCGTGCGAACGAAATATGTTGTGCGATGGCTTCGCGCAGCGCGGGCCGCCCTTGCGCCAGGTCGTAAAGCGGCGCGGCCCTGGATTGCTGCCGCAGCGCGCGCGCCGACAGTCGCCGCCAAATGTCGTACGGAAACGGTTGGCTGTCGGGAATGCCGAGGCGAAAGTCGTAGGCGAATTTGCCAGGCATCGGCGCCGGCGCATCGGCAAGATTTCGCCAATACGGCGCCAACCGTCGATCGAACGATGTGGCGGCGACTTTGGGGCGATGAATATCCCGACGCAACGCCAAATTGGCGACAAAGTTGCCGGCGCCGCGTCGCGCTTCGATATAGCCCTCGCCCAACAAAAGGTCGTACGCCGCGACCACGGTATTGCGCGACACCTGCAAGGCGTCGGCCAGCGCGCGTGTCGCCGGCAGACGAAGTCCTGGCTTCAATCGCCCATCCAAAATCGCGGCGCGCAATTGGCCATGCAGTGCCGCGAGGCGCTGGCGAGAGCCGCGCTCGGGCAAAGCCAGCGGAAATTCGAAGGGGTGGTCCATGTCGGAGCTCCTATCCAACTGGACCTGTAGATTTGTCTTAATGTGGTCCTTTTGCAAGACCAGCTAGCCACCTAGGATGACGCCATCGCCTCATCGGAGCCGCCCGTCATGATCGACCTCTATTTCGCTGCCACCCCAAACGGCCTGAAGGCCAAGCTCTTCCTGGAAGAAGCGCAGCTGCCGTATCGCGTGATGCCGATCAGCCTCAGCAAGGGCGAGCAGTTCGATCCGGCATTCCTGGCTATTTCGCCGAACAACAAGATCCCGGCGATCGTCGATCACGATCCGGTCGGCGGCGGCGAGCCCGTGAAGCTCTTCGAATCCGGCGCGATCTTGCTTTATCTGGCGGAAAAGATCGGGCGTTTGATTCCCAAGGAGATTCACGGTCGCGCCGAGGTGCTGCAGTGGCTGTTCTGGCAAATGGCGGGCCTGGGACCGATGGCCGGACAGATCGGGCACTTCAATGTGTACGCGCCGGAGAAAGTGCCATACGCCATCGACCGCTATACGCGCGAGACCGCACGCCTTTACGGCGTGCTCGACCACCAGCTGGCCGACCGCGCGTTTATCGCCGGCGAATTCTCGATTGCCGATATCGCCTGTTACCCATGGATCGTTCCGCACGAAGCACATGGACAGAACTTGGATACGTTCCCCCATCTCAAGCGCTGGTTCGACAGCATGGCAACCCGTCCGGCCACGCTGCGCACCTACCAGGATGTCGAAAACGTGTATGCCCCTAAACATGCGATATCGGAGGAAGAGCGGCGCGTGTTGTTCGGCGCAGGCAAGCGAGCCTGACCACCGAAGATTGCTGACAGGTTTCGGTACGCCGCCGACTTAGGTTGTATGCACGCCACTTTGAGTCTATCGCCATGAAAAAGTCCGACGTCGCCGCGTTGTTGTTGCTGGGAGCCATCTGGGGTGCGTCGTTCCTGTTTATGCGCATGGGCGCCGCGCAGTTCGGCAGCATGCCGCTGGCGGGCATGCGTGCGATCGGCGCAACGATCTGTTCGATTCCATTGCTGATGTCGCGGGAGCGTCTCGCGGAATTGCGCGCGAACTGGAAGTCGATCAGCTTGATCGGACTGGCGAACTCGGCGTTGCCGTTCGTGCTGTTTTCGTATGCCGCGCAAAGTTTGCCGTCCGGTCTCTCGGCGATCTTCGATGCGATTGCGCCGTTGCTGGTCGCGGCGTCCGGTTGGTTGTGGCTGAGCGAGAAGCTGGACGCGACGCGCACCAGCGGTTTGGTGATCGGCATGATCGGCGTGGTATGGCTGATTGGCGGCACCATGGGTTTCGGACATGGCGGCGCGTCGGTGGGTTGGGCGATGGCGGCGTGCGTCGGCGCAAATATTTGCTACACGTTCGGCGCGCATTACAGCCATCGCCGCGTGCAGAGTGTTTCGCCGCTGACGGTGGCGATCGGCAGCCAGGTCGCCGCCGCCTTGATGTTGCTGCCTTTTACCGTCTGGTATTGGCCGGCGAAGTCGCCGTCCGTGCAAGCCTGGGTCGCGATGTTCGGTCTGGCCGCGGTCTGCACCTCGCTTGCCTATGTGTTGTTCTACGGATTGCTGGCGCGCATCGGTTCCACGCGTTCGATGGCGGTGCTGTATCTGATCCCAGTGTTCGGCGTGGTCTGGGGCGCGATGTTGCTGGGCGAAACCGTGACGCTGGCGATGGGTGGCGGCTGCGCGGTGATCCTGCTCGGCGTGGCGTTGACCACCGGCATGCTGAAGCCACGCTCCCGGGCACCCGCTGCAACCTGCGCGGTCGAAGAAGCATGAGGTCCGGCATTTGCCGCCAGCTGGTTCATAATCCCCTTTCGCGCTTGGCGCGATCTTGATTGGAGTTGGAATGCGTTCGCTTCGTTACGGCCGCGCCGCCGCTTACCTCGTCACCCTGCTTACGTTGATGTTTGGCGCATCCGCGTTCGCGCAAGACACGGAAAACCTGCTTCCGGTCACCGAGGCGTACAAACTCAGCGCCGACGCCAGCACACCCGGCGTGGTGAAGCTGCACTGGACCATCGCGCAGGATTACTACCTGTATCGCGGACGCATGGCGTTCAAAGGCGGCGACGGTGTCACGCTCGGCCAAGCGCAATTGCCCGATGGCGAGAAGCACGACGATCCGTACCTGGGTCCGGTAGAGACGTATCACCACAGCATCGATGCGACGATTCCTTACACCGTTGCGCCTGGCGCCACCACGCTCGCATTAAGCGTGCGCTATCAGGGCTGCCACGAGACCGATCCGAAGATTTGCTATCCGCCGCATACCGAGCAATTGAATCTGCAGATACCTGCAGCTGGCGGAGCGTCGAAAAACGCGCTCAACGATTTGCTCAGCGCGCCGCCGCGCGCACTAGGCGACAACAACGCGCCGCTGCCTGCGGAACAGGCGTTCCACTTCGACGCTATCGCGCAGGATGCGCGTCATCTGCTGCTGCGCTGGACGATGCCCAAGGGTTACTACCTGTATCGCGATCAGACGCAGCTCACGCTGAAAGGTGCACCGACATTGTCGCTGTCGCCCGCGTGGCCAGGAGGCACGACGCATAGCGATGCGCACTTCGGCAGCACCACGGTGTACTTCGGCGAAGTCACGCTGCCGGTCACGATCAACGGCGATACCAACGGCACGGCATCGCTCGACTTGATCGCCAGTTTTCAAGGGTGCCAAGACGGTGGCTTGTGCTATCCACTGATGTCGCGTCAAGCGCATATCGCATTGACCGGAGGTAGCAACGCCACGATCGAAACGGCGCCGAATCCCGCACCGGAAATGCCGCCGGCTGATGCGAAGCAAAACGATTCGCTGCACGTGAGTTTCTTCTACGCGCTACTGCTCGCGCTTGGCGGCGGCCTGGTGTTGAACTTGATGCCGTGTGTACTGCCTGTACTTTCGATCAAGGCGATCGGTTTGATTGAGAGCGGCGACAGCCCGGCGCGTCGTCGCATGCACGCGCTGATGTATACCGCAGGCGTGCTGGTGAGTTTTGTCGTGCTTGGCGCGGTGATCATCGCGTTGAAAACGGCATGGGGCGCGCATCTGCAGAGTCCGTTAGTGGTCGCGATACTTGCGCTGGTGATGTTGGCTGTCGCGCTATCGATGTCGGGTGTCGTTCAGTTCGGCGCATCGCTCGGCAATACCGGCAGCTCGCTGGCCAATCGTTCCGGTCCTGCCGGCGATTTCTTTACGGGTGTATTGGCGGTGGTTGTCGCCAGCCCCTGCACGGCGCCTTTTATGGGCACCGCATTGGCGTATGCGTTGGTCGCGCCGATGTTCATCGCGATGTGCGTGTTCTTGGCGTTGGGTATCGGCTTGGCGTTGCCATTTCTCGCCGTCGGATTCGTACCGGCGCTTTCGCGCTGGTTGCCGCGCCCCGGTCGCTGGATGGAAACGCTGAAGGAAGTGCTGGCGTTCCCGATGTATCTCACCGCCGCGTGGCTGGCGTGGGTATTGGCGCATCAACGCGGCGCCGATGCCGTGGGCTTGCTGATGGTCGCGGCGGTGCTGCTGGCGATGACGCTGTGGTGGTTCGAACGCAGCCGCGCACGTGGCGCGCTCAGTCGCATACTGGTCGGCTTGCTCGCCTTGTTTACGTTGGCCCCGCTGTATTACCTCGCGACGCTGCCGGCTGCCGCGCAGGCATCCGCGGCGACGGATGGCGTGGTGGCTTATTCGCCTGAAAAACTGGCCAAACTGCGCAAAGCCGGCACGCCGGTCTTCGTCGATATGACGGCCGACTGGTGCGTCACCTGCAAAGCCAACGAACACACCGTGCTCGATGGCGACGACTTCAAGGCGCTGCTCAAGCGCACAGGCGCCGTTTATATGAAAGGCGACTGGACCAACGAGGACCCGTCGATCTCCGCTTTTCTGCAGGAATACCACTCGCCCGGCGTGCCTCTCTACGTCGTGTTTCCCAAGAATGGCGGCGCAGGGCATCAGCTGCCGACCGTGCTCACATCCTCACTGGTCGAGCATGCGCTGACCGAGGCGGCCAAGTGATCCGGGGCTCCGTGACGTGCTGAGCCGCACCAATCAGCTTATTCTCGGTTTGGCCTTGCTGGCGGCGATCGTCGGGGGCTGGCTGCAATACGAAAATCGATCGCCGCATGTTCCGGCGGGCATTCATGTCGCGAACGTCGGCGATCTTCGCCCAGATCCGACCCTGACGGATTCTTCTGGCAAACCGCATCGCCTATCCGACTTCCACGGCAAACGCGTGCTGCTCAATTTTTGGGCAAGCTGGTGCGTACCCTGCCTGAGCGAGATGCCGGCCCTGAATGCTGCGCAGCGTAACTTCGCCGATCAGGGCTCGATCGTGCTAGGTATCGCCATGGATGAGCCTACAAACGTACAAGCCTTCCTGGCCAGGCATCCGGTGAGCTACCCGATCCTGATGGGCGATCTCGCCTCACAGAGCACATCCCTTCAATTTGGCGACCGGGACGAAGTGCTGCCTTTCAGCGTGTTGTTGGACGAAAACGGCAGGATTCTGGCCATCCAGCGCGGCCCACTCGATGCGAACAGGCTGAGCCGCTGGCTTTCCCCGGCAACCGCGCCCTGACGCGGTTTAGGGCGCCATACGTTTACGCACGTTTAACGCCGCCGTTCTCCGCCAAACATCGCCGAACTGCGCCGAACTGGACAACACCCAGGGATACCATCACACTGCGCGGATTCCGAGGCGCCCGGGGGCGGCCTGGAGCCATCTATGGCGAAGCTGCTGGTCCTGCACGGACCCAACCTCAACCTGCTGGGCGTACGCGAACCGGACATCTACGGTCGGGAAACGCTGGCCGATATCAACAACCTGCTCGCCCAGCGCGCGCAAGCTGCGGGGCATGAGCTGGCTTGGTATCAGTCCAACGCCGAGCACGAGCTGATCGGACGCATTCATCAGGCGCGGGACGAGCAGGTGGACTACATCCTGATCAATCCCGGCGCCTTCACGCATACCAGCGTCGCCTTGCGCGATGCCTTGGCGGCGGTCGACATCCCGTTTATCGAGCTGCATATGAGCAATGTGCATGCGCGGGAACCGTTCCGTCGCCACTCTTATCTGTCCGACCTCGCGGTCGGCGTGATTTGCGGTTTTGGCAGCGCCAGTTACCGACTGGCCTTGGATGCCGCCATGACCAAACTTGAACCGAAACCGGCCGCTTAGTCGGCCAATACGGATTTCTTTCACTTTCCGGCCGCCAAGCTGCGGCCTTCAGACCCTGAGAAGGCAAGCCCTATGGATCTGCGCAAGATCAAAAAACTGATCGACCTGCTCGAGGAATCCAACCTCGCCGAACTGGAAATCAAAGAAGGCGAGGAAGTCGTTCGCCTGTCGCGCGTTCCCAAAGGCAACATCACCGTCGCCGCCCCGCCCGCCGTGGTGCATGCCGCGCCGGTCGTCGCACCGGTGGCGGCTCCCGCCGCCGCGCCGGCCGAACCCGCCAGCAACCTGCCGGCTGGCCACGTGGTGAAGGCGCCGATGGTCGGCACGTTTTACGCCTCGGCCAGCCCGGGCGCCGCCGCGTTCGTGAAGGTAGGTCAGCAAGTGAAGGCCGGCGAGACGCTAGGCATCATCGAAGCGATGAAGATGTTCAATCAGATCGAGGCCGACGTCGCCGGCACCGTGCAAGCCATCCTGCTCGAGAACGGCCAGCCGGTGGAATTCGACCAGCCAATGTTCGTGATCGCCTGACGGCCGTGAGCCTGCCCTATAACTCTGAGTGGCCCGCGCTGGGATCTGTTTGCGCGCAGGGCAAGGAAGAACGAGAGAAGTGTATGTCGATACATGAACGAGTGATGACGCCGCCATGCGGGCAAACAGACCCAGCCCTTCGGGTTGAACTTGTGCGCCCGCCATGCGGCAGCGCGCGATTTGACCTGACGGCCAGTCAGGCACTGCATCGCACACTACCACCTGACGGGCGCACAAGTTCAACGCGGGCCACTCAGAGTTATAGGGCAGGCTCTTAACTATGCAAAAGCTCGAAAAGGTCGTTATCGCCAATCGCGGCGAAATCGCGTTGCGCATCCTGCGTGCGTGCCACAGCCTGGGTATTCGTACCGTGGCGGTGCACTCGACCGCGGATCGCAATCTCAAGCACGTGGGACTGGCGGATGAAGCTATCTGCATCGGCCCCGCGCCATCGGTCGACAGTTATCTCAATATTCCGCGCATCATCGCGGCGGCGGAAATCACCGACGCCAACGCGATTCATCCAGGCTACGGCTTTCTCGCCGAGCGCGCAGATTTCGCCGAACAAGTGGAGCAATCGGGTTTCATCTTTATCGGCCCGACCGCCGATGTGATTCGCATGATGGGCGACAAAGTCGAAGCCATTCGCGCGATGAAATCCGCCGGCGTGCCGTGCGTGCCCGGTTCCGGCGGGCCGCTTGGCGACAACGTCGAAGAAAACATGCGCATCGCGCGCGAGATCGGTTATCCCGTGATCATCAAAGCCGCCGGCGGCGGCGGCGGTCGCGGCATGCGCGTGGTGCGCACCGAAGCGCATTTGGGCAACGCCATCACCATGACCAAGCAGGAAGCCAAAGCGGCGTTCGGCAACGATCAGGTGTACATGGAGAAGTTTCTGGAGAATCCGCGTCACGTGGAAATCCAGGTGCTCGCCGACGGCCAAGGCAATGCGATTCATCTTGGCGAACGCGATTGCTCCATGCAGCGTCGCCATCAGAAAGTTGTCGAAGAAGCGCCCGCGCCGGGCATCACGCCGGAATTGCGCGCGCAAATCGGCAAAGTGTGCGTGGATGCGTGCTTGCGCATTGGTTATCGCGGCGCCGGCACGTTCGAATTCCTGTTCGAGAACGGCAAGTTCTACTTTATCGAAATGAACACACGTATTCAGGTGGAGCATCCGGTGACGGAACTCATCACCGGTGTGGATCTGGTGCGCGAACAATTGCTGATCGCCGCGGGCGAAAAGCTGTCGATCAAGCAAGAGCACATCAAGATCCAAGGCCACGCGATCGAATGCCGCATCAACGCGGAAGATCCGGAAACATTTATGCCTTCGCCAGGCACCGTAAAGCGCTTCGAAGCGCCGGGCGGCCCCGGCGTGCGCGTGGACACGCATCTGTACGACGGATACAAAATTCCGCCGAACTACGATTCGATGATCGGCAAGCTGATCGTGCACGGACCGGATCGCGAAACCGCCATCGCGCGCATGCGTCTTGCGTTGGCCGAGACGGTGATCGAAGGCGTGAAGTGCAATCTTCCGCTGCAGCAGCGCATCATGAACGATGTGGGATTCCAGCAAGGCGGACAGAACATCCACTATCTGGAAAAGCGCATGGCGGAACACAAGGAACATCCGCATAGCGGGCATTGATTGAGCTCGTCATTCCGGCGTAGGCCGGAATCCAGTTCTAATGCGCCGTGCAAAGCACACAATTTGAGTGCTGCGCACCGCATGTTTGTACTGGATTCCGGCCTGCGCCGGAATGACGACGACGCTAGAACAGCCATATCGCCCGAGACGAAACGGGGGAAGCTGAATTCCGTCGCAAGTTCCAACTCTCGCCCTACCTCGTCGCAAAAAGACGAGAGACAATCGCTCTATCGCCGCCTCACGGAACACCGATGCCCTGGCTCGAACTCTCATTGATCGTGCGTGCCGAACAGCAGCCACGCGTGGAAGAGGCGCTGGACGATCTGGGCGCGCTCTCGATCACGATGCGCGACGCCGATGCGGAAACGCCCGACGAACAGGCGATTTTCGAGCCTGGCGTCGGCGAATTGCCGTTGTGGCCCACCATCACGTTGAACGCGCTGTTCGAAGCCGATTCCGATCGCCGTGGCTTGAGCGAAGCGCTGGGCGAATTGCTGCCGTGGTTGGAACCCGATCAACTGAGTTTCCGCGACGTCGCCGACGAAGATTGGGAACGCGCGTGGATGGATCAATTCAAACCGATGCCGTTTGGGCGTCGGCTATGGATTTATCCCTGGAATATCGCGCCGCCCGAGGATGACAGCGTGATCGTGCAACTTGATCCGGGCCTGGCCTTCGGCAGCGGCACGCATCCCACCACCGCGTTGTGCCTGGAATGGCTCGACGGCCTGGAAATCGCCGGCAAACGCGTGATCGACTACGGTTGCGGCTCGGGCATTCTCGCCATCGCCGCGCTCAAGCTGGGCGCGATCTCCGCTGTCGGCGTGGACAACGATCCGCAAGCGCTGACAGCCTCCGCGGACAACGCCGAACGCAACCAAGTTGCCGACCGTTTGGCATTGTTTCTGCCCGAGGATTTCGCAGGCGAACCGGCAGACATCTTCGTCGCGAACATTCTCGCCGGCCCGCTCGGCGAATTGGCGCCCACCTTCGCTGCCCTCGCCAAACCGGGTGCGCCGTTTGCAATCTCCGGGATTCTGCAGGGCCAGCATGAGGAGCTGCTCGCGCGTTATGCCGAATGGTTCGATGCGCTACGCGTGGACACGCGCGAAGATTGGGTGCGGATCAGCGGGCATCGTCGTCATGCTTGACTCTCTCTCCCCTCCGGGACGCGGAGAGCGGCCATGGATGGCCGCGTCTTGAGGAGCGAGGAAGAGGGCTGAGTGAGGGGCAAACTTGCGAAATGGGTTATTCGAAGTACGCTTCGATAAAAATTTCCGCAAGCCTTGGCCCCTCACCTCAATCCTCTCCCCGAAAGGGAGAGGAAGCAAACGCACAGAGCCATACTCAAGCATGTATACGCAATGTCCTGAATGCTTGTCCGTGTTTGCAGTCGATGCGCGCACGCTCGCGCAGGCGCACGGCTTTGTCATGTGCGGACATTGCGGCGCAGGCTTCGATTCCATCGCCACGCTGTCGGATCAACTGCCGCCCGAACCCTTTTTCGAGCTGCCTTCGCACGAGCCGGGCATCGAGCCGCCGCGCGTGGAATTGGTCGTATATCGGCCGAAATCCGCGTCCGAGCAAGCCGAAACCGAAGCTCCGCCCGCCGAAGACGTGTTTGCCGACCTTATCGTCACGCCGCGTTTCGCACGCGACGTTCGCGCTGATAAACCACGTCGATGGCCGTGGGTTGTTGCGTGTTTGGTGTTGTTGATGGGCCTCACCACGCAGCTTGCATGGGCCTTGCGCGATACGTTGGTGACCGATCCGACGACCGGTTCGTTGCTTCAACAGGTTTGCAATGCGCTGCAATGCCAATTGCCGCCGGTACGCGACGTCGCCAAGCTGCGTTTGCTGGCGCGCGACGTACAAACGCATCCGACCGTTCCCGGTGCATTGCTAATCAGCGCCACCGTGCGCAACGACGCCACCTTTACGCAACCGTGGCCGGTGGTCACGCTGCGTTTATCGGACGGCAACGGCAAAGTGATCGCCATGCGTCGACTCAATGCGTACGAATACCTGGACGACACCGAAGCTTTACGTCGCGGGCTTCAGCCCGGCGCTAGCACAGCTTTGGTTTTTGAGGTAGAGGATCCGGGTCATCAAGCCGTCGCGTTTGACCTGGGATTTGAATAACTGCCGCTTAGTGTCTGTTCGGCATAGGCTTATGCGTTTTCATGTCCGTGGGCTCTTAATTTTGTCTTCGGTCGCGAGTACACTCGGTCCCTCGCGCTAAAGAAAAGCTCCGACTCGAAGCCTCGCTTTGCGCAAACTTTTCGATCCGCCGCGACAGCGGTAACTGCCAAAACATGGTGACGGCCCATGCAGCCGTCACAGTACGTGAGGGGAAATGTCCTTGAACGCCGTCAGACTGCCTACCCACGAGGCTGTTCGTGAATCCTCGTCGCAAAGTGCACTGAGTGAATGCGTTACGCGTACCGTGCGTCGCTACCTCGCCGACATCGGCGATACGACGTGCGATGAAGGTTTGTATGCGATGGTTCTTCGCGAAGTCGAAGGCCCGCTGTTGCGTGAAGTGTTGGCGTTTCATGACGGCAATCAAAGCCGCGCCGCGACGGCGCTGGGCATCAATCGCGCAACGCTGCGCAAAAAGCTGGCCGCGCACGGCCTGCTCTGAAACACCACTGAATCCCACCGATATTCGCCTCATTTAGCCGTCCAAACAGCGGGCGCGGGCGGCGTTCGTCGCGCTATAATGCGAGGCTTTCACGCACCCGGAAGCCGCCATGCCCGCACCTGCCGTCACGCCCATCCGCCGCGCCCTGATCAGCGTCTCGGACAAGACCGGACTGATCGAGCTGGGCCAGCGCCTGGCGGCGGCCCACGTGGAATTGCTGTCCACCGGCGGTAGCGCCAAGGCGCTGCGCGACGCAGGCATTCCGGTGAAGGACGTCAGCGACGTCACCGGCTTCCCGGAAATCATGGACGGTCGCGTCAAGACCCTGCATCCCAAGGTGCATGGCGGACTGCTGGGCCGTCGCGGCACCGACGATACGGTGATGAACGAACTAGGCATCGCGCCCATCGATCTGCTGGTGCTGAACCTGTACCCGTTCGAAGCCACCGTCGCCAAACCGGATTGCACGCTCGAAGAAGCCATCGAAAACATCGACATCGGCGGCCCGGCGATGCTGCGCTCCGCCGCGAAGAACTGGAACGACGTCGGCGTACTCACCTCGCCCGACCAATACGACGAAGCGCTCGCTGAAATCGAGCAACATGGCGGCTTGAGCCGCGCGACGCGGTTCAAACTTTCCGTCACTGCGTTCAATCGCGTCTCCAATTACGACGCTGCGATCAGCGATTACTTGTCGGGCTTGCAACTCAACGATGCGCAAGACGCCATTGCGGGCCACGACGCGTTCTCCAGCCAGGCCAACGGGCGTTTCGTGAAGGTGATGGATTTGCGCTACGGCGAAAATCCGCATCAGCAAGCCGCGTTCTATCGCGATCTGTATCCCGCGCCGGGCACGCTCGCCACGTTCAAACAGCTGCAAGGCAAAGAGCTGTCGTTCAACAACATCGCCGACTCCGATGCCGCGTGGGAATGCGTGCGCAGCTTCACCAAGCCGGCGTGCGTGATCGTTAAGCATGCCAATCCGTGCGGTGTGGCCGTGAGTTTGGATGGCATCGGCCGCGCTTACGATCTCGCTTACCAGACCGATCCTACTTCGGCGTTTGGCGGCATCATCGCGTTCAATCGCGAAGTCGATGGCGATACCGCACGCGCTATCGTCGAACGTCAATTCGTGGAAGTCGTGCTCGCCCCGGGTTACGCGGCCGACGCGCTGAAGGCTTTCGCCAAGAAGGCGAATGTGCGTGTGCTGGTGATCCCGCCGCCGGCCAGCGGCGACTTGAGCCAGGCCAATCCGGGCAACGACTGCCGCCGCGTCGGCTCAGGCCTACTCATCCAGACCGCCGATCGCGGCATGGTTACCGCCGACGACCTCAAGATCGTCACTCGCCGCGCGCCCACGCAAGCGGAAATCGACGATCTGATCTTCGCCTGGAAAGTGGCGAAGTACGTGAAGAGCAACGCCATCGTCTATGCGCGAGGCCGCCAAACCATTGGTATCGGCGCCGGCCAGATGAGCCGCGTGTACAGCGCGCGCATCGCCGGTATCAAAGCCGCCGACGAGAAACTGGAAGTGCGCGGTTCGGTGATGGCGTCCGACGCGTTTTTCCCATTCCGCGATGGCATCGACGCGGCGGCCGCCGCAGGCATTCGCGCCGTAATTCAGCCCGGCGGCTCGATGCGCGATGCGGAAGTGATCGCCGCAGCGGACGAGCACGACATGGCGATGGTGTTCACCGGCATGCGTCACTTCCGTCACTAACAATCCCCGCCATGACCCATCCCCTCCCCTGCTCGCAGGGGAGGATTAGGGTGGGGTCGCACGAGCTTGCCTAAGAGCAAACTCACCGCAAGAGTCACCACTAAAGCCCACCCCTACTGCACGTAGGGGTGGGAGCAAGGGACTCACTGATCTACCACCAGCATCTTCGGTTGAGATGCCTTGTGCGCAACCGACTCCGCACGTTGCGCATACCGCCGCGCCAACACCGCGCACACCATCAACTGCATCTGATGAAACAGCATGATCGGCAACACGATCATGCCCAACGCATGCGCTGGGAACAGCACGTTCGCCATCGGCACACCGCTGGCCAAGCTTTTTTTCGAGCCGCAGAACACGACGGTGATCTCGTCTTCGCGACTGAAGCCCAACACGCGCGAACCGTAACGCGTCGCAAGCAGCGCCAGCGCCAGCAAGACGGCGTTAACGACAAGCAATCCACCCAAGACGGATAGCGGCAATTGCTTCCACAAACCCTGCAGCACCGCGGCGCTGAACGCCGTGTACACCACCAGCAAAATGGAACCCTGGTCGACAAAACCGATCATTGGACGATGGCGCTGCACCCAACCGCCGATCCAACGCTGTGCGATTTGCCCCGCCACAAACGGCACGAACAATTGCAACACGATATCGCCCACCGCGTGCCACGACATCGCGCCCTGCCCTTGCGTTTGCACGACCAGTCCCGTCAGCAGCGGCGTGACAACGATACCGATCAAGCTGGACGCCGATGCGGAACACACCGCCGCCGATACGTTGCCGCGCGCGATTGAGGTGAATGCGATCGACGACTGCACCGTCGACGGCAGCGTGCACAAAAACAAGATGCCTACATACAGCGCCGGCGTCACCAGCGGCATCAACAGCGGCTTTAACAGCAAGCCCAGCAACGGAAACAGCGCGAACGTGCTGGCCATGACCGCCACATGCAAACGCCAGTTGGTAATGCCCGCAACCACCGCTTCCCGCGACAACTTTGCGCCATGCAGAAAGAACAGCAGCGCGATCGCAAGATTGGTCAGCCACTCGAACACCGTCGCTGTGGCGCCGCGACACGGCAAAACGCTGGCGAGAGTCACGGTGCCGATTAGGCAAAGCGTGAAATTGTCGGGAAGAAAACGTCGTAGCGACATGGCGGCGAGACCGCGAAAAGGACCGGAATACCGCTATTTCAATCGCCCCATATTGATAAATCAAATCACTTTATTGTATCTATTGATCCATTATGGGAATGAATATCAGTTTGCGGCAGCTACGGGTGTTTCTCGGCGTGGCGCAACAGCGTCATTTCCGCCGCGCCGCCGAGCATGTGCACCTCAGCCAGCCGGCCGTAAGCCGGCACATCGCCGACTTGGAGGCCGAACTCGGCGTGCGCCTGTTCGATCGCAGCACGCGCGAAGTGATTCCCACCGAAGCCGGCCGCTATCTGGAAAGCGCGATCGAACGCGTGCTCGACGAACTCGAAGGCGTACTGGAACACGTGCATTCCGAAGGCGAGCGGCGGCGCGGCAAAATCCGCATTGCATCGGTACCTACGTTGTCGGCCAGCCTGATGCCCGCGTGCATCGCCGATTGCGCGCGCGAATATCCCGAACTCGCCATCCAATTGCACGATCAAACGCAAACCTTGGTGCTCGATAGCGTGCGCGGCGGCGAAGTGGATTTCGGCATCGCCATCGATCCACCGGAAGCCGGCGATTTCGATAGCGAAGTCATCATGCGCGATCCGTTCTGCCTGGCCTGCCGTTCCGATCATCCGCTCGCGCGGCAGAAAACCGTTTCGTGGAAAAAGCTGCAGGGCCAGCCGCTCATTTTGCTCGACTACTCTTCCGGCAGCCGCCGACTGATCGATCAGATCTTGCAAAAGCACGGCGTGGAAGCGCGCGTCGTGCAACAGACGAGCCACACCCATACCGCGTTCCGCATGGTGGAAGCCGGACTTGGCGTCACGATTACGCCGGCGCTTTCTTCGCCACCTGCAACACTTGCGGTACGACGACTCACACCCACAGAACAACGCGCCGTCACCCTGATTCACCGCCGCCAGCGTTCGCTGTCGCCGTTGGCGGCGCTGGTATGGAACCGTTTGCGCGAATTGGCGGCCAAAGGCGCGCTCACGTCGTATTGAAGGCGGGCTCTCTAAGCTGCCGTGATCGCGGCGAGGAGCATGCATCATGCGCTACGAACTGTATTACTGGTCAGGCATCCAGGGGCGCGGCGAATACGTGCGCTTGGCGCTGGAAGACGCAGGCGCCGAATACGTCGATGTCGCACGCGAACGCGGCGATAGCGCGTTGATGCCGTTTCTGCGTGGCAAACACGAAAGCGCGCTGCCCTTCGCGCCGCCCTTTCTCAAAGCTGGACGCCTGTTGATTGCGCAGACGGCGACGATACTCGCTTATCTCGGTCCGCATCTTGGTCTGGTGCCCGGCGGACAGGCTGCGGAAATCTACGCGCAACAATTGCAATTGACGATTGCCGATTTCGTGGTGGAAATTCACGACACGCACCACCCCATCGCCGCCAGCTTGTATTACCAGAAGCAGCGCGCCGCCGCGCTCAAACGCGCACAGATTTTTCGCGACGAGCGTTTGCCGAAATTCCTTGAGTACTTTGAGGACGTGATCGAACGCGGCAACGGTCGAACGGCGTTGTCGCGCCACTCTTATGTCGATCTCTCGCTGTTTCAACTGGTCAGCGGTCTCGACTACGCGTTTCCCAATGCCATGCGCAAGATGCAAAAACATATGCCGCTGCTGCGCGCCTTAGCCGAACGCATCGCCAAACGCCCAAACATCGCCGCGTACTTGGCGTCGCCACGACGCATTGCGTTCAACGAGGAAGGGATTTTCCGGCGCTACCGCGAGCTCGATTCCGTGCGCTGATTGCGCGCCTCAGAACAACGCGATCACCAACGATCCCGCCACGATCAGCACGCCGCCGATCAATACCGGCCAACTCGGCTTTTCGCCGAGCAGCAACAAACCCAGCACGATCGCGATGGCGACGCTGAGTTTGTCGATCGGCGCGACTTTGCTGATCGGCCCAAGCTGCAACGCGCGGTAATAGCACAGCCACGAAAGCCCGGTCGCGATGCCCGAAAGCACCAGAAACACCCAGCTATGCCAAGGCAAGCCCGTGGGCTTCGCCCATTCCGAACGCAAACTGAGAATGCCCGCGGTAACGACGAGAATAACGACCGTGCGAATAAACGTGGCGAGATTGGAATTGATGCCCGCCACGCCAAGCTTGCCGAACAACGCCGTCAGCGCGGCGAAGAACGCCGAGCCCAAAGCGAACAGCAGCCAGCTTTCGCGCAGATTCATTCGCTAAGTTTACTGGCCGCTGTCTTCCGACGAAGACGACGAAGCAGGCTTGCTGCCGCCCCACTTCAGGATGTTGTATTGCACCGGCTTCACGCGCGTGCGGCTCACCGGGTCGAAGAAGTTGCCGTTCTCGTCCACGTTGTACACCTGCTGCGGACCGTGTTTGGGCGTGACGACCACCATGTACACGCGGCCGTTCTGGCGGAATTCCTGGATCGTGTTCTCGCCTTGCTGCCGCACGCTCACATCCGGCGGCGGCTGACCATTGGCGTCGTGCTCAGACGCCGGCACGCCAGCCACCTTCGGCACCGGAATGGGCTTGCCCGGCAGATGGCTCGGTTCCAGTTCGGCGGGACTCGATACGGGCTTGTTGGTGCTCGCCGCGGCGGCCGGTTCCTTGGCGGGATTAACGCCCGGATCGTTCATGCCCGGCGGCGGCGGGGCCGGCGCAAACTGCGGTTGCGATGACGAGGACTGCGCAAACGCCGACGTAGCGGCCAAAAGCGAAAGGGTGAGCAAACCGGCTGCGTATTTCATGGCGATAGACCTCGTCAGGGCCTTAAAGCATAGCAGCGGGCGCTGCGCCGGGCAGTGAACGGGAACGCAGGGCGCTTGACGCATGGGCTCCCTGTTTTCTCCTCGTCATCCGCCTTCGACTAGAATCCCGAAGATGCCAAAACTTACGCTCATCGACGGCTCGTCGTATCTCTACCGCGCCTTCCACGCGCTGCCTCCCTTAAGCAATGCCAAGGGCGAACCCACCGGCGCATTGTTTGGCGTGGTCAACATGTTGCGCTCGACCTTGAAGGACAAGCCCGATTACGTGGCGTTCGTGTCCGACGCGTCGGGACCGACCTTCCGCAACGTGCTTTACGACAAGTACAAAGCCAACCGCCCGCCGATGCCGGACGAACTGCGCGCGCAGATCGAACCGATGCTGGCGATCGTCGGCGCGCTCGGTTTTCCGATCCTGCGCGTAAGCGGCGTGGAAGCCGACGATGTGATCGGCACGCTGGCCACGCAAGCGCACGCGCATGGCATCGACGTGCTGATTTCCACCGGCGACAAAGATCTCGCGCAACTCGTGCGCCCCGGCATTAAGCTGATCAACACCATGACCAACACCACCATGGACAGCGCCGCCGTGGTGGACAAATTCGGCGTCAAGCCCTCGCAGATCATCGATTTTCTGAGCCTCACCGGCGACACCGTCGACAACGTGCCCGGCGTCACCAAATGCGGCCCGAAAACTGCCGCTAAATGGTTGGCCGAATACGGGACGCTCGATGGCGTGATCGCCCATGCGGACAAAATCGGCGGCAAAATCGGCGAATACCTGCGCGAAGCGCTGCCGTCGCTGCCGCTATCGCGCGAACTGGTGACGATCAAGACCGACGTACCGCTGGATCTCACCGTGCAACAGCTGATGCTGCACGATCGCGATACGACCGCGTTGCGCGACTTGTTCGCCCGCTACGAATTCAAAGCGGCGTTGAAGGAACTGGAAAACGCGGCGACGGACGTCGCCGAGCAACCGCTTTCGCCCGCTACGGAAAAACCGATTGTCGAACCCACGCGCATCGACACCTCGGCGCCTTCGGTCGAACTCAATGCGCCCGGTCATTACGAACTGGTCACCACGCAGGAGCAGTTCGATCAATGGTTGTCGCGTCTGCACGATGCGCCGCTGATCGCGTTCGATACGGAAACCACCAGCCTCGATTCGATGCAGGCGGATATCGTGGGCGTCAGTCTTTCGGTGCAGCCCGGATACGCTTGCTATATCCCGCTCGGACACGATTACCCTGGCGCGCCGGCGCAACTTCCACGCGACAAAGTGCTCGCCGCGCTCAAACCCTTATTCGAAGATCCCAAGCGCCCGAAAGTCGGCCAGCACGCCAAATACGACATGAACATCCTGTCGCACTACGGCATCGTCGTGCAGGGCCTCAAGCACGACACGATGTTGGAATCCTACGTCTGGAACGCGACGGCCACGCGGCACGACATGGATTCGCTGGCGAAGAAATACCTCGGTTACGACACTATTAAATACGAGGAAGTCGCCGGCAAAGGCGCGAAACAGATTTCGTTTTCGCAAGTGGATTTGGATACCGCGTGCCGCTACGCCGCCGAAGACGCCGATGTCACCTTGCGTCTGCACCATGCGTTGTGGCCGCTGCTGGAAGGCGAGCCAAAGCTGCGCAAGGTTTACGAAGACATCGAGATTCCGCTCGTGCCCGTGCTCGCCAGCATGGAACAACGCGGCGTACTTATCGATGTCAACGAATTGCGCATGCAAAGCCAGCAACTCGGCAAGCGCATGCACGAGTTGCAGCAGGAGGCGTATAAATCCGCCGGTCGCGACTTCAATCTCGATTCGCCCAAGCAATTGCAGGCGATTCTGTTCGACGAACTCGGCCTGCCGGCCAAGCTGAAAACGCCGACCGGGCAGCCGTCCACCAACGAGGAAGCGCTCGAAGCCATCGCCGACGATCACGCGTTGCCGCGGCTGATTCTCGAATACCGCGGCCTGGCGAAACTGCGTTCCACCTACACCGAAAAGCTCGCCGAGATCGTCAATCCGCGCACCGGCCGCGTGCATACCAGCTATCACCAGGGCGCGGTGGCGACGGGACGCATCTCCTCCAACGATCCGAACTTGCAGAACATTCCGGTGCGCACCGAAGAAGGTCGACGCATCCGCCAGGCGTTTATCGCGCCGAAGGATTGGCTGGTGTTGGCGGCCGACTATTCGCAGATTGAGTTGCGCATCATGGCGCACCTGTCGGGCGATGAAGGTTTGCTGCGCGCGTTCCATGAAGGCGGCGATATCCATCGCGCGACTGCCGCGGAAGTCTTCGGTCTCGAACCTGAAGCCGTCACCAGCAATCAGCGCCGCGCCGCCAAGGCGATCAACTTCGGCTTGATGTACGGCATGAGCGCATTCGGTCTTGCGCGGCAACTCGGCGTCGATCGCGGCGAAGCCAGCGATTACATGGCGCGCTATTTCTCGCGCTATCCCGGCGTGCATGCCTTTATGGAAGCCACGCGCGAGCGCGCGCATCGCGACGGCTACGTGGAAACGTTGTTTGGCCGCCGCCTGTATCTGGAAAACCTGACGTCGCGCAATCAAGCCTTGCGCGCGGGCGCGGAACGCGCGGCCGTCAATGCGCCGATGCAAGGCACGGCGGCCGACATCATCAAGCGCGCCATGATCACCTTGGCCGCCTGGCAGAAAGATCACGACGACAAAGCGCACATGCTGATGCAGGTGCACGACGAATTGGTGTTTGAAGTACGCGCCGATGCGGTCGATGAAGTACGCGAAGCGATCCGCGAACGCATGTCCGGCGCCGCCGAGTTGCGCGTTCCGTTGGTGGTGGATGTCGGCGTGGGCAAGAACTGGGACGAGGCGCACTGACCCTATCTGTTCTTGCCCCATAAAGCCGAGCGGATTCAGCGGCATCGTCGCTGCGAAACAGCGCGTTTTTGCGAAATGAATCCCCGCTGACCATTTCCAGATTTTTCCTTCGCGGCCTGAACTTTTCAGCCCAACCGCTGCTCTAACTCTTCGGATGCACGCAACGGCATCCCCCGGCGCCCACCTCCCTGGGTCGCCACCCGGAATTGGCCCTCTCCCCTGGGTCGCCGATTCCCCGGCCCCGAGGACTCCCCCTAAGTTCTCGGGGCTTTTTATTGCCCGTTATCTGGCCGTGCCATTTTTGGACGGGACAGATGACGATCCAACCGTTAGGATGGTGTTACGGGACGGCTGCCGCCCGTCAACCGTCCGAGTAAAGAGCCAGCAGTGCATATCAAAGGGAAACCGACGTCCTTCGACATCGCCCACCTCACCGGGGTCTCGCAGTCCACGGTGTCGCGGGCGTTGCGCGGCAGTCCCTTGGTGAGCGAGGAAACGCGCCAGCGCATTAAAGCCGCAGCGGACCAGCTCAATTACAAAGTCGACAAGAACGCGTCGAATCTGCGTTCACAGCATTCGGGCACGTTGGCGTTGTTGTTGTTTGAAGACCCGACGGCCGACGACTCGCATATCAATCCGTTCTTTCTGTCGATGTTGGGCTCCATCACGCACGCCTGTGCATTGCGCGGTTACGACTTGCTGATTTCGTTTCAGCAACTGTCCGACGATTGGCATGCCGATTACGCCGACAGCAAGAAGGCCGATGGCATCATCCTGCTGGGCTACGGCGACTATTTGGCCTACTGCGACAAGCTGCAGAAGCTGGTAGCGCAAGGCACGCGCTCGGTGCGCTGGGGTGCGGTATTGCCCGATCAGCCGGATGTATCCGTCGGTTGCGACAATCTGCAAGGTGGTCACGCGGTCACCACGCATCTGCTGGAGCAAGGCTGCCGGCGTGTGGCTTACCTCGGCGACGCGTCCAGTCACTACCCTGAGTTCTTCGCGCGCTATCGCGGCTACGTGGCCGCGTTGCAGGAGGCCGGCATCAATGCCGATCCCGACTTGCAGGTCGACGCCATCGAAAGCACCGAACAAGCCGGCTACACCGCGATGGAAACGCTGCTCGAACGCCATGTGACATTCGACGCCGTGTTCGCCGCCAGCGACCTGATCGCCATCGGCGCCATGCGCGCCCTCGCCGACCGCCAGATCAAGGTGCCCGAGCAAGTGGCTGTGGCCGGGTTCGACGATATCCCGATGGCCCGCTTCCTCAATCCACCGCTGACCACCGTGTTGCAGGACACCAAGCTGGCCGGCGAGACCTTGGTCGACAATCTGCTGCAGCTCATCCGCCGCGAGCCAGTGGAAACACGCCTGTTGCCTGTGAAATTGGTGCCAAGGCGCTCCAGCCAGTTCGGCTCCCGCTGACTATGTCGTAGCCCCGGCGAAAGCCGGGGCCTAGTGCCTTTATAAAGTCGCTGAACTCCGGCGTGCGCCGGGGCGACGAGCTATTGTCGATTTCACCCGCGCTGCTTCGTCGCCTCTTCAGTAACGACTCAAACAAGCCACGGAGGAAGCAACCATGTACGTCCAGCCCTATCTGTTCTTCAACGGCCGTTGCGACGAAGCCCTCGGCTTTTACGAGAAACACCTCGGCGCCAAGGTCAACGCGAAGATGCGCTACAAGGAAGCGCCGCCGAGCGACGGTCCCGCCGCGAACGCCAACGGCGAACACATTATGTACAGCAACTTCAGCATCGGCGACACGGTACTGATGGCCTCCGACGATTGCGTCAACAGCGATACGAAGTTTCAAGGTTTTTCGCTGTCGCTCACCGTTAAAACCAAAGACGAAGCCGACCGCGCGTTCAACGCGCTCGCCGATGGCGGCCAAGCGATCATGCCGTTGGGCCAGACGTTCTTTTCGCCTTATTTCGGCATGGTCGCCGATCGCTTCGGCATTCACTGGATGGTGATCATTCCGGGCGAGCAATAAGGAGAACGATGATGCGCTTCATGATGCTGATGTTGCCCGCCGGTCATTGCGACGCCGCGCCCGACGCGCTGCCAAGCGCCGACGCCGTGGAAAAAATGATGCGATTCAACAAAGCGCTGCAAGAAGCCGGTGTGCTGCTTGCGCTGGATGGATTGCATCCGCCGTCGGCCGGCGTGCGCGTCAGTTCGGTCGATGGCAAGGTGAAAGTGGTCGATGGGCCGTTCTCGGAAGCCAAAGAAGTGGTCGGCGGCTATTGGATGATCGACGTGAGCTCGCGCGAGGAAGCCATCGCATGGGCGTCGCGTTGTCCGCTTGCGGTGGGCGATACGATCGAAATCCGGCAAGTTTTCGAGATGTCGGATTTTCCACCGGAAACGCGCAAGGCCGCCGAAGGCTTTGACGATCCACGTCATGTGGCCAGCTAATGCCTTTCGACATGCTTGCACCGATGCGACGCAAGTGCTGTGATCGGTGGTCATGACGGCCACCGACATCCATCGCACGATCGAAGCGGTATGGCGTATCGAATCGGCGCGGCTTATCGCCGGTCTCGCGCGCATGGTGCGCGACGTGGGCCTGGCGGAAGAACTGGCGCAGGATGCGCTGGTCACCGCGCTGGAGCGCTGGCCGGAAAGCGGCGTGCCGGACAATCCCGGCGCGTGGCTGATGACCGCCGCCAAGCATCGCGCCATCGATCAGCTTCGCCGCAAGAAACTCATCGAACGCAAGCATGAAGCCCTCGCCCACGAATCGGAATTCGAACCTGCGAATGCACGGTCGGACATCGAAACCATGCTTGACGACGATATTGGCGACGACCTGCTGCGGCTGATCTTCACCGCATGCCACCCCGTACTTTCCGCCGAAGCGCGCGCGGCGCTTACGCTGCGTCTGCTCGGCGGCTTGACCACCGACGAAATTGCGCGCGCGTTTCTCGTGCCCGAACCCACCATTTCGCAACGCATCGTGCGCGCCAAACGCACGTTGTCGGATAAACAGATCCCGTTCGAAGTACCGCGTGGCGAAGAGCGCGACGAACGTCTTGCCTCCGTGTTGGAAGTGATCTATCTCATTTTCAACGAAGGCTACGCGGCGACGTCGGGCGACGATTGGATTCGTCCCGAACTGTGCAACGAAGCGATGCGCCTGGGCCGCGTGCTCGCCGGTCTCGCGCCACTGGAATCGGAAGTGCTGGGCTTGATGGCGTTGATGGAAATTCAAGCATCACGCCTGCATGCACGCACGACGGCGACGGGCGAACCGATTCTATTGCCGGATCAAGATCGCAGCCGCTGGGACCCGTTGCTGATCCGCCGCGGACTTGCCGCTTTGGAACGCATCGAAAAACTCGGCAGCGCGCGCGGCCCTTATGCGTTGCAAGCCGCCATTGCCGCGTGCCATGCGCGCGCGCGCAGCGTCGAGACCACCGATTGGACGCGCATCGCCACGCTGTATGCGGCGCTCGCGCAAGTAATGCCTTCGCCCGTAGTGGAACTCAATCGCGCCGTCGCCGTGGCGATGGCGGCCGGCCCTGAAGCGGGATTGGCCTTGGTCGATGCCCTTGCGAACGAACCGCAACTGCGCCACTACCATCTGCTGCCGAGCGTGCGCGGCGATTTGCTCAGCCGCCTGCAACGCCATGCCGAAGCGCGCGAGGAATTCGAACGCGCCGCGTCGCTGGCGCGCAACACGCGCGAACGGCATCTCTTGCAACAACGTGCGGCGGCGAGCGCCGACGCAGCGCGCGCCGGCACTTAACCGACCGCTGTTTTCGACGCCGGCTCGTTCACACCTAGCACGCTGAAACCCGCCACCACCAAACTGGCGCCACCGAGCACCAGCGCATAAATCGGCTGCCCGTGAAAAAACACGCGCAACAAAAAGCCCAGCACGCTCGCCGCGAGCAATTGCGGAATCACGATAAAGAAATTGAAGATGCCCATATAAACGCCCATCTTCTCCGCCGGCAGGTTGTCCGATAGCAAGGCGTACGGCAGCGACAGAATGGACGCCCACGCGAAGCCTACGCCCACCATCGGCAGCAGCAACCAATCCGGATCGCGAATCAGCAGAAACGACACTAGCCCCGCGCCGCCAAGCCACAGATTGATCAAGTGACTGACGCGCAAACCCCAGCGACGCACCATCAGCGGAATCACCAGCGCGGCGAGCGCCGCGAAACCGTTGTAAGCCGCGAACAGGACACCCACCCAGTTCGCACCGGTGTTGTAAGCCGCCGAATTGGGGTCGCTACTGCCGAAATGCACCTGCGCGACGCCTGCAGTGGTGTAGATCCACATCGCGAACAACGCGAACCAGGAAAACAATTGCACCCACGCCAAACGACGCATTGCATCGGGCATGGTGAGCAAGTCCGTCATGACCTGCTTAAACACGCCCTCGATGCGAACGACGCTCCGCAACAACAGGCACAGACCGAACGCAGACACACCACCCGCGAGCAAATACAGCTCTTTCTCCAGGCGATACGCATGCACAAACCAAACGCCGACCAATCCGACGACAAGCCATAACAACCCGTAGCCGATGACGCGCGGCCATTGGATTTCTGCCGGCGTCGTTGCCGGTTCTTCAGCGAATACGCGCAGTTGTTCGGGGGGATATTCCTTGGTGGAGATCACCGTCCACACCACCGATCCCAACAACACCGCGCCGCCCACATAGAATGAATCGCGCACCGTATCTGGCACGCCGCCCGGCGCCGCGACATTGTTCACGCCCCAATGCGCAAGCAGATACGGCAGCAACGACGCAACCACTGCGCCGAGGCCGATAAAGAAACTCTGCATCGCGTAACCCAGCGGGCGCTGCGTCGTCGGCAATTGATCGCCGACGAAGGCGCGAAACGGTTCCATCGACACATTGATCGACGCATCCATCACCCACAACAAGGTCGCCGCAATCCACAACGCGGCGGAATTCGGCATCCACAACAACGCCATCGTGGTAAGCACGGCGCCCGCGAGGAAGTAAGGACGACGACGTCCCAGGCGCCCCCATGTGCGATCGGAGGCGTAGCCAATCAGCGGTTGCACGATCAAACCCGTAAGCGGCGCGGCGATCCACAGCACCGGAATATCCGCCACGCTCGCACCCAGCGTTTGGAAGATGCGACTGACATTGGCGTTCTGCAAAGCGAAGGCGAACTGGATCCCCAGAAAGCCGAAGCACATGTTCCAGATTTGCCAAAACGACAGGCTCGGTTTGCGATTCATGGCGTACCTGTCGTAGGCGTGATGATCAATTCGCCGATGCGCGCGTCGTTGAGCGGTCCGTCGATGCCGCCTTTGCCGCCCGTAAAGTGCGCAAAATGGCTGAGATCGCTCATATTGAAACCGTGCTCCAAATCGAAGCGGCACTCGGCGCCGGCTTTCACCGAAATCACGCCATACGTGGACGACTGCTCGCCCACGCTGTGCGGCATCACTATAGGCGTGCGCTGCGGCTCATCGTTGCCGCAACGCATGACCAGCATTTTGACGGCTGCCGTCACGCCCGTCTCGATCGTGCCGTGATTGTTTTCGTATCGCAGCGACACGCGATAACGTCCCGCCGTCGGCGCGGTCCACGAGCGCGGCCAACCGTCACCGATCGCCGTCGGTTCACCACCGCAGACAGTCGGGCTATGCAAAGATTCGATGCCCTGCTCGCCCACGCGCGTCGCGCTGACGCACGGCGGTTTTGCGCCCTGGGAGATATAGGTGTCGCCCTCGACGTTGCCGACACGTTGACCGTCCGCGTAGAGATCAACCTTGCCATCGGTCCGGACGCGCCAGCCTTTGTCGTCGCGCGTGATCGTCGGCGCGGAGGGCGCAGCGGGGGCGTAAAGCGGCGCATCCGTGCGTAGCTTGGCGGAGGGCGCGTCGATGGCCTTCAGCGTCACCACGACGTCGTGGCCATGCTGCGCGACGCGATCCGCGACGAGCAGATCGCCACGCATGCTGCGCGGCCGACGCAGTGTGATCGTGCGATCGGTCAAATGCAGGCTGATGCTGTCGCTCTCGCCGAACAGCATCGGCGCCAGCGACGTTGGAATCTTGGGCTCGATGCGTCCATCTTCCGTAAGACCGAAAACACCTTCGTCGACCATATCCAGATAAGCCGCCACCGACCACAGCTGACGCGGCGAATCCACCACCGGACCGCTGAGCTTGCCTTCGTCGACATGGATCGCTTGCGTCGCAAGCTCGTAGTTTTCCATATTAGACCCGGCCATCGCCGCGCCGCGCATGATCGAGCGGAGCTCGTGCGCGATGCGAGCCGGATCGTTGATCGCGCGCGCGGCGCGCAGCGCATACGCGCTTACGAACGGCCAGATCGCACGATTGTGATAAACCGGCTGATCGGCGCGCTCCGGCCAGATCACCGGACTGCCTGCGGGCCATGTGGGATAGTTTTCCAGCGCCTTGCGTGCGCGATCGCCTTCCGCGACGCCGCTCGTGACGGCCAGCGCCGTGCCGAGCAAATCGTAGGTATCGAATGGTGCGCCGTTGCCGCCGATGTAACTCATGTACATGCCGCGGTCCGCGCGCCAGAAATGCGCGTTGATCGCTTTCTTGAGCGCGGCGGCCTGTTCCTCGTAACGCTTAGCGTTAGCCGCATCACCGTGCGATGCGGAAAGATGCGCGGCTAGTTGCAGCGCTTGGTAATGCAACACGTTGGTGGATAGCGCGAACGATTGCGCGATAAACACCACGTTGTCCGCCGTCCACGCGGGATAGGTTTGTTCACGCCAGTCGAGGAAAGAGGTTTCGCCGCGATACAAGCCCTTGTCCGGATCGAATGTGTATTGACGATCCTGCGCGAGCGTATCGTTCAAGGCGCGATAGACGTCGCCGGCAAAATGCTTATCGTCGAGCAGATGGTGCGCGCCGAGAAACCAGACCACACGATCGGTGCTGATCGGCCAGCTGCCGCCCGAACCGGTGTCCTGCATCACGTACAAACCTTGCTTCTGCGATGCGTCGCGTACGTCCGACAACTTGAAGTTCAAACCGTTGCGAGCGCGCAACGGATCGATTTTCCACACACCCAGGTCGACCGCATAAGACAGATCGCGCGTCCACACGTACGGCCATTTCGCGCCAGTCTCAAAACATGTGCACGGAATCGGCTGCCCGTGATCGAACGCGCCGTCGCGGATGGCGGTGACCGAATCTTGCGTCAGTTCGTCTTGCGCCATAGCGAACAAACCGTCGAACATCGGGCTCGCCGTGTCGACGCGCATGCGTTGCGCGCCGATATCGCGCGTACCGAACGGACCGGTCAAGGTGAAGCGGCCGTCTTTCGTGCCGGTCATATGCGCTTGCTCGCCGCGCCACGCGATTTGATTGCGCCACGCGTCTCCTTGGGTCCCGGCAGCCAACGCGGCCATCATCACTACGCTCAGCATGCGCACTCCCGCTTTCGGTGTTACTGCAACCTGCCGATGATGGCAGCGTCCCCCTGCGATGTCATGGCATCCAACGATGCGCATGCTGCGACTGCAGCATGCGAAACACGTTCGCGCAGGCAATCGTGCATGGTAGGCAAGCCAGCGTGTCCTGGTTGCCTTTTGCATACGTATTCATGCGCCACGCCCTAGCTCCCTCTCCTTCTGAGGAGAGGGAGCGAAGATCAATGCAGTTCGAGCACTACCAAGCCCTGCGGCGGAATGTCGATACGCAAATGACCGTCTTGCACATCCATCGATTCGGACGCGGCCATTTTGCCTGCAGCACGCAATTGCACGATCTGTTCACGACTAGGGAAATCCGGACGCCCCATGCTGTCGAACGTCGCCACAGCGTTGCCGTGCTGCTCGTCCTCGCGCCAAACCGTGGCTTTGGCTGCCGCACTCAGATGCGATACGTCGATATCGAAATGCTTGGTGGAACCCTTCGGTTCGCCCTTGGTATACGCAGCGGTGTCGCCGACGGGTGGCGCGTAATTCCACAGCGCAAGCACCACCGTACCGTCCGTGCGACGCGTCGCCAAGGCGCTATCGGAAGCGACGGGCAAGCGCGTATCGCCCAAACGGTGCAGCATCGCAAACGCATTAAAGGCGGGTTTCTCGATGCGATCGGCCGCAACCAAGCCGAAGCCGCCGTAGAACGGCGTGCGCACCACGCCTTGCTCGTCGAAGACATCGGAGAACGACCAATAGCTCATGATGTCGACCTTGCCGGCGCATTCGCGAATCGTGTTCGCCATCCACGGGCCCATGTACACCGAGTCGGTGACGTTGGGCAGGTTGGCGTAAGACGCGTTGTACTCGCTAAAGATCAACGGCATCTTCGGATACGGCGACGCCTTGATTTGACGATGCACGGTATCCACCGCGCGGCACACCATGTCGGCGCGCGGAATGTTCTCGTTCGTCTTGAATACGTTTTGCGCGGTGTCGTCGCCGTAGACATGCGTGCTCACGAAATCCGCCGGCACCTTCGCATCGTGCACGTGCTTGAGGAAGTCCGGTACCCATGCCGCTTGCGCCGTCGCAGGTCCGCCCACGCGCAGGCGCGGGCTGATCGCTTTCAACGTACGCGCGGTGTGGTCATACAGCTCGAAATACGTAGGTTGCTCCGGCCGACCGCCCCAGAAAGTGAGGTTGGGTTCGTTCCACACCTCGAAATACCACGACGACACTTCGTCGATGCCGTAGCGCGCGATCAAATGCTCGGTGAACGCGCGCACCATCGCATCCCACTCATCGTAGCTCTTGGGCGGCATCACATTCGGGTGATACCAGAAGTCGTGCTGCTTGGAAGGATCCGAACTCAATTCCGGCGGCATAAAGCCGAGTTCGACAAACGGTTTTACGCCGCGCTCCAGCAGGCCGTCGTAGATCTGATCGACGTACGAAAAGTTGTACGTGATATGACCGTCCGCATCACGCTGCGCCACGCCGACGTCGCGATCGAAGATGCCGTGAAAGCGCACAAAACTAAAACCTGTGGCCGCATGCACGTCTTGAATGTCTTTGCGGTAGTCGTCGCGCAATGCGAGCACTGCGCGTCCCGAACCGAACATCTGCTCCCAGAAATGGGGAAACGATGTCCCGGCCGCTTTCGCGTCCACCTTGATCGCTACCGTGTCGGAGGCTGACGGTGTCGCGGCGTAAGCGGCGCCCAAGGCGAGCGACGTGGCGAGCGTCAGGCTGAATGCGATGCGGCGTAACGAGATCGAGCGGGACATGGCGACTCCTTGATGCACACGGCAATGTAAACGTTTACTTCCAGGGTGCCGAGTGTCGTACAGATATGGCGGTGGGTTCAATGCCGAAGACGTGATCCACGCATGGCACTGCTCCCTCCTCTGTTCAACAGGGGAGGGTTGGGGTGGGGCTGTATGAGCTTGCGGCGCCGGCAAAATCCAAGGCAAGGTTGCTTTACCCCACCCCAACGCTCCCCTACTAAAAGTAGGGGAGGGAGCCGATGCGCGAGATTTCGCTTAGTGGGAAGTGGCGGAGCTCAGCGCCACATGCCGCGCTTTACCAACCTCAAGGCGAACGATCGTCACGTCGCCATAACGATCGTGATCGACCATCCAACCTTCACCCTTTGCCGCCTGCAACGCTTCCGCATTCGCATACGACTTGAGCGCCTTGGCGCCGACCTTCACGGCCGCCGCCGTCACACCATGCACTTTCACCAAGTAATACTTCAGCGCTGGTTTGTAACTGCCATGCGTCGCGTCGGTGCTGAATTGCGCACCGTCGGCATCGCGCTGCGCCGTCAATCGTTGCGAGAAGAAAGCGCCATGCTCATACGCATAGGTGCCGCCGTCATCATCGTAGTAATCGAAATGCGTGGCGCGCTCGGCGGGAAAGACGTCCACGGTTATCTCCGTGACCGGATGCTCGCCGACGTAATCCATCACCGGCTGCGTGGGAATGATCGCGCCTTCGCGGATAAATAGCGGAATGTCGTGCCAGGTTTTGCTATCCACCGCGTAGTGGATGGTCTGTCCGCCTTGATACGCCTTGCCGCTGAAATAGTCGGTCCACTGACCGGCGGGGAGATAGATGTCCTTCTCTGTTTGACCTTTCACCACCACCGGCGACACCAACAGGCTGTCACCGAACATCCACGCATCGACGTCGTCGCGCACTTGCGCGTCGTCGGGATAATCGAACGTCAGCGGACGCACCAGGCCCAAGCCTTTGACGGTGTCCAAGCGCTCGTAGCTGTAGATGTAAGGAATCAACGCATAACGCAGGCGAATCGCATCGGCGGCAGCCTGCTCGGCGGTCGCGCCGTACATCCACGGCTGACGCTTTTCGCCTAGCGTGCCGTGCACGCGGAAGATCGGCACGAACGCGCCAAATTCGATCCAGCGCGCATAGTTTTCATCGTCCGGATGGCCTTTGAAGCCGCCGCCATCCATGCCCCACTTCATCTCGCCTGCATCGATCGCGTTCAGCATGCGCTGACGTTGCGCGGCCATGCTGTCGAAGCCGGTGTCGATATCGCCAGACCACAAACCGTAGGCGTAACGTTGCGCGCCGAGATAGAAATCGCGATTGATCGACCACACGCGGGTCTGGCTATACGCGCGTTGACCGTCGTACAGCGCACGCTGCATGTTGAGAAACTGCGTATTGCTGTCGGTATCATCGGCTTCGTCGTTCCACCAGCCGACGATGCCGGTGTCGAACGAATGCTTCAGTGCAGGATTGAAGAACCATGCACGCACGGCGGACTGATCGAAATCCAATTCGCGCACCGGTTTCAACGAAAAATAATCGGTGTTCTGCGGACGGTTGTTTACCCAGTAGCCGTGCGCTTCGGCGTAACGCCCTTCGGCCGTGTCGACATGAATGCGCGGTTTCATGATGCCGGTCATATGCATGCCGAGCTGATCCATCGTCGCCTTCAAAGAGCCGTCCGGGCCGCCCGGAAATTTCTTCTCATTCCAGCGGAATTCGCCATCGTTGTCGTCGCCCCATGCCTTCCAATCGAAATCGAAGGTGAAGTTGTCGATGGGGATGTGCCGCGTGCGATAGCCGTGCACGATGGCGATGAATTCCTGTTGGTCGATGCCCCACTGGCTATTGGTAAAGCCCATCGCCCATTTCGGAAACATCGGCGGCGTGCCGCTAAGCGTGGCGAGTGCGGCGAAGATCTGCGGCGGCGTGCCGGCCATCACGTCATAGCTGATGTCTTCGCGCGTGACGCCGCTGACATCGATGCGTCCTTCCGCCAGATCGAATTTCGCGCCGACCGTATCGACCAGCACGCCATAGCCGCGTGTACTCCACACGAACGGCGCGCCCGGATAACCCTGTTCGCCGGCTTTGGCGATCTGCACGCCGTGACGCAGTAAGCCGCCCTTTGCGGGCTCGAACGCGTCGTAACCGCCGATGCCGTAGAGCGGATCTGCAGCGTCGTGCTGCAGGTCGATATGGCCGTCCATCAAGGTGGCCGGATCGGTCTCGACCAAGGTATGCCCTTGCGCATCCGCTACGACGAGATGAGCCGTCTGCTTGTTCCAGGTGACGACCAACTCAGGACTCGATACGGAAGCGGCCGACGAGGTATCGCTCGCGTGCAGATTCGACAACATATCGCGGGAACCATGCGGGTCCATCACGATGCCCGGCCGCCTGCTGAAACCGCTGGGCATGCCGTGAATCTGCACCACGTTAGGCGCCACGAAACGCACGACGATGCGGTTTTTCCCCTGCACCAAATCGATGCCGTGCGCGTCCGCGTGCTGAAGCTGGAAGGCCGCGGTGTTGGGTTGATCGGCAGCCGCCGCATGATGGGTGGAAGCGATCGCCAACAGTAAACCGCCGATTGCAAGATATCGCAGCGTTGTCATCCCAACATCCCTAGACGCGAAAACCGCCCGACTATAACCGCACCGCCAGGGTGCGGGGGCAAAATCGTTCAAAGCGGCAACGATGCGGTGCGCCGTTACTGCAGCACCGCACTCGCGTAGGGCGGCAAGGTGACATGACCTTGCGTCATAACGACACCGGTTCCGCTTTGCTCGAGCACCGTCGTCGCATGGACCTTCGCATTGAGCGGAAAAGTGCGGGTTTCGCGCGACAAGTTGTGCACGACCAACACCTGCGACTGTGCGTCTTGCAGCGTGTAAGCCAGCACATGTGGATCGGTCACGGGCACATCATGCAGTACGCCGTCGCGCAGCGCGCCGATGTGTTCACGCCAGCCGATCAGCTTGCGATACAGGTTGAGTAGCGAATTGGGATCGGCATCTTCCGCCTGCACGGAAATCTCTGGACCGTCGTGCGCGCTCCAATCTTTCCAGCTCGCCGTGCCCTGCCCTTTGCCGTCGCGATACCAGCGCATCGGCTCACGGATATTTTCATCGGGTTTCGCGCCTTGCATACCCAGCTCTTCGCCGTAGTAGATAAAGGGCTCGCCAGGCAGCGTGAGCAACAGCGCTGCAGCAAGACGCATATGCGCCATATTGCCGTCGAGCTGATTCATAACGCGTTCTTGATCGTGATTGGAGAGGAACGGCGCATCGTCGAAATGACCGTCCGCGTGCGCGCGATACGCCGCATAGGTGTACTCGAGACCGCGACCGATGCCGAGATTGCGTTCCTGGTTCACACTGTTGATCAGCTGCGTCGCCACCGGGAAATTGAACACCGTGTTGAGCGGGCCCATGTACGGCGTCAGATCGTCCGGATTCTGACGCGACACTTCGCCGACCAGCCACACGTGCGGATTCGTCTCTTCCAGCGCGTGGCGATACTCGGCCCACCACTGCACGTTTTTCTTCAGCGCGACGGGGCTGTCCATATCGCTGCGCATGTCGTCGTAGATATGTTGCGCGGCATCCAGACGGAATCCGTCGACACCCAGACGCAACCAGAAGCGACCGGTGTCGATCATTTCCTTGCGCACGGCCGGGTTGTCGTAATTCAGATCGGGCATCGCACCCGTGAAGGTGCCTTCGTAGTACTTGCCGTTCGGCGCGCGATGCCACGCCGGGCCGCCGACGGCGCTGATCTCATGCAGATCCGTTTTCGGCGTGGCCCACAGATACCAATCGTGATGCGGGTCTTTCGGATCGAGCGCCGCTTTGAACCACGGATGCTGATCGCTGGTGTGATTGATCACCATGTCCATCACGACTTTGATGCCGCGCTTGTGCGCTTCGTCGACCAGCTTTTTGAAATCCTGCAGCGTGCCGTACTGCGGATTGATGCCTTCGTAATCGGTGATGTCGTAACCGTGATACGTGGGCGAAGGATTGACGGGCATCAACCAGATGCCGCTGACGCCAAGCGACTTGATGTAATCGAGCTTGGCGGTGACGCCGTTGAGATCGCCGATGCCGTCGCCGTTCGTGTCGTAGAACGCGCGCACGAAGACTTCGTAGTAGACGTCGGACGGTTGCGCGTTCGATTTTGCCGGCGCCGTATTCGCGCTCGCCAACGCAGGCACGGAAAACACCAACGCGGCGGTCAACGCAGCGCGACACAGAACACGAAGCTTGGACATGGAGATCTCCCGGGGATGGAGTGTCGTCGTCACGGCGCAGGCCGCGCAACGATGTCGAAGCGTCGACGATGGCGAACCGGGACTCGCCTATTTTTTAAATAAAAAGACCCGACTCCACAATCGTCAACAGAGCCGGGCCGGGGGAGACGCGCGGGGTGCCGCCCCCACCGCAAACACCCCCGCAGGTTGGTAAAACAGTAATATGAAGCCCAGGGGGCGGGTGGGGGCGAAGTAAATGGAGATGCCGGGNGGCCGGGGGAGACGCGCTGGATGCCGCCACAACGGCATCCAGCGCGGCTGGTTCTTACAGCTTGAAGTTCACGCCGAGGTAGCTGGTGCGTCCGAAGTACTGGATCGTGCCGGTCTGCGTCGGGTTGCCGCCGAAGTACGTGCGCGTCGGCTGGTTGCTGAGGTTGAGCATCTGAGCCACCACGCTGAACTGCTTGGTGATGTTGTACGCCGCTTGGAAGTCGTACACGGTTTCGGATGCGAACGTCACCAACTGGTTGTCGACGGCGATCTGCGTGTCGGAGAGGAACGACGAACGGTAGTTCGCGGACAAGCGGGCCGAGAAGGTGCCGTTGTCGTAGAACAGCGCCGCACTCGCCACGCGCTTGGACAAGCCTGGCAAGCCGATTTGCGTTGTCGGGCCAGCCAGGGTGGTCGGGTTGTGCACGTTGCTCGCGCTGAACGCCACGTTTGCGTCGAAGCCCAGGCCCGACCAGATGCCCGGCAGGAAGTGCGTCTTGGTGAACTGCGCTTCCACGCCGTCCACGTGACCGCCCTGTGCGTTGTAGGCGGTCTGATAGACGCCGTTCGCGTAAGGCTGACCGGTGGCCGGATTGGTCGGCACCTTGATGCCGGCCGCGGCGAAATCGAAGTTGTTGTAGGTGACGTTCTGGATGAACGAGGCGATGTCCTTGTAGTACACACCCACCGTCACTTCGCCAGTGGAATCGTCGAAGTAATGCTCGTAATCCAGGTCGTACTGCGTAGCGCGCAGCGGATTCAGCAGCGGGCTGGTGCCGCCCCACACGTTGTACTGACCGTTGGACACCCAGGAACCTGCGCCTGCCAGCATCGTGTTGATCGGCGGACGCGACAGTACCTTGGCTGCGGAGAAACGCGTCTGGTCGTTGTCGTCCCAGTGATAGATCAGGTTCAACGACGGCAGGTAGTCGGTATACGTCTTGCCGACCTTGAGCGGCGCGTAGTCGGTGCTGGTGTTGCCGTTACCGTCGGTGATCGGAACGCCTTCGCCGTTGCCGACCTGCTGCAGACCGTTGCTGTACTGCGACTGGTGCGACACGCGCACGCCGACGTTACCGGTCAGCTCGCGGCCGCCGACTTGCGCGTCGATATCGCCCATCAGGAAGAAGTCGCGCGTGCGCTCGTTGACCGAGCCGCTCTGAATTTCCGACCAGCTCTGATCGGTGATGTTCTTCACCGGGTTGGCGACGATGCCGTGCGCGGCCAAGATGGCTGGACCGTTGAGCGTCAGGAAGCAGGGGAAGCCGCTGAAGTTGCCTTTCCAGCAGGTGACCTGCGCAGCCGAGGACGGAATGGTCAGCGGCGGCTGACCCGGGCTGTTACTTGCATAACCGCCCCACTCCGAACCGTATACATAGACCTCGCGATCCGCGTTATAGGCATGGTTGTTCGCGTACACGCCCGCTTCGATCGCCGTGAACACGGGGTTGTTCGGCAGATCGTATTGAACGGCGGTGCGGAACGCTTTATCGCGATCGTGATAAATGTAGGGATACACACCGTAACGCGACAACGCCATGTCGTTGAGGTTGGTGTAGATGCCCGGATTGGCGAACGACAGATCGCCGATGGAGCGACCCTTCAGCAAGAAATTCGCCGTCTGCGACATCAGCGTCGGGGTTGCGGTGCCCAGGCCGTTGTACGGATCGGCCGTGGTGTCGACGTTGATTTCGTGGCTGGCGGCGCGCGACATCGACAGATCGGATTCGACGTGCCAGTTGCCGTGGTTCCACTTCATGTTCAGGCCGCCGGAGAACACGTTGGTGTTCGTCGTGTAGTTGTCGGCCGTGGTTTCGTTGGAGAACTGCGAGGAGGCGCTGGCGCCGGTTACCGTACCGCCGATCAGCGTGCCCGGCTGGCCAGGCTGCGCATACGTGAACACCGGATTGGTGACCTGCGTATTGTTGCCGTAGTAATTCTGCGAACGGTAACCGAAACCGTACGACGAGTTGTCGAACTTCGAGAAGAACGTATCGGCGGTCAATTGCAACTCATCGGTGGGCTTCCACACGACGGTGCCGAGATAACCGCGACGACGCTCTTCGCCGCCGTTCTGCTGCAGCTGCACGCCTTCGGGCATATACGACTGCTGCGGACTGGCCTTGTTGAGCTGATACAAACCACCGTCGGACGCTTCGCCGACGAACTGCTCGGACACGTGCGGCTGATACATATCCGCAAAGCCCAGGCCAACACCCAAGGTGTTGTCGAGGAACTTGCCCTGGTAGGCCACGCTCAGTCGATAACCGGTCGCGCTTGCATTGGGCACGCCGTTCGCCGCGTCGTTGTAGCTGCCGCGCGTATCGATGTTGAGCGACTGATCCTTGGTGTTATCCAGCGGATTGGCCGTCTGCAACGCGATGGTGCCCGCCACGCCGCCTGTGATCAGCGATGCCTGCGAGGTTTTGTACACCGTCGCCATGTTGATCAGTTCGGACGGATATTGGTCGAACTGGATGTAGTTGGTGCCGCTGGTCGAGGGCTGCTCGCGACCGTCCAGCGTGGTCAGAATGAAGTCGCCCGAAAGACCGCGGATATTGATCTGCGATGCCTGGCCCGCGATGCGCTCGGCGGAAACGCCCGGCAGATGCGTCAGCGAGTCGGCGATGGACTGATCCGGAAGACCGCCGATATCGGCCGCCGTCACCACGCTCTGAATCGTGTCGGCATAACGCTGATAGTCGACCGACTTCTCGACGCTCGCGCTGAAGCCCGTCACCGTCACGGTGGACAAGCTCTTGGCCAACTGCGCCTGGCTCTTCGGATTGGTGGTTGCCTGACTGGTGCTGCCGTTATTGGCGGTGTTGTTGCTCGTCGTGGCGGCTTGTTGCGACGAATCGGTCGTCTGCTGCGCACCGGTATCGCCCGTCGCAGCCTGTACGCCGAAAGCCATGCAAAGACCAGCCGAAGCCAGTGCCATCACCAGCAAATTACGCTTGAGTATCACGTTCCCCTCCCCAAACAATTTTTATGTAGTCGCATCTTGTGATTGCCGACCGCCACGTTGTCGCGGTTCGCAAACACGGGCAGCTCGCACGCTGTCCGATGTGGAGTCGGCGGCGTGAATGGATGGTAGGGCGCGTTTTTCCATGGGAACTACATCTTGCATACGTATTCATAGCGCGCCCCCTTGACCGCCTATCGCAGCGCAGCATGCATATTTCGTCACGACGCGCTAGCACGACAAAACAGGCATAAATCGAGGCAAATGCGCGGTTTTTCCGAATCCACTCCATTTCCGCGCAATCCTCATCGATTTCCCGCCTGCGTATTCATGCCGCAACCGCAGCACGAATGAATACGTATGCAAGCGACGCGAGTCGCGCGGGTCGCGCGTCTAAGCTGCACCTGCTTTTCACCGCCGCGTCGGATGCAGGCTTACGTCTGTCTTTCAACGCGCCGTGGATTCGGAAAGGCATTGCAGCTTCGCCGCTCGCCTGCATGCGCGCGACGAGGAAGTGGGTCGCGGCAAATATCGGATTTCAAGGACAGGGTTTCAATGATCGATGCAAGCTGGTGGCGCGGCGCCGTCATCTACCAGATTTATCCACGCAGTTTTCTCGACACCAACCAGGATGGCGTCGGTGACTTGCCGGGCATCATCCAGCGACTGGATTACGTGGCAAGCCTGGGCGTGGATGCGATCTGGATCGCACCGTTCTTCCGTTCGCCGATGGCCGACTTCGGTTACGACATTGCCGATTATCGCGACGTCGATCCGCTGTTCGGCACGCTCGACGATTTCGATCGTCTGCTGGCGAAAGCGCACAGCCTAAATTTGAAAGTGATGATCGATCAGGTGTTGAGCCACACCTCCGATCAACACGCATGGTTCAAGGAAAGCCGCGAAAACCAGACCAACGATAAAGCCGATTGGTACGTGTGGGCGGACGCAAAACCCGACGGCAGCGCGCCAAACAACTGGCTGGCGATTTTCGGCGGCTCGGCGTGGCAATGGGAGCCGCGACGCGGCCAGTACTACTTGCACAACTTTCTCGCTTCGCAGCCGGATTTGAATTTCCACAATCCGCAAGTGCGCGCGGCGGTGCTCGACAACGTGCGCTTCTGGCTTGACAAAGGCGTGGACGGGTTGCGTCTGGACGCAATCAACTTCTGTTTCCACGACGCGCAGCTGCGCGACAATCCGCCGAAGCCGAAAGAAAAACGCGTGGGCCGCGGTTTCAGTCCGGATAATCCCTACGCGTTCCAATATCACCTCTACAACAACACGCAGCCGGAAAACCTCGCCTTTCTCGGTGAATTGCGCGCATTGCTCGATCTCTATCCGACCGCAGTGACGCTCGGCGAAATTTCGTCGGAAGATTCGCTCGCAACGATGGCCGAATACACGCACGGCCATCGCCTGCATATGGGCTATAGCTTCGAACTGCTAGGCAGCGATTTCAGCGCGACGTATATCCGCAACACCGTGGAGCAACTCGAAGCGCAAGTCAGCGAAGGCTGGCCGTGCTGGTCGATCTCCAATCACGACGTCGAACGCGTGCTCACGCGTTGGGGTAATGGCAACGCATCGCCGCGTCTGGCAAACCTGCTCACCGCAATGGTGTGTTCGTTGCGTGGCTCGGTGTGCGTGTATCAAGGCGAAGAACTTGGTTTGACCGAAGCGAACGTGCCGTTCGAATCGCTACGCGATCCTTACGGCATCACTTTCTGGCCGAATTTCAAAGGTCGCGACGGATGCCGCACGCCGATGCCCTGGGACGACAGCGCCTTCGCCGGCTTCAGCAAAGTTGCGCCGTGGCTGCCGATTGACGAAGCGCACAAAGCGCTCGCCGTGACGCATCAGGAAACCGATCCCGATTCGGTCTTGCACGGTTTCCGTCGCTTTATGCAATGGCGTGCCGCGCAGCCGGCATTGCGTCGCGGCGGCATTCGCTTTCTGGATACACCCGAACCGGTGCTCGCCTTCGTTCGCGAGCATGACGGCGCGCAAGTGCTCGCGGTGTTCAACCTCAGCAAACAGCCGCAATCGCTGACATTGAAAGGCTTCGAAGGCGCACAACCGCTTTCGGGTCACGGCTTGGACCAAGGTTCGCTGGAGCTCGGTCAGCTGCAGCTTCCCGGACACGGCGCGCTGTTCGCACGCTGCTGAAATCGACGCACTTGTCTTTCAGACACGTACCAATTTATTGAACCGGACGCGGGTCCCGCGGCTGCATAGGGCCGCGGCGCGCATGCGTCGCCACGGACTCGCGTGTGACCGGAAGCACAAAAACCAGGCAGATCCGACGTTTGTCGCGGTTAAAGGGGATAAGTGGTTAAAATCCCGTGGTTCCGGCCGAGCGCATGCATCATCCCCGTTTGGACGGCTTTCCGGCGACCGCTAGCCGATCCCGGAATCCGGCATTCGACGCGCTTTCTGTCCTGTCCCGGGCACGCCGTGCGTGTGCCGGGCCTGGGCCAATGCGGTCGGCGACGCCCCGACATCTCCGAGGAACACTGGTTTTGAATACAGCGAACGATACGGCACGACGCAATCCTGGCGTGAGCGGCATGAGCCTGTACGTACCCCAGCCCCGCGTCTCCCTGCGCGATTGGTGCGAGTGGACAGGCAATTCCTGGGACAAGGTGCAGGCCGTCGTCGGCCGAAGCTTCCGCCGACCGGCGCCGTACGAAGACGCCTACACCATGGCGGCCACCGCCGTACTGCGGTTGATCCGCAACTACAATGTCGATCCGCGCAATATCGGCCAACTCTCGCTCGGCACCGAAAGCAGCAAGGACAACTCTGCCGGCGCCGTGATCGTGCGCGGCATGGTGGATCGCGAGCTGGAACGCATGGGGCTGCCGCGTCTTTCCCGTCAGCTCGAAGTACCTGAATTCAAGCACGCCTGCCTCGGCGGCGTGTATGCGTTGAAGAGCGCGCTGCGCTACGTCGCCTTCGATGCGCACGGCAAGCAGGCGATCGTGGTGTGCAGCGATATCGCCGAATACGAGCGCGGCTCCAGCGGTGAGCAGACGCAAGGCGCCGGAGCGGTCGCCATGCTGGTGGAAGCCGATCCTAAGTTGTTCGAAGTGGATCTGGCGAGCGCCGGCAGCGCGTCGGATTATCGCGGCCCGGATTTCCGCAAGCCGTTCGCGCGCCATTTCGATCAGGAATACGGTCAGCGTAGCAAGCGCGCGCACGATTTCCCGGTATTCAGCGGCAAATACTCCACTTTTGCTTATCTCGACGAAACGGGTCAGGCGGTGGATGCGATGCTCGAGCGCCTGGGCGTTTCCGATCTCGATTTTCTCAATGGCGCAGATGGCCTGTTCTTCCATCGTCCGTATCACATGATGCCGCTGCAGGCGCTGGCGTTTATTTATGCGCGTGCGTTGGCGCGCGCGCCGCAGCCGAACGAAGAATTCCAGGCGATGTGCGCGCAAGCCGGCGTCGATCCGGAAGCGGTGATCGCCGAATGCAGCAACAAACCGGATCTCTTCGGCGAATTTGTGCGCCTGGGCAGTCATGCCGACGCCGCGCACGATGCGCATCCGCTCACCACCAAGTTGTCCGGCGTGGTGCGCAAGAGTCCGGCGTTCCAGCAGTTGCTCGCCACGCGCGTGAAGTTCGGCACCGACTGGGCGATGGAATTGGGCAACCTCTACACCGCTGCGCTGCCGGCGTGGATTGCTGCCGGTTTCGAGCAGGCGCTGGATGAAAATGCCGAACTGTCGAACGCCAAGTTCTACGCAATCGGCTACGGCAGCGGCGACGCTTCCGAAGCGATTCCGCTGAAGGTGGCGCCGCAGTGGCGCGAAGCCGCCGGCAAGATTAACTTCCGCACCGCGCTGGCGGCGGCGGCCGATCTGTCGCAGCAGGAATACGAGGCGCTGCACGACGGCAAGCATCCGGAGCTCCATTGCCCGCCGCGCGATCAGTTCGTGATCGCCCGCACCGGCACCACGTACGAAGCCGCGTTCCAGGATTTGGGCGTCGATTACTACGACTTCGTTCAATAAAGACCTAAGCCGGGATCGCATGAAGCCATGCGATCCCGGCCACGTATCCTGATATCCGCCGTTCTCGCCTTTGGCTAGACTCACACCATCCAGGCTGCGAGTCAGGCATCACGATGCTTAAGCTGAAAGGCATACTTTCGCTTCAGTCCGGCAATCAGATACTGGGCGGCGCCGACCGCATCGCGCTGCTGGCCAAGATCCAGGAAACCGGCTCGATTACGGCCGCCGCGCGCGCGGTCGGGGTCAGCTACAAAGGCGCGTGGGACGCCATCGACGCCATGAACAATCTGGCCGACGAACCCCTGGTCACGCGCATCACCGGCGGCAAAGGCGGCGGCGGCACACGCCTGACCGAGCGAGGTCAGCGGCTTATCGAAACCTTTAGCGCACTGGAAGAAGTGCACCGCCGATTCTTATCGCAGTTCGAAACGCTGACCGACGCCTCGGCCGACGACATCAAGCTGATAGGTAGCCTTATGCTGCGAACCAGTGCCCGCAATCAGTTTTCCGGCCGGGTCACCGTCATCCACAAAGGCGTGGTTAACGACACGGTGGAATTGGTGCTCCCTGGCGGCGAACACGTCGTGGCGAACCTCACCTGCGAAAGCACGGAAAACCTCGGTCTTCAGGTCGGCAGCGAAGCCGTGGCGCTGATCAAAGCATCGTCGGTCATGCTGGCGCTTCCCTCCGACGAGATGCGGCTGTCGGCACGGAACCAATTCGCAGGCACCGTCACCCATGTCACCGAAGGTCCGGTCAACGCGGATGTGCGCGTTCAATTGGCCGGTGGCAACGTCATGTCGGCCGTGATCACCAAGGAGAGCGTGTCCCAGCTCGGCTTGGAGGAAGGCGTGCCGGTGATCGCAGTGGTGAAGGCCTCCAGCGTGATTCTGGGCACCACCCGCTAGCCTCCGGGCATATGACAAGACGTTTATACGGCCGGCATCTGGCCTGATCCTGCTGGAAACCGTCATATACTCGGCGATATAACGTTGCCTGTCGGTGAGGCGCAAAGTCCCACCCACCCTAGGGAGAATCTGCATGTTGAAGCCATGGGCGCTTTCCGCCGCCATGCTCGGCCTGGTCGCGGCGAGCACGACCGTTTACGCCGACGACGACATTTTCAGCAGCGGCCATGTGGATGGCGACCTGCGCATGTACAACTTCAGCCGTCTCTATGAGAGCAAGACGACGCCCAATGCCGAAGCGTTTTCGGTCGGCGCGCTGATCAATGCGCAGACCGGCCAGTTCTTAGGGGGCTTCAGCGTCGGCGGTTCGTTCGTGACCGTCAATTCGCTCGACACGCACTCGGACAACCTCGCGAAAATCGATACGACACTGGCCGGGCCGAACAATTCGATTGGCGCCTTCAGTCAGGCGTATCTGCAATACAAGAACGACCTGTTTCTCTTCCGCGGTGGCTACCAATACCTGGCCGACGATCCCTGGATGGGCAACAACGATTCGCGCATGATCCCTTCCTCGTACAACGCGCTGATGGTGCAGTTCACGCCGATCAAGGGCTGGAATTTGTTCGCGGTGCGCGAATACAGCTGGAAGAGCCGCACGTCGTACGGCATGTACAACGACAACCTGTATTACGCCTCGAAATACTCGGGCGATTCGATGTACGGCAACAACGGCGCGCTGCCGCTGACCGCGCGATCCGCACCCGGTACGTGGGAAGGCGGCACCACCTACGTGCATGGCGGCTTGAGCGCGCAGTTGCGCTATTACGATTTCATGCATTTCGCGCGTACCGGTTATGCGGTGGGCAGTTACGTGTTCGACACCGGCAGCGGTTTCAATCCGGTGGTGGGCGCGCAGTACCTGACGCAAAACGACGGCTCGGACAATCGCTTCACCGAAAGCAATGCCAAGCTCTTCGGCGTTGCCGGCGATCGCGTGAAGAGTCAGGCGATCGGCGGCGATCTGGGCGTGGTCATTCCCAGCGGTCGCTTCGATATCTACTACAACAAGCTCGCGCACGAGGCCGGCGCGGTGGGTGGCGGCGCGCTGATTTCGCCGTACACCACTAATTACGGCACCGATCCGCTGTACACCACCTCGATGATTCGCGGCTTGGTGGAAGCCGGTCCGGGTCGCGCCTGGAAAGGCAAATTCACCTACGATCTGCTCGATAAGAAACTGCAGCTGACCGCGGCGTACGCAAAGTACATGACCGTCTATCGCGGCAACAGCCACAATTTGTACTTCGACGTGATCTACCACCTGGATGGCTATCTGCGCGGCCTGACGTTGCGCGACCGTTGGGAGCTTTCCAACGGCGGCGTCGCGAATCTCAATCCGAGCAATAAAACCTTTGTGTATAACCGCGTGATGATCGACTACAAATTTTAAGCGATCGTGAAACGGCAATCGGCGGCATCTTCCTTTCTTAAGATGCCCATGCCTATGATCGGGCGGTCCTTTTCGCGGAGCGAATCATGCGCGCCATTCTGTTTATCGTAGGACTCGTGTTGTTGATCGGCGGCCTGTGGGTGGTTTTCGGCCACGGCAGCTATTCCCAAACCGACACCGTGTTGCAGCTCGGCTCGGCCAAACTGACGGCCACGCACGACAAAACCGTTCCGCAGTGGATCGGCATCAGCGGAATCGTCGTCGGTGCGCTGTTGGTGCTCGGCGGTATGTTTTCCAAGCGTTGATCGCGCTTGCCGCGCCCTCTCGTCTTCGAGAGGGCGTGAAAATGAGGGACAGCGGCTACAATCCCGCAGATGGATGTCTCTCACCTGATCGAATCGCTTAACGACGCGCAGCGCGAAGCCGTCTGCGCACCGCCCGGCCACTACTTGGTTCTTGCCGGCGCCGGCTCCGGCAAAACTCGCGTACTCACGCATCGCATCGGCTGGCTCAATCAAGTCGAGCACGTGCCGGCCTGGGCGATTCTTGCCGTTACCTTCACGAACAAAGCCGCGGGCGAAATGCGCGCGCGCCTCGATAATCTGATTCCCGGCGGCACGCAAGGGCTTACGGTCGGCACCTTCCACGGTATCGCGCACCGCTTGTTGCGTCGTCATTGGCGCGAAGCAGGTTTGCCGGAAAGCTTTCAGATTCTGGATGCCGACGATCAACAGCGCATGGTGAAGCGCGTCGTCGCCGGTCTTGGCCTGGACGAAGCGCGTTTCCCGCCACGTCAGGCAGCTTGGCAGATCAACAGCTGGAAAGACGAAGGCAAGCGGCCGGAAAACATCGAGCACGGCCAGCACCCGGTCACACGCACGCTTGTGCAGATCTATCAGGCGTACGAAGACGCTTGCCGTCGCGCCGGCCTGGTGGACTTCGCCGAACTGCTGCTGCGCGCACACGAATTGTGGCTGAAGCAACCGGCGGTGCTGGAGCACTACCAATCACGCTGGCGTTATCTGCTGATCGACGAATTTCAGGACACCAACGCGCTGCAATATGCGTGGATTCGCGTGCTCGCAGGCCACAGCGGCCAGGTGTTCGTCGTCGGCGACGACGACCAAGCCATCTACGGTTGGCGCGGCGCAAAGGTGGAAAACGTGCAGCAATTCCTGCGCGATTTTCCCGGCGCGCGCACGATCAAACTGGAACAGAACTACCGCTCCACCTCCACCATTTTGAAAGCCGCCAACGCCGTGATCGAGCGCAACGGCAATCGCCTCGGCAAGCAGTTGTGGACGGCCGGCGATGAAGGCGAACGCATTTCGGTATACGCCGCCTACAACGAACAAGACGAAGCGCGCTTCGTGATCGAGCGCATCCGCGAATACATCGCCGAACATGGCGATGCGAAAGATTGCGCGATCCTCTATCGCTCCAACGCACAATCGCGCAACTTCGAAGAGCAGCTGATCCAGCACGATATTCCGTACCGCGTCTACGGCGGCTTGCGCTTTTTCGATCGCGCGGAAATCAAAGACGCACTCTCCTATCTTCGCCTTACCGCCAACCGCCACGACGACGCGGCGTTCGAGCGCGCCGTCAATACGCCGCCGCGAGGTATCGGCGATCGCACCTTGGATGTGTTGCGGCGACGCGCACGCAGTGAGGGCGCGTCGATGTGGGAAGCCGCGCTGAGCGAACTCACATCGGGAACGGAGTTGGCTGGGCGCGCAAAGAATGCGGTCAAGGGCTTTCTTGTGATGATCGACGAAATGGCGCGCGCCTTTTCTCCCTCTCCCCTTCGGGGAGAGGGCTGGGGTGAGGGGCCAACCTCGCCGGAAGTTTTCGCTCCGAACAGCCCCTCACCCAACCCTTTTCCCTTGGGAAAAGGAGAAGAAGCAGGTGTACTCCCCGGAGGGGAGAGGGCTCAAGCAGCATTATCGCTAGCCGAACAAATCGACCACGCCATTACGCAAACCGGTCTACGCGATTTCTACGAAAAAGACAGCCGCGGCAACGCCGAATCGCGCGTGGAAAACCTCGACGAATTGGTCAACGTCGCCAGCCGTTTCGAACTCACGCCGGACGACATCGAAGCGGGCTTGAGCGAACTGTCCGCCTTCCTTTCGCACGCCGCGCTGGAAGCCGGCGAAGGTCAAGGCGAATCCTGGGACAACTGCGTGCAGCTGATGACGCTGCATTCCGCCAAAGGTTTGGAATTTCCGTTAGTGTTTCTCGTCGGCGTGGAAGAAGGCTTATTCCCAAGCCAACGCTCGGTGGAAGACGAAGGCCGTCTGGAAGAAGAACGCCGCCTCGCCTACGTCGGCATCACGCGCGCGCGCCAGCGACTCATCATCACGCATGCCGAATCGCGCCGCATGCACGGCACGGAAATGCTCGCACGGCCATCGCGCTTCCTGGCCGAAATTCCGCCTTCATTGGTCGATGAAGTACGTCCGCGTGTGCAAGTAAGCCGTCCGCTTTATGCGGGTCGTTTTGCCGAACAGGCGCCGTCGTTGCAGGAAGACATGCCGGTGAAGTTGGGTCAACGCGTCAGCCACCCCAGTTTCGGCGAGGGCGTGATCGTGAGCGCCGAGGGCAGCGGCGCACATACGCGCTTGCAGGTGAATTTCGAGAGCGCTGGCAGCAAATGGCTGGTCGCCGCGTATGCCAAGCTCACGCCATTGTGAGGACGACACGCCGATGAGCACGCGACCCCTGCGCGACATCCGTCGCGAACTCGGCTACTTCGATCGGCAACTGCAAGATTTCTACCAGCGCTTGCCGTGGAGCCATCGTTTGGTCAACGGTTTGTCGCTAGCGGCGCAGGCTATTGTCGGCGCAAGCCTCGGTTACGGACTTGGTTTGCTGTTGCATACGCAACAAGCTTTCTGGGGCGCGCTGACGGCCATCGCCGTCACGCAGCAAACGTATCTCGATACTCGCAAGTCGTCGCTCGATCAGGTAATCGGCGCCGCCATCGGCGCGACGGTGGCAATCGCTGGCTCTTTCCTCGTGCAAGACAATTACTGGGCTTACGTGTTCACGATGGCGATATCCATCGTGCTGTGCTGGCTCTTCAACGTCGGCAACGCCGGCAAGCTCAGCGCCACCACGGTCACCATCGTGATGCTGGTTCCGCACAGCGGTCCGTTCTGGACGATTGCGCTTACGCGTTTGGGCGAGGTCACCATCGGCATCGCCAGTGCGCTGGTCGTGACGGGTGTCGCGCACAAATTGGAAAAGTGGTGCTTCGGCGATAAACCGCACGCCGGCACATGATCATCGCAATAAGCAGAAGGCCCGAGTTTCGCGACTCGGGCCTTCTCCGTTTTGCCTTGGGATCCGGTCAGTATTGATACTGCACCGTCATGCCAATCGTGCGCGGTTGATTGATCGCCATGCGGCGCGTCGTCGGCAAGTCTGCCGAAATGGCCACAGGAAGATCGGTCTCGCCACGTTTGTTGAACAGGTTGGTCGCATACAGTGAAACGTCCCAACCATTGTATCCCTGCACGCCCGCGCGGATGTTAGTGGTGGTGAACCCACCGCGTTGATAGAACGGGCTGGCTTGGTCGTAGAGGAAATTCTCGCGACCGACATAGCTGACGTCCGCGCGCAGGAATCCATCGTAGTTTCCACTTACCGGGTGACGGTATTCTGCCGACGCGGAGCCGCTCACACGCGGCACATTCACGAGACGATTGCCGGCCTTGGCATCCGTGCCTGGCACGTCGTTCTTCAAGTAAGCATCCGTATAACCAAAGCCTGCACCGAGCGTCAGCGATTTGATTGGACGGAACTGCATCTCTACTTCGCCACCCTGGCTGACAGCGTTACCGAAGTTCGCCGTGATATTGAATCCGCACTGCAGCACGATCTGCTGCTGCACCTGGCTCCAATCGATGCGATAGACCGATGCATTCACCGTCAAGCGGTGATCAAGCCACGATGTTTTCGCACCGATCTCGTAGTTCCACAGGTAGTCCGGGCTGTATGTGCTCAACTGCGAGGCGTTCAATCCAAGCCCTTCCACTTCCTGACCGCAAAGCGACACCGGCGCCGGATTGTTCGGACCGCCCGGACGATAACCTTGCGATGCGGTGGCATACACCATCTTGTCCGGCGTGATTTGATATTCCAGCGTGTATTTCGGCGTGACGCCGGTATCGCGCGAACGGTTGCTCACGGCGCTGTAGCCGCCGTTGAACACGCCATCGCCCGTTTGCGTGAACGACTGCGTCACTTCAAACGCGCGCATGCCGGCGCTGGCTTTCAGCTGGTCGGTAATTTGATACGACAATTCGCCGAAGATGGCGTATTCGTCCAAGGCCGCGTTGCGCGTGCCGGCATAGATGGTTGAATAATTCGGGAAAGGCGTACCGAAGGTCTGATTGAAACCGGCGGGAAACGGAATGGACGACGCCAGCGGCGCGTTCACGTGGTGATAGTACGCGCCGGCGATCGCTTGCAGCGGACCGTCGAGCGTACTGGTGGCGCGCAGTTCCTCGGTGAATTCCTTGTTCTTGTAGTCGCCGAACATGGTGACCGGATAAACGGTGGGGAGATCGAAGAAATAGTTGATCACCTTCGACGCGTCTTCCCGGAGATTCACCTCGCGCGTGAAATACGAAGTCGACGACACCACTTCCGCGTACTCGAACTGCTTATGCACGGCGACGTTGGCGATCAGCGATTTCTGCACATCGGCTTCATTGACATCGCGAACCTGGATCGGATTCGACAAGCTGCCCGGCACGGCGTCGAACGTATACGGCGAACCCAGGCGCGAGTATTGATACAGAACACTTGGCGTGATGGTGAGCGTATCGTCCGGCTTGATCAGCAGCGCGGCGCGCGTACCGTACGATTTATAGGTGTTGACGTCTTTTTTCACCTTACCGCTTGGATCGGCGGCGAGATAGTTGTAAGGGTCGATCGGATAGCGATCGATAAATCCGTCGTCGTAACGCTCGTACGCCGAAACGCGCAAACCGACTTTGCCGTCGACCAACGGCAGATTCGCCACGCCGCTAACGTTGTTGTTCAAGCCGCCGCCTTGCGTGCCTGAAATATCCGTCTTGATGCGCGCCTCGACCGCATCGGCATCCGGCTGATTGGTCACGTACTTCACCGTGCCGCCCATAGAGCTGGAACCGTAAATCGTGCCCTGCGGACCGCGCAGCACTTCCACGCGATCGATATCGAACACGGACGGGTCGATCACGCCGCGCGTGGAGAGCAACGCCGCGTTGCTCGATGCGGCAATCGGCGTGTCGTCGAGGTAGTAGCCCACCGTCGCGGCGGAACCGGCGATGGAGGAAATGCCGCGAATGATCAGGTTATTGGAACCCGGCCCGGACGACGCCACGTTCAACGACGGCGCGATGCGCGACAAATCGGCAAGACTGGTAACGCCTAGCCGCTCCAGCTGCTCGCCATTGAGCGCCGACATGCTGATTGGCACTACTTGGATGGATTCCGCGCGCTTGCTTGCTGTAACGGTGATGCCGTCCAGCGTGGTGGCGGACGAAGAAGCTGATTTGTTTTGGGCTACCGCGGTCTTGTTGCTCGTGCCTTTATTTTTCGCGGCATCTTGTGCGTACACCATGCTCGATAGCACGACGCCGCTGAGAATGATCGCGCTATACAACGCGCGGTGACGAAGAGATTTCATGAACGATGTCCTATAAATGGGCAGCCAGAATGGAAGCGTCCCGGCCTCGGGCAACGGCGCGCCGTCTCACAGCCAACGGTGATTTGGCTGTGTTTCGCCGCGTGCAGAGAGCGCCGGGGTAGCGCGGCCTCTACCCTACCGTGCTGCTTTACCCAACAAAATCAGACCGATCTGAAAGATGCACGCCACTATTCAAGGCATGATGGGCAGGTTCAAACTGATACGACCCGCGCGTACTTCGAAGCCCCTTTCTTGCAAGGAGATGCCATGAAAACCGTTCTTTTTGCTTTACTTGCTACCGTTGCCTTCACCGCGACCACGCAAGCAGCCGCTGAGACGCCGTCCGCGCGCGCAGCGATTCAACAGACCCTGGACGCCACCGCCAAGTACTGGTCCGCCGGCGACATGGACGCCTTTATGCGCGCCTCGTACGAACACACGTCCACCGTGCGCTATATCGGCAGCAAAGATGTCGTGGTCGGATACGACGCGATCGCCGCGATGTACACGTCGCACTACAAGCCAAACGCAAACGCCGACATGGGACACCTCACGCTGCAATTGATCGATGTGCAGCAACTCTCCCCCGATTACGCGATGGCGATCGGCCGTTACAACGTGACCTGGAAAAATGGCAAGTCGGCATCGGGCATGACCACGCTGTTGTTTCATCGCACCGGTTCCCAATGGCTTATCGCTTTGGATCATTCCTCGTAAACGAGGCCGGTTTGATCGACATAGCGCAAGCCGCTTAAGTTTTGCCGCCCCGGCGCAACGCCGGGGCTTTGGGCTTTATCTGCCCACCCCGTAAAAAATTTACGCGTTCTATACGCGTCCCGTCCTTTTCGCTACCCGCTTCTTATGCGGCCCTGCCTACAGTGCGTAGGTCGGGTATCGAGTGCATCCCATGGACGTTATCTATCTGCTTTTCGGCTTCGTGCTGGCTGCGGCCACGCTCGGCTTTCTGCTGCTTTGCGACCGGCTGGGGCCACGCGGCTGACCGACTGCGGCGCACATTTATAACGGAGCGAATCCCATGACCTTTTTCTACGGACTGGCTGCTGCGATCGCGGTGGCTTTGACGATTTATTTGTGCGTGGCGCTGCTGAAACCGGAGTGGTTCGAATGACGGCCAACGATTTTCTGCAGATCGGCATCTATCTGGTCGTGCTGCTGTTGCTCATCAAGCCGATGGGCGACTATATGACCCACGTCTTTGCCGACGAACCCAATCGCCTCACGCGCGCTGGCGCAGGCATTGAGCGGTTGCTCTATCGCGTTTGCGGCATCGATCCGAACGAAGACATGGGCTGGAAGCGCTACGCGATCGCGATGCTGCTGTTCAACGTGTGTGGCATGGTGTTTGTGTACGCCTTTCAGCGCCTTCAGCAATGGCTGCCGTTGAATCCGCAGCACTTTCCGGCGTTAAGCCCGGATTTGTCGATCAACACGGCTATCAGCTTTATCACCAACACCAATTGGCAAGCCTATTCCGGCGAATCGGCGATGAGTTACCTCACGCAGATGGCGGCGCTCGCGGTGCAAAACTTCTTGTCGGCCGCAACAGGTATCGCTGTCGCCATCGCTGTGATTCGCGGCTTTGCGCGTAAAACCGTAAAGGGCATCGGCAATTTCTGGGTGGATCTCACGCGCACCACGCTTTATGTGTTGCTGCCGATATCGTTCTTGCTTGCCTTGCTTCTGGTGTCGCAAGGCGTTATCCAAAATCTCAAACCGTATGTCGATGTACCCGTGGTGCAGACCTCGAGCTACGCGCTGCCGGTCACCGATGCGTCCGGCAATCCGGTGAAGGACGCTTCGGGCAACGCTGTCACCAAACCGGCGCAGCTCACCACGCAAACGTTGCCGATGGGCCCGGCGGCATCGCAAGTTGCGATCAAGATGTTGGGCACCAATGGTGGCGGATTCTTCGGCGCCAACTCTGCGCACCCTTATGAAAATCCGACGCCGTTTTCCAACTTCTTGGAGATGCTGGCCATCTTTCTGATTCCCGGCGGCCTATGCATCACCTTCGGGAACTTGGTTGGCGACAAGCGTCAAGGCTGGGCGATTCTCGCCACCATGCTGGTGATTTTCGTACCGCTGGCCATCGGCGTGACAGCGGCGGAGCAAGCGGGCAACCCGATACTTCATGGTCTGTCGATCGATCAGCACGCATCGGCGCTGCAGTCGGGCGGCAATATGGAAGGCAAGGAAACGCGCTTCGGCATTGCCGCGAGCAGTTTGTTTACGGCGATCACCACGGCCGCATCGTGCGGCGCGGTGAACAACATGCACGATTCGCTTACGCCCCTCGGCGGCTTGGTTCCAATGTGGCTGATGCAACTGGGTGAGGTGATCTTCGGCGGTGTCGGGTCCGGTCTCTACGGCATGCTCGCCTTTGCGGTCGTCGCGGTATTTATCGCCGGCCTGATGGTGGGACGCACACCCGAATACATCGGCAAGAAAATCGAAGCGTACGAAATGAAGATGGCGAGCATCGCCGTGCTGATTCCGTGCGCGCTCGTGGTGATCTGTACGGCCATTGCTGTGATGACGCCCACGGCGGTCGCGACGGTCGGCAATCCCGGCGCGCACAGTTTCAGCGAAATGCTTTATGCGGTGACGTCCGCCGCCAACAACAACGGCAGCGCATTCGGGGGACTTTCGGCCAATATCCCGTTCTGGAACGTGATGCTGGGCGTGTGCATGTTCTGGGCTCGCTTTACCTTGGCGATCGCCATGCTGGCGATGGCCGGTTCGCTTGCCGCGAAAAAACACGTACCCGCCTCGGCCGGCACCTTACCCACGCATACGCCGTTGTTCGTCACGCTGCTCGCCAGCGTGGTGATCATCGTTGGCGCGCTCACCTTTCTGCCGGCGCTGGCGCTTGGCCCGATTGCCGAATACCTGATGTCGGCGCACTGATTTCGGATTATCGAACTTATGACTTCGCACACTCATGCCATCCGCACATTCGATCGCACCTTGATCTGGAAGGCCGTTGCGGATGCGTTCCGCAAGCTGTCGCCACGGATGCAGTTCCGCAATCCGGTGATGTTTGTCGTTTTAGTGTGCAGCATCCTCACCACCTTATTATGGGTACAGGCGTTGACCGGCCACGGCGAAGCGCCCACCGCGTTTATCTTCTGGGTGAGCGTGTGGTTGTGGTTTACGTTGTTGTTCGCCAACTTCGCCGAGGCCTTGGCCGAGGGCCGCGGTAAAGCGCAAGCCGCGGCGCTGCGCAGTTCGCGCAAAGATGTGATCGCCAAGAAGCTTGCCGATCCGAAACGCGATGCAGCCGTCACGTTCGTGCCGTCCAGCGAATTGCGCGCCGGCCATTACGTACTGGTGGAAGCGAACGAGCAGATTCCCGGCGACGGCGAGGTGCTCATCGGCGCGGCAAGTGTCGATGAAAGCGCGATTACGGGCGAATCCGCACCGGTGATTCGCGAAGGTGGCGGCGACCGTAGCGCCGTCACGGGCGGCACGCGCGTGTTGTCGGATTGGCTGGTGATCAAAATCACGCAGAATCCTGGGGAGAGTTTTCTCGACCGCATGATCGCGATGGTGGAAGGCGCCGCGCGGCGCAAAACGCCGAACGAGATCGCGCTGACCATTCTGCTAGCCAAGTTCACGCTGATTTTCCTGCTGGCTTGCGCAACGTTGTTGCCCTACTCCATCTACAGCGTGCATGCGGCCGGCAAAGGCGAGCCGATTACGTTGACGGTGCTGATCGCCTTGTTGGTGTGTTTGATCCCAACCACGATTGGCGCGTTGCTTTCCGCTATCGGTATCGCCGGCATGGATCGGATGATTCGCGCCAACGTGATCGCAACCTCCGGTCGTGCTGTCGAAGCCGCTGGCGATGTCGATGTGCTGTTGCTGGACAAGACCGGCACCATCACGCTCGGCAATCGCCAGGCCGTCGCCTTTCACGCCGCACCGGGCATCGAAGAGCGCACGCTGGCCGATACCGCACAACTCGCTTCGTTGGCCGATGAAACGCCGGAAGGACGCAGCGTGGTCGTGCTCGCCAAGGAACGCTTCGGTTTGCGCGAACGGGAATTGGAATCGTTGCATGCCCAATTCGTACCCTTCACCGCGCAAACGCGCATGAGCGGCGTGGATATCGGCGAGCGCCGCATTCGCAAAGGCGCGCTGGATTCCGTCGAGCGTTATTTGGACAGTCTCGGCAGCCATTTGCCGCCGGCGGTGAAACGCATGGCGGAAGACATCGCGCGCCGAGGCGCAACGCCGCTTATCGTTACCGAAGGCGACCACGCATTGGGCGTGATCGAACTGAAAGACATTGTCAAAGGCGGCATTAAGGAACGTTTTGCCGAGCTGCGCCGCATGGGCATCAAAACGGTGATGGTGACGGGCGACAATCCGCTCACCGCCGCCGCCATCGCCGCCGAAGCCGGCGTGGACGATTTCCTCGCGGAAGCGACGCCGGAAGCGAAGCTCAAGCTGATACGCCAGATGCAATCGGAAAGCCGCCTCGTCGCGATGTGCGGCGACGGCACCAACGACGCTCCAGCGCTGGCGCAGGCCGATGTGGCGGTGGCGATGAACACCGGCACGCAGGCTGCGAAGGAAGCCGGCAACATGGTGGACTTGGATTCCAATCCCACCAAGTTGATCGAAGTGGTGGAGATCGGCAAACAGATGCTGATCACGCGCGGCTCGCTCACCACGTTCTCCATCTCCAACGATGTCGCCAAGTATTTCGCGATTATTCCGGCGGCGTTCGCCACCACCTATCCGGCGCTCAATACGTTGAACGTGATGAAGTTGGCGACGCCGCAAAGCGCGATTCTGTCGGCGGTGATCTTCAACGCACTGATCATCATTTTCCTGATTCCGCTGGCGCTGAAAGGCGTGAAGTACCGCCCGCTCGGCGCCGGACAGCTGCTGCGCCGAAATCTGCTTATTTACGGCTTGGGCGGCATCGTCGTTCCGTTTATCGGCATCAAATTCATTGACATGCTGCTGGTTCTGTTTGGTCTCGCTTGAGGACGCTGCAATGCAAACGCTGAAACTTTCTTTTTCGCTGCCGGACGCTACGCATCCGCATATGGAATTGCATGTCTCATCCAACGATTCCGATTGCGACGTGGTGATCGCGTTGCCAATGCGCGATCACTTCAAAGGCGGCGTCAACGCGGGGCCGGATACGCCGCTATCGGCGCAAGACGAATACGTGCTCGGCGGTTACGCCGGCATCTGAAAAAAATCGGCGTCGCTGACTGGGCGATGCCGCCCAGCCATGACATTTCGAGAGGAAGGTATGTACTACAAGAAGGCTCTAGCCGCAGCGATCCTGCTAACCGCGGCGCCGATTTTCTCACCGGCGATGGCGCAGTCCACAAACGTCAGCAATATGCCCGCGAGCACCAGCTTGCCGGCGTCGCCTATTGCGGTGGAGAGCGGCGATTGCAGCCACGGTTTCTTCTCTCGCCTGGCCGCCGCCTACCGCGAAGACGCACAACCGAGCAGCGCCAGCGCGCCAGCGCCCGCACGTCGCGCGATGGAGTCTCCGTTCGATTCGCCGCCGTTCCCTTCGGCGGAGTGGCAACTTGGCGGGGTGGACTATCCGATCGGCGTGCCGAACGAAAATTCGCAGTATCCGTTGGAGAAGGCGCTTGGCTGCACCAAGCTCGGGCAGTGGATGCAGCGCAACCATATCGAAACCTACGGGTGGATCAATCCGTCGGCCAACCTCAGCACGTCCAATTTCACCAACTATCCGCTTTCTTACGCGACGCGTCCCAATCGCGTGGAATTCGATCAGTTCCTGTTTCGTATCGAGCGCATTCCCGACACGGTGCAGACCGATCACATCGACTGGGGTTTCCACTTCGACAATCTGTGGGGCTACGACTACCACTACACCACCATGAAAGGCGTCTTCAGCAATCAGTTGCTGAACAATCCATCCACCAGCCAGCCTTTGGCCGGCAAGGTGTATGGCGACGATCCGATGATTTGGTACGTCGATCTGTATATCCCGTGGATCGCGCAGGGTATGCAAGTGACGGTGGGCCGCTATCTGTCGCTGCCCGACATCGAAGCGCAGTTCTCGCCCAATAACTATCTGTTGACGCATTCGATCCTGTACACGGTGGATGCCTATACCAACGTGGGTGTCATCACTACCACCAAGCTCAACAACCAATGGACGGTGCAACTTGGCGTACACGGCGGCGACGATTCCGCGCCGTGGAACCGCTCAAGTCGCGCGAGCTTGCAAGCCTGCGTGCGTTGGGTATCGATGTCCAACAACGACATGCTCTATCCCTGCGTCGAGTCATACAACGGCGACAAGCAGACCTATAACAACTTGCAGGAATTCGTGACGACATGGGGCCATCGCTTCAGCCACAACGTGCACATGCTCACCGAGGCTTATTACATCTATGTACGCGACCAACCCGGCGCGCCGGCAGGTGTGCCCGGTTATCCGCTAGGTGAAGCGCCCAATTTCCCGAGCGGCATCAACCCGGCGTATGGCGTCGTCAACTACTTCAATGTCGAGTTGAATCCAAGCAACATGATCTCGATCCGAAACGAGTTCTACGACGATAAGCAAGGTCAACGCACGGGTTTTGCGACGCGCTACTCCAGTCACACCATCGGCATGACGCACTGGGTGTCGCAGGATTTGGAAATTCGTCCGGAGCTTCGCTACGAGCGCGCATACGACTTTCCCGCGTACGACAACGGCAAGAAAAACTACCAAGCCACCGCATTGGTGGATGTGATTCTGCATTACTGAGGTGCGCCGCTATGAGTCGGTTGATTCGCAATGCTGTATCGATGTTATTGGTGATGACCCTCATCACCGGCATCGCCTATCCGCTGATCGCCACCGGCGTGGCACAGGTGCTGTTTCCGCATCAGGCGAACGGCAGCTTGATCGAAAAGAGCGGCAAACCGATCGGGTCCGAGCTGATCGGCCAGTACTTCGACGACCCCAAATATTTCTGGGGTCGACCGTCCGCCACCACGCCGCAGCCGAACAATGGCACCGCGTCGAACGGTTCCAATCTGGGGCCGTCGAATACGGCGTTGCGCGACGCCGTGCAACAACGTATCGATGCGTTGCATAAGGCCGATCCGGGCAACGGCGCACCGGTGCCTGAGGATCTGATCACCGCTTCCGGCAGCGGACTTGATCCACAGATCAGCCCCGCCGCGGCGCAGTATCAGATCGCTCGCGTCGCGCGCGTACGCAAGCTCGGCGAAGATCAGGTGCAAGGGCTGATCGTCAAGTACACGGAAGGACGTCAATTGGGTCTGCTGGGCGAACCGCGTGTGAATGTGTTGCAGTTGAATCTGGCGTTGGACCAGATGCAGACAACACGGTGATGTCGTGCACGCAACGAAGTTGCCCCCTCCCCTGCACGCAGGGGAGGGTCGGGGTGGGGTTGTATGAGCTTGTCAAAAGCTGCTTGCCTGGCGCGAGATTGAAGGCTTCACCCCTCCCCAACCTTCCCCTACTGCACGTAGGGGAGGGAGCATAAAATGCCGCCTATGACCGACACCTCCCGTGACGCACGCGCCGACGCCCTGCTCGATGTCGTACAGGAAGAGAGCAACCGGCGCCTGAAAATTTTCCTGGGCGCCGCGCCCGGCGTCGGCAAGACCTACGCCATGCTTTCTGCCGCGCGTGAACTGAAACGCCAGGGCGTTGACGTCGTCGTGGGTTTGGTGGAAACCCACGGTCGCGCCGATACCGCATCGCTACTCGAAGGCCTGGAAGTACTCCCGCGCCTCACGCTGAACTATCAGGGCCGCGAATTCACCGAATTCGACGTGGACGCCGCACTGGCACGGCGTCCCGATATTTTGCTGGTCGACGAACTGGCGCATCGCAACGTACCAGGCAGCCGGCACGAACGCCGCTGGCAGGATATCGCCGAAATTCTCGACGCCGGCATCGAGGTCTACAGCGCGCTTAACGTGCAGCACTTGGAAAGCTTGAACGATCAGGTGCGCCGCATTACCGGCGTAACCGTGCGCGAAACCGTACCGGATGCGTTTCTCGATCGCGCCCGCGATATCGTGCTGATCGATCTTCCGCCACGCGAACTTATCGAGCGCTTGCGGCAAGGCAAAGTCTATGTGCCGGAAACTGCCGCAGCGGCGCTCGAAGCATTTTTCTCCCCGACCAATCTCGCCGCGTTGCGCGAATTGGCCGTAGATACCGTCGCCGGGCACGTCGACAGCGATCTGCGCGAACACATGCTGGCGCGCGGCGGAAAAATGCCGGTACGCCGGCGCGTGATGGCGGCCATTGACGGGTATGCGCAAAGCGAATACTTGGTGCGCGTGGCGCGCCGCATCGCCGAGCGTCGCGGAACGCCTTGGACGGTGGTGTTTGTAGATACCGGCGCACCGTTGGACGATGCGCGTCGCGAACGCATCGATACCGCCATGCGCCTGGCGCGTCGTCTTGGCGGCGACGCCACCATACTGCGCGGCCATGCGATCGCCGATGAGTTGCTCGTCCATGCCGATCGCGAGGGCGTTGGCCAGATCATTCTTGGACGCACGCGCGAGCGCTTCTTCGCGCGTATGCTCGGCCGTTCGCTGACGCAGCAACTGCTGCGTCGCGGTGCGCATTTGGAACTCGCCATCATCGCCACGCCGGTCGAACGCGTACGCGCACGCAAACGGCTGCGTTTAATGTCGCTTTACTGGAAACGCGACGAATATATTTTCGCCACCATCGTGACCGCCATCGCGTTGGGGCTAGCGTTTATTGCAGACCGTTATTTGTCGGTTGCGAATCTCGCCCTGATCTTCCTGACTGCCGTCATAACGGTCGCCGTGCGTACGCGCATGATGGTGGCGGTCTATACGGCGACATTGTGCTTTCTTGGTTACAACTTCTTCTTCGCGCCGCCGCGTTACACGCTGGCCATCGCCAATTCCGACGACGTGCTGGCCGTAACGTTGTTCTTCGCCGCGGCGCTGATTTGCAGCCGACTCGCGACGCGTCTTGCCAGTCAGGTGGAATCCTTGCGTGCGGCGCACGATTATTCGCACACGCTATTGACGCTCGGCCAGCGTCTGTCCGTCAGCACGGATGCCGACGGCATACGTAGCGCTGGCGCGACCGCGCTGGCGCACGGCCTCCGCTGCGAAGCGGCGATTCTGGCGCGCGATGTCGAACACCGCCTGCATGTAGCGGCCAACAGTTCGCGCACGTTGACGCTGACGACGAAGGATTTCGCCGCCGCGGAATGGTGCGAACAACACGCCGAACCGGCTGGTCGATCTACCGACACGCTCAACGCTGCGCGTTGCTGGATGCTTCCGCTGGGCTCGGAAGATCGCCGCCTTGGCGTCGCGGCGCTGCGTTTTGAAAACGGCGACTCGCCCGATATCGAACGGCGCAGCCTGGCGTTGGCGATGGTGCAGGACATCGGCCAGGCGCTAGAGCGCGCGCGACTCGCGTCCGAATTGGAAGGTGCGCGCGTGCAAGGCGAAACCGAACGTCTGCGCAACGCGCTGCTCTCTTCCGTGTCGCACGATTTGCGTTCGCCGTTGGCCTCCATGATCGGGTCTGCCGGCACGCTTTCCTCGTATTGGGATCAATTACCCATCGAAGAACGCAACGAATTGCTCGGCGCGATTCTCGGCGAAGGCCAACGCCTGGATCGCTATATCCAGAATCTGTTGGATATGACGCGACTGGGCCACGGCACGCTCAAGCTCAATCGCGATTGGACCGATGCGGCGGAGATCGTAGCGTCCGCCATGACGCGTGTGCGCAAGTTGTTCCCCGAGTTGCGCGTGGACAGCATCCTGCCCAACGAAACGGTTTTGTTGTTCGTCCATCCGGCGCTTATCGAACAAGCGCTGTTCAATATCCTGGAAAATGCTGCGCGCTTTTCGCCACCGGGCGAGCCGGTGCGGGTGATCGTGCGCGTGGCGGGCGACAGGCTGTTTATCGATGTGGTGGACCGCGGCCCTGGCATTCCCGAAGAGGAACGCGCGCGCATCTTCGATATGTTCTACTCCGTGGCGCGCGGCGACCGCGCGCCGCAAGGCACCGGTCTGGGACTTGCGATTTGCCGCGGCATGATCGGCGCGCACGGCGGCAGCGTGGAAGCCTTGCCCGGCGACGGCGTTGGCACCACCATTCGCATCAGCCTGCCGCTGCCTGCGCCACCTTCCGGATAATCAAGCCTCATGACTGCCGCCCATCCATGCGTTCTGGTCATCGACGACGAGGCGCAGATTCGCAAGTTCCTCGATATCGGCCTGCGCGCGGAAGGTTATGCCGTGGTGCTCGCCGCCGATGCTGCCGAAGGTCTTGCGCTGGCCGCCACGCGCGATCCGGACGTGGTGATTCTGGATATCGGCCTGCCCGATCGCGAGGGCCACGAAGTGCTGGCGGAATTGCGCCAGTGGACGCAGGTGCCCGTGCTGATGCTGTCCGTGCGCGACACGGAAAAAGAAAAAGTCAAAGCGCTGGACGCGGGCGCCAACGACTACATGACCAAACCCTTCGGTATCCAGGAACTGATGGCGCGATTGCGCGCATTGCTGCGCAACCGCGCGACAAATGCGGAAGCGCCGCCACGTTATGAAGACGAACGCCTGCATGTCGATCTCGGTTTACGCGAAGTCACACTCGACGGCATACCGCTTGCGCTAACGCGCAAGGAATACGCCGTGCTTGCGATGTTGGTTCGCCATGCCGGACGCGTGGTGAGTCAGCAGCAACTATTGCGCGAAATCTGGGGCGGCACGCACGTGAACGATACGCACTATTTGCGCATCGTGCTGGGCAAGTTGCGGCAGAAGCTTGGGGATGATCCGACGTCGCCGCGTTGGTTGAAAACAGAACCGGGCGTGGGATATCGGTTTTTAGCTGGAAATGGTTGAGTTTTGCGCAGTGGCGTGATCTTGCCTCGTCGTCATTCCGCCGAAGGCCGGAATCCAGTCAAAACATGCTGTGCGAAGCACACAAACCAATAGAAGGTTTAGTGTGCTTCGCACAACGTATTGAAACTGGATTCCGGCCTTCGCCGGAATGACGGTGAAGCGTAAATGGAATGCAAGGGAGAACGGCTATTCCTTGAGCCTCGGCACCCCATGCACATCGCGCTCTTCAATCGCAATCGGTCGCGTATCGAGACGACCACCGACCATATTGCTCTCCGGCAACGGCTCGGTGCTGTCGCCGCGCGTCATCGCCATCGCATTGCGATAGCAGCGTTGCGCCAACTCCGCTTCACCTAATCCGCCGTAGACATCGCCCAGGGCTTCCCACGCATTCGAGCTTGGCGCCAAGGCCAACGAGCGTTCCAGATAGGGTCGCGCCTTGCTCCATTGCTTCAAACGCGCGGACATGCGACCCAACGCCAACAACAAACTAGGATCGTTGGGGTGCGCCTCAAGCCAGCCTTCGGCACGACGCAGTCGTGCGTCGAGATCGTCGCCACCGAACGTGCCGTAGGTTTCCACCAATTGCGGCGACCACTCGCGACGCAAGGCGGATTCCACTTCGTCCATGGCCGGAAGCAGCAGCCCAAAACTCGCCGCTTTGCGCGCATATGCGTCTATCACGGCCGGCGCGCGACGCTGCGTTTTCGGCAATTGCGACCACAGCGTATTCAATACCGCGCCATCGGTCGTTGCTTGAATGCTCGCGACCAGCACCAGCGTTTCGAGCGAGTTGTAGGCGCGCGTGCTCATCACGCCGCTCTTCTGCAACGGCTCCAGCGCCATGCGCGCACGACGCGTATCGCCGGCGCCCAGCGCCGCCATCACGAATTCGCGCCAGCCGCCGGGGCTGAGATTGCCGCTATCGGCTTCAGGTGTCAGCAGCGCCAGCGCTTCGGCGGGTTTGCCATCGCGACGCAGAACACGTGCGCGCAATACGCGTGCAGCGCGCGGCGCGACTTGCGAGGCCTGATCCAGCGATTCCAGCGCGCGACCATGTTCGCCACGTCGCGATGCCGCTTCGGCGGCCGCGAGCAAGGCCGGACCGCGCAATTTGTCCAGACGCGATGCGCGATGCAGGTCGCGCTCGGCATCGCCATGACGGCCTTCCATCAACGCCACCAAACCGTCGGCCAAACGCTGCCGACTGAGACGACGATGACGGCGCGAAAACGCACCGAATGGCCAGCGCACGGCGCGCCACAGCACGCCAATCACGGCCCATATGAGCAACAGCAACACGACGGCAGCTAGCAAACTGGTCTGCATGGTGGTGCCGCGGAAACGAATCAGCACGTATCCCGGATCTTCCGCGATCCAATGCCAGCCGAACGCCGCCAGCGCGGCGACGATCACCAACGCCAGTATCCAGCGCCAAACCTTCATGGCTTGGCCCCGTTCGTCGGCGCGGCATTTTGCGTAGCAGGTTTGAGCGCATGCACGGCGCGCAGATTGCGCAGTTCGCCCAGCGCGCCGCCCAGCTTCACCGGTTCGCCTTGCTTGAGTTGACCCTGCAAAGTGGCGATACGTTGACGCGCTTGCTGCACGGCTGGCGCTTGCAGATCGAATTGCGCGGCAAGACCCGCGTCGGCGCGCTTGAGCGACGCCGCGCATGCATTGCTGTCCCATGCCAGCAACGCGGCCTGCGCTTGCGCCAGATCCAAAGCGACCATTTCGCGCGCGATGTGTGCATCTGCCACATCCACCGGCGCGCCGTTGTCGCGTTTGATTTGAATCACGCCGTACAGCGCACGGCGAATGCGCGCCCATACGCCGTTGTCTTCCTGCGCGGCTGGTTCGTCGAGCGGTTTCAGCGGCAGGCCCGGCAGATCACCGCGCAACTGCATCACGCTATCGAGCAATTGCTGCGGATCAGTCACCTGGCTCTTCACCAAGGCTTCGTGCTCGGCATCGATGTTTTGGCGCACGTCGTTGAACGCGTTGTCGGTGACGCCCGCGAGCGTTTGACTGGCCAGCGCGAAGGCTTGCGCCGCGCCTTGCGCGTCATGGAACAAGTTGTAGCGCTCGGCGCCCATGCGCAGCAGCGATTCGGTTTCGTCCAGGCGCATGGCGTCCTGGCCGGAAAGCGTTTTTTCGGACAGCTTGCCGACCGCTTCTTCCAGATCGCGCACGCGTTGATCTTGCGAAAGCAATTCATCACGCAGGGAGCGATTGACCTGGTCGGCGTCGTTCAAACGCTGCAACAGCATGCCGCTCTGGCTGGTGGCGCCGGAGAGCGTGTGATCCATGGCGTTGACCCGCGTTTCCAACGCGGCGGTCGCGCGCAACGTCTGGGCGTCGATATGCAGCAGCTTCCATTGCCGCCAAGCGACGTAGCCGACGCCGATGATCGCGATCAGGGCCAGCAACAAGGCCAAAGCGAGCGTGCCTCCTCCGGGGCGGGACGGCGGCGCCGAACGGCTCACGCGATGGGAGTCAGAGGGTGTGCCGGCAGCGGGCACGGTACGTTCGGGGGTGAGGTCGTCCTGGCTCATGCGCCCATGCTAACAGCCCGCAGCGCCGCGGTAATTGGCCGCGAAGGCAGTTTCAGTCGTGCTGGCGTGAATGCGCCCGACATGCCGCCGCCAGCAAGTCGGCCTGCGCGGCGGAAGCGGCCGGATAGAGCCGTACGAATCCGGCTTCACGAGCGGCTTGGGCGATCCGTTCGCTGCTGACGATGGCGGTGGCTTCGCACAAGCGTCGCCAGACGGTCGCAGGGAGTTGCGCGTGCAGGTTTTGGATCGCCTCCGCGCTGGACAACAACACATAGGCGTCGGCGGGCAACTGCTGCACGGCTTCGATATGATGCTGCGTCAATCGCGACGCGGTGCGCTGATAGACGTAAACATAGCGCAATTGCGCGCCGCGCTCAGCGAGTTGTTGCGGCAGCAATCCGCGTCCACCGGGCGCGGTGATCAGTGCGATACGTCGACCGTGCACATGTTCCAACGAAGGCAGCGCGAGCAGGCCTTCGCTGTCTTGTCGCGACGCCGGCGTTTCCGCCGCGATACCGTGTCGCTGCAATGCGCGCGCCGTTCCACGCCCGACGGCGATCACCGCGCCATGCGTTTCGGTAAACGGCGCAAGCGCCAATGCGTAACGCACGGCTGCCGGACTGGTGAAAATTAGCACATCGTCGCGCTGCGCTTCTCGCCATTGCGCGCGCACGTGATGCGCATCGGGTGTCCCGCGCAACGACAGCCCCGGCAACAGCAGCGGCGCGCCGCCCGCGGCGCGCACGTGTTTCGCCAGTGACGTAGCGGTTCCCGCCGGGCGCGTGATCACCACCGTGCAGCCGGCCAGATCCTTATCAACTTGTACGGAGGTTGCGCTCACGCTTGTTGCACCGGACTCTTCGGGTTGATCGAGTGAAATGACGACCCATCGCGATGGAGTGTAGCGTCTACACTGTCCAACTCCCCCAACCCAAGCACGATCGATGAACAAACCTGATCTCCACGCCGCCGCAGAAGCCTTGGTGGCCTTTATTCACGAGGGCATTCCGCTCGCCCACACCATGGGGCTTTCATTGCGCCGCTACGACGGCGAACGGCTGGTGTTGCGTTGCCCGCTCGCGCCCAACGTCAATGACAAGGGCTGCGCGTTTGGCGGCAGCCTGACTAGCTTGATGACCTTGACCGGCTGGGGCCTGGTCGAGCTGGCGCTGCGTCAGCGCGCCGAGGATTGCGATGTCTACGTGGGCGAATCCACCGTGCGCTATCTCAGCCCGGTGTGGGGCGATTTCGAGGCCGAAGCCCAGCACGCCGACGATGCCGATTGGGATGCGTTCTTCGCCACCTTGTCGAGTCGTGGCCGGGCGCGGATTTCGGTTATCTGCCAAGTGCCTGGCGAAAATGGGAACCCCGCCGCCACGTTGGAGGCGAAGTTCGTGGCGAAGCGTCGCGTGGCTGCGGCAGAATAAGGCGATCTCCAGGGGAGTTGTCGTATGCGTATCCTTGCCGGTCTGATCGTGTTGTCGACCACGCTGCTGCTCGCCGGCTGCGCCTCCGACAAACGCAACGACGCGCTGACCCACACCATGATCGAATACGCCAACGCAGTGCGCTGGGACGGTTTCGAAGCGGCCGAGCAGTTTGTCGATCCAAAGGTTCGCGAAAAACATCCGTTGACCGATCTGGACCGCGCCCGCTTCAAGCAGGTGCAAGTGAGCGGTTACGACGACGGCAACGGCCCCATGGCGTCGGGCGAAAACGAGGTGCGCCAGGTGGTGCAGATCGATCTGACCAATGTGCACACCCAATCCGTGCGTACCATCGTCGATCACCAGGTTTGGCACTACGACACGGAAAAGAACCGCTGGTGGCTGGAAAGCGGCATTCCGGATATTTCGCAGCAAAATTGAGGCGTTGCGCGCGCCCCGGCTCCGCTCCCCTATAATCGCCGTTTGCCTGCTACCCCTCCGGCCACTTCATGAACGATTTTCTTCACAAGCTGCCCCAATTCGTGGGTAACCATCTCGCGCTGTCCCTGCTCTTTGTGGTGCTGGTGATCGCGCTGATCGTCATGCAGGTGATGGTGCTGCTGCGCAAGTTCACGGAGCTGACGCCGGCCGGCCTGACGCAGCTCATCAATCGCGACAGCCCGCTGATGATCGATCTGTCGGCCATCGCCGATTTCGAAAAGATGCACGTGCCGGGCGCCAAGCATGTGGCAATGAGTCAGTTCGATCCGGAAAACAAAGATCTGATCAAAGCGCGCGAGCTGCCGGTGGTGGTGATGGACAAGGATGGCCGCAACACCGAGAAAGCCGCTCAGCGTTTGGTGAAAGCGGGCTTCACGCGCGTTTACACCCTGGGTGGCGGCGTGCTGGCTTGGCAGCAAGCGCAGTTGCCGGTGGCGAAAGGCAAGAATTGATTGTCGGGACGGGCGATTCGCGTTTCCGAATCGCTCAACCTTTTACGCCGTACACGTCTTCGGCAATGCCAGCGCGACCGGCAAGAATCTGCGCCAGCACATCGGGTGCGTATTCGAACGAATCGTAGTAAAGCCGATCTTCCGGCAGTCCCGCTTCGACAAACAGCCTGCGCCCCGCCTCGATCATCGCGTGCGGTCCGCTCATATAGACATCGTGCGCGGAAAGATCCGGGTGATCTTGCAGCACGGCTTCATGCACTAATCCAGCCCGCAGTTCGGCGATTTGCGCCTGCTCCGGATCGGAGAGCACGGCATGGAAACGCAGATGCGGCAATTTCGCGGCCCAGCTCTCCGCGAGCTCCCGCTGATAAAGATCCGCCGCGCTGCGCGCCCCCCAATACACGTCGATCGTCCGACGCGTACCGAGCACGAGAAAATGTTCGAGGATCGCCTTCACCGGCGCAAAACCGGTGCCGCCGGCCATAAAAATCATGGGCCGCTCGGAATCCTCGCGCGCCACGAAGGTGCCGAGCGGACCTTCGATACGAAGCGTGTCGTTTTCTTTCAACACGTCCGACACCCAGGTCGTGAATCCACCGCCTGCGACGTGACGCACATGCAACTCGATCACCCCATCGGCCTGCGGTCCGTTGGCAATGGAGAACGGACGCCGACGACCTTCGTCCAGCAGCACATCCAGGTACTGCCCCGGCAACCAGTTCAAACGCAGTTCGCCCGGCAATGGCTGCAAATGCAGACCGATCACATCCGGCGCAAGCTGCCATTTGCGCGCCACGCGCACGGTCAGTTGGCGCCGCGCGATATCTTCCACCGAGGTGACTTCGCGCGCTTGCACAATCAAATCGCTGGCGGGCACGGCCTGGCACAGCAGCACGGCATGCTGCGCGCGATCGTGCGCGTCCAGCGCGGCCGGCGGATTGCGCGGGTACTCGCAATGGCCCTGAATCAGCGTGGCCTTGCAGCTGCCGCACACGCCGGCGCGGCAGGAATACGGCAAGGCGATGCCGGCGCGCTGCGCGGCTTCCAGCACGGTTTCGCCCTGCGCGACCTCGAAACGGCGGCCGGAATGTTGGAGAGTGACGTAATACACGGGATACATTGTCGCCGCGGTGGCGGTCGTCGGACAATGTGGGCTCTCGGGAATGGGTTGACCCATTTTACGTGGGCGGCATGATGATCAGAAGGCCCGCAGAGTGTGTTGCGCGACGCAGGGAAGACTGGCCGTCTTTTCAAGTTGCGCGGCGCAGTCTGCGGGCCTTCTGATCATCACCCTGCGGGCCGCCCCTGTCTGTCCGCATCCCTTCGGTCCATCGTCTCGACAGACAGCCAGTCTGCCTTCGCCGATGGCCCTGCGGTCTGCGAACAGACAGGGGCGGTGACGCCCACGTAAAATGGGTCAACACATTCCTTGAGTATCAACCTATGGGCATTTGGAAACAGCCGATCGATCTGGAAAGCCTCAATAGCTGGCGCCAAAACACCCTGCTGGAGGCGCTGGGCATTCATATCACCGCTTTCGGCGAGGACTGGCTGCAAGGCACGATGCCAGTGGATCACCGCACGCACCAGCCGTACGGGCTGCTGCATGGCGGCGCATCCGTCGCGCTGGCCGAAACGCTCGGCAGCACGGCGGCCATGTGGACGCTCGATCCGGAGAAAGAGCGTGCGGTCGGCTTGGATATCAATGCCAATCATGTGCGCGGCGTGCTCAGCGGCACCGTGACAGGCACGGCGCGTCCGCTGCATATCGGGCGTTCGACGCAGGTGTGGGAAATTCGCATCGAGGACGAATCGAATCGACTGGTTTGTATTTCGCGCATCACCATGGCAGTGGTGCCGGCTTCGGCGGTGGGTTCGCGTTGATGGTCAGCGTTGTAAGCACGACATTCCTTCCACCGTCTGCGAAGAAGGAACGCGTGCGTGACTGACGAAACGCCTTATGCGCGTCTCACGCCCGATCTCGTGCTCGATTCGATCACGGCCTGCGGCTTGTGGCCCGACGGTCGCTTGCTCGCGCTGAACAGCTACGAAAATCGCGTGTGGCAGGTGGGATTGGAAGACGACTCGCCGGTTATCGCGAAGTTCTATCGACCCCATCGATGGAGCGATGCGGCGATTCTGGAAGAACACGCCTTCGCGCAAGAACTCGCTGAAGCCGAATTGCCGGTCGTCGCGCCGCTGCATTTCGCCGAACGCACCCTGCTGCATCACGACGGTTTTCGCTATGCCTTGTCACCCCGACATGGCGGTCGCGCGCCGTCGCTGGAATCGACGGATCAACTCGAATGGCTGGGGCGACTGATCGCACGCATCCATAACGTCGGTGCGCGATCGTCCTTCGCTCATCGCGGTTATATCGACCGCGATACGCTGATTCTGCAACCGATGCGCGCCGTCCTTGCCTCACCCTTGCTCTCGCATTCATTGCATGACCGCTATCGCCAAGCGGTGGAACGCATGGATCGCCTGGTTGCCGCGCGTTTCGACGCGGTCGGCCCCCTTCGCAGATTGCGCCTGCACGGCGATTGCCATCCCGGCAATGTGCTGTGGACCGACGCGGGCCCGCATTTCGTCGACCTCGACGACGCGCGCATGGGTCCTGCCGTGCAAGATCTCTGGATGCTGGCGCACGACGAACGCGCGATGGAAGCGTTGCTGGAAGGTTATGCGTCGATGCGTGACTTCGATCACGCAGAACTTGCATTGATACCCGCGCTGCGCGCCATGCGACAAGTGCATTATGCAGGCTGGATCGCCGCGCGCTGGCACGACCCTGCGTTCCCTGCGGCGTTTCCGTTCGCCGCGGAAGCGCGCTGGTGGGAACAGCACATCACGGACCTGCATGAGCAGGCGGACGAACTTGAATACTAATTTTTTGCCGGAGTTTGCATGCGTCAGATTTTGTTTCGCTTGATTGGCATTTTGGAAGTCGCCGGCGGTTGCTACGGCATGTTGTCGGTGCTCCCGCGGTTGATCGCCTTCGGTCCGCTACACACTGCCGTGATCGGCTTGATCGAATTCGCGCTGTACGCCTTCGTGCTGGTGGCCGGCGTGCTGTTGCTGGAAAACAGCGAACGCGGCATTCGTTTCTCCAGCATCGCGCAGTTGCTGCAACTGCCGGTCATCGCGCTGCCGATCTTCAGCTACGGGTTTCATTGCGGCGCGTTCGTCAACGTGTTCATCCTGCTTCACTCGCCATTGCACCCGGAATTGGCCTACCACTTCGGTAGCCAGGGACTGGCGCTGGCGTTTGGCGGTCCGTCGGCCTCGCGGCTTGGCATCAACCTGCTGGCGCTGTTGTCCTGGCTGGTGCTTAAACTGCGCTAAAACCGCGGTGTTTTCGCTAAAAATCGAGGTTGTACGGCCACTCCGGCTATCATAGGCGAATGAGTACGCCTTCCGAATTGCCCGTTATCCGCCTGAAATCCGACCGCACGCCAGGCCATCCCTGGGTGTGGTCGGCGCAGGTGCACAAGCCCGAATCGCGACTGCCGCCGGGCAGCGTGGTCGATGTCGTCGATGCAAAGAATCGCTTCGTCGGGCGCGGCTTCTGGAACGGGCATGCGCGTATCGCGTTGCGCTTGCTTACGGCAAATGCGCAAGAAGCGATCAATGCGGAGTGGATCAACGCGCGCATCGATCGCGCCGTCAATCTGCGACGCGAGCTGCTTACGTTGGATACGATCACCGACGCATGGCGCGTGGTGCACAGCGAAGGCGATGGGCTTTCGGGGCTGATCGTCGATCGCTACAACGACATCCTGGTGGTCGAATATTTCGCCGCCGGCATGTGGAAATTCCGCGACGCCATTCATGCCGCCTTGCTTCGCCATTTCTCCGGCGCGCGTTTGTACTGGTTCGCCGAAAGCCATGTGCAAAAGCAGGAATCGTTCGACTGCCGCGCGATGGAAGCGCCCACGCCGGTGGAAGTGCACGAACATGGTTTGCGCTTTCACGCCGCGCCGGGCTATGGACACAAAACCGGTTTCTTCGCCGATCAACGCGAAAACCGGCGTCGCTTCGCCGAGCTTGCGCGCGGCAAACGCGTGCTCGACTTGTGCTGCAACGCAGGCGGGTTCGCCGTGCACGCAATGGCGGGCGGCGCACGCGAAGCGGTCGGCGTGGATATGGACCCCGGCATTCTTGAGATCGCCCGCGCGAACGCGCAAGCAAACGATCTCGCCATCCGTTTCGAGCAAGGCGATATTTTCGATTGGCTGCGTCAAGCCGTGGCGCGCGGCGACCGCTACGACGCCGTGATTCTCGATCCCGCCAAGCTCACGCGCGATCGCACCAAGGTGCTGGATGCGCTGAAGAAATATTTCGCCATGAACCGGCTTGCGCTGGATGTGATTCCACCCGGGGGTTTGCTGTTGACGTGCTCGTGCACCGGCCTGGTCAGCGAAGAAGATTTCCTGGAGATGCTGCGTCGCGTGGCCCTGAATGCGGGCCGCGAAATCCAGATTTTGGAAGTGCGCGGCGCGGGTGCGGATCACCCCGTTCGCACCGACGTGCCGGAAAGCCGCTATCTCAAGGCCGTGTTCTGCCGCGTGGACTGATCGCTCGCCAGATCAGCATCAACACGTACGCCAACACGATAAACGCGATCCACAAAAAGACCGCGTTGCGCAACGTACGCGCGTAACCGAGTTGCAGAACGTCGATAAATCCGTACGGATAACGACCAAGCAACTCGCCGCGAATCAGCACATAGACAAAATAGATCAGCGGATAAAGACTCCACCGAAACGGCGCCGACCACCGCAACGCCTGTCCGCGCAACGCCATCAGGCTATAGATCGCAAACGCGATCGGTACGACGTAATGCATCACGATATCGGCCACCAGCTGCAAACCCTGCGGATTCCAGACGTGGCGCAGCAGCACGAAATAACTCACGCCCACGAATGCGATGCTGACGGCCACCCAGCCGATCGCCTCGGGTCGCTGAAAGAAACGGCCCCATGTCGACTCCGCCCCGAGCAACGGCGCCGTAGCCGCCACGCCCACCAACATATTCGTTAGCACGGTGAAGTAGCCCAGATAGATCGCCAATCCCGTCGGGATCGACATGCCCATCGAATCGGTCAGCCGCAGCGAGAGATAAAGCTGTAACGCCACACCGCACCAGGCAAGAACGGCGATCAGCGCCAGCAGCGGCCTTCCACGGACGGTCGATACGCTCACGGCAGCTCCGGGGCAATCTGCGACGTTGCGCCGATACTACCCGGAAATCGCGCGGTCTCATGGATTGATACAACTGCGCGTAAACTGTGCGCGATACCGCCGGAAACATCCCATGCCCTTGATCGATCTTGTCGCCGCCCTGCTCGTCGTGCTGCTTGCGCTGCAGATATTCGCCCTGCTGCGCGGCCGTGGGGACGCAGTACTGCAAACGAAGCTGGACGCCTTGAAAGACGACGTCCGCCATTTGCGCGAAGCCTTGGCCAAGGAGCAACGCGAAGGACGCGGCGAATTGAGCCAGGCGCTGACGCAGTTCGGGCAACGCCTGGATACGCTTACGGAGCGCACCGATACCGGCATGCAAACGCTCTCGCAACGGTTGATCGAGGAATCGCGTCGCGGTCGCGAGGAACTTGCCGCCAGTCTCAATCAGCTCGGCGCACAGCAGAAGCAACAGCTCGCCACGCTGACCGCCGACAACGAAAAACGCCTCGGCGAAGTGCGCGCGACGCTCGAAACCAAACTCGGCGCCATCCAACAGGACAACGCAGCCAAGCTGGAACAAATGCGCGCCACCGTCGACGAAAAGCTGCAGTCCACGCTGGAAACGCGGCTCGGTCAATCGTTCAAGCTGGTGTCGGAGCGACTGGAAGCGGTGCAGCGCGGCCTCGGCGAGATGCAATCACTCGCCAGCGGCGTGGGCGATCTCAAGCGCGTGCTGAGCAATGTGAAAACGCGCGGTATTTTGGGCGAAATGCAGCTGGCCGCACTATTGGAGCAAATGCTCACGCCCGATCAGTACGAATCCAATGTCGCCACGGTTCCGGGTTCGGACGAGCGCGTGGAATTCGCCATTCGTCTCCCCGGCGGCGATCGCGACGCGAAGGTTTGGCTTCCCATCGACGCGAAATTTCCGCGCGAAGATTACGAGCGTCTGTTGGACGCGCAGCAACAAGCGGATGCCGACGCTGTGGAACGCGCCGCCGCCGCTTTGGAGCGCCGTATTCGCGACGAGGCCAAAACCATTCGCGCCAAATACATCGCCCCGCCGGCGACGACCGATTTCGCCATCCTGTTTTTGCCGACCGAAGGCTTGTACGCCGAGATCATTCGCCGCCCCGGTTTGTTCGAAAGCCTGCAACGCGAACAACGCGTCACCGTGGCGGGGCCCACGACGCTTTCCGCGCTACTCAACAGTTTGCAGATGGGTTTCCGCACGCTGGCCATTCAAAAGCGCAGCAGCGAAGTGTGGCAAATCCTCGGCGCCGTCAAAAACGAATTTGGCAAATTCGGCGATGTGCTCAGCATGGTGCGCAAGAAGCTGGATGAAGCCAGCAAGCATATCGACAAAACCACCACGCGCACGCGAGCCATTGAACGCAAGCTGCGCGATGTGGAATCGCTGCCGGGGGAACCGACGCAGCAACTGTTAGACAGCGATCTGACCGAAGGGGATGAGGACGTCGTGGAAGATTGACGCGTATCGCGTCAGCTCAGCGCATGCGCTGCCGCACGCGCGATCAACGCATCGTCCGGGCGCACGCCGGTGTAAAGCACGAATTGCTCCACCGCCTGCAACACGATCACTTCGGCGCCCGTCACCACCGATTTATCTAGCGAACGCGCCAGCCGGATCAACGGCGTTTCCGGCGGATTCGCCACGACATCGAACACCGCTTGCGCACGTTCCACTGCATCGCGATCGAACGCGAGCTGATCTTTTTCTACGCCACCTTCCATACCGAGGGGCGTGACGTTGATCAGCAGATCAGCTTGCAGGTCGGACATGTCGGCAGCCCACGTGAATCCGCTCACGTCGGCGAGCTTTCGCCCCGTAGATTCATTACGCGCAACGATATGTCCGTGCCGAAATCCCGCATCACGGAACGCGCAGGCGACCGCTTTGGCCATGCCACCGCTGCCGCGCAACGCCAATCGCATATCCGTGCCGAGCCCGTGTTGATCGATCAACGCACGCACCGCGATGTAGTCGGTGTTGTACGCATGCAGATGTCCGTCGTTGTTGACGATGGTGTTGATGGAAGCGATGGCGTTTGCCGACGCATCGATGCTGTCCACCAAGGGAATGCAGGCCTCCTTGAACGGCATCGAGATCGCGCAACCACGAATGCCCAGCGCGCGGATGCCGCCGATCGCCGCAGGCAAATCGCGCGTGGTGAATGCCTTGTAGACGTAATTGAGGTCCAATGCCTCGTACAGGAAATTCTGAAAGCGCGTGCCGAAGTTGCCCGGTCGGGCCGACAGGGACATGCAAAGCTGGGTGTCGCGGTTGATCGATCGGGTCATAGCGCAGTACAAAAAGGCGAGCCGGATTGCTCATGATACCGCCGCCCCAGTGAAGCTCAGGGCGACGACAGGCGTTGCATCCCGACCGGACGCACCCATAAAGGCTTGACGCGAGCGTTACACTTATCCGCCTCAAGCCCGTACCAAGGAAGCCGCATGAGCGAGCACAACCCCTCCGACGTCACCCGCGAGCAGGCCGAAGAGGCCGTACGCGTCTTGCTGCGCTGGGCCGGCGAGGACCCCCAACGCGAAGGGTTGCTCGACACCCCCCGCCGCGTGGTGAAGGCTTATCGCGACTGGTTTTCCGGCTACCAGGTCGATCCGGGCGAGTACCTGCGCCGCACCTTCGAGGAAGTGGCCGGCTACGACGAAATGGTAGTGCTGCGCGATATCGAGTTCGAAAGTCATTGCGAGCATCACATGGCGCCCATCATCGGCCGCGCCCATGTCGGCTACCTGCCCACCAATCGCGTCGTGGGCATCAGCAAATTGGCGCGCGTGGTAGACGCGTATGCCCGCCGCTTTCAGGTGCAGGAAAAGATGACCGCGGAAATCGCGCGCTGCATCCAGGAAAACCTGCAACCGGCCGGCGTGGCCGTGGTGGTCGACGCCAGCCACGAATGCATGACTACCCGCGGCGTGCACAAGCGCGGCGTGTCGATGGTCACCAGCCAAATGCTCGGCGCGTTCCGCGAAGACGCCCGCACCCGCGCCGAATTCTTGGATTTCATCGGCATCCAGGGCGGTCGCCGCTGATGCGGCGGGCGCGGATCGCCCTGCTCTTCGCGCTACCCGTCGCCGTGCTGGCGCAAAGCACGGCGGCCGGCCTGTTCCAGGCTATGGATACCAACGGCGACGGCCGGGTCAGCGAAGCTGAATATGTGGCGTATATGAGCCAGGGCTTCTATCGGCGGGACGTCAATCACGATGGCGTGCTTGAGCCGGAGGAATTGCCGGGCGGCCACGGCAAACCCGTGACGCTGAAGGAATGGCAAGACAATCTGCGTCATGAATTTCGCCTGCTCGACCGCCACCACCATGGCTACCTGACGCCGCAGGAATTGATGCAGCCGCCGCGCTAGCGCCCTCATTACCGAACGGAGCAGCGCGCGAAGTACATAAGGGCGCGACATTTTCTGCATACATAGGCTCATGCCAAGCGGTCCTGCATCGGCTATCGTTGCATCTTTCTTCCCTTCGGTTGCCTAGCCGCGCCTTCTGCATGGACTCTGCATCGACTCCCTCCCGCCAATCGGCCGCGTTCGCTTTCATCTTCGTGACAGTAATGCTGGACATGCTGGCGTTCGGCATCATCATCCCAGTGCTTCCACACTTGATCGTGGAATTGAGCGGCGGCAGCATCGCGCGCGCGGCGGTGTGGTCGAGCGCATTCGGCACCGTCTACATGCTGATGCAGTTTGTGTTTTCGCCAGTGCAGGGCACGTTGTCGGATCGCTTCGGGCGTCGCATCGTCATTCTTATTTCAAGCTTCGGCCTCGGCATCGATTTCATTGTGATGGCGACGGCGCCGGTGGTGTGGCTGTTGTTTGTCGGGCGCGTCGCATCGGGTATCAGCGCGGCGAGCATCTCGACTGCGAATGCATACATTGCCGACATCGTGCCGAAGGAAAAGCGCGCGGCGGCATTCGGTATGTTGGGCGCGGCGTTTGCCATCGGCTTTGTCTTCGGACCCGCGCTCGGCGGTTTCCTCGGACATTTTTCGATCCGTTTGCCGTTTTGGGTGGCAGCGATTTTGTCGCTGATCAATTTCTGCTACGGCTTTTTCATCCTGCCCGAATCGCTGCCGCCAGAGCGCCGCACCAAGCGTTTCGATTGGCGTCACGCCAATCCGTTCGGCGCGTTGGTGCTGCTTCGTCGATATCCGCAGGTATTCGCGCTGGCCGCCGTGTATTTTCTGATGACGCTGGCGCAGTATTCGCTCAATTTCACGTACGTGCTGTACACCGATTATCGCTTCGGCTGGGGGCCGGATGCGGTGGGTTACACGCTCGGATTTGTCGGCCTTTGCAGCGGCATCGTGCAGGCTGTGCTCGTGCGAAAGCTGATGCCAAAGCTCGGCGAGCGGCGTTTGATCATGATCGGATTGCCGCTGTGCGTGGTCGGCTATTTGCTCTTCGGTCTGTCTTCGGTCGTATGGATGTTCCTGTTGGGCATCCCGTTCCTTTGCCTTGGCGGACTTGCAGGCCCTCCCGCGCAAGCGTTGATGACCCAGCAAGTGGATCCGCACGAGCAAGGCCGATTGCAGGGCGCACTGACCAGCCTGGCAAGCTTCGCCGGCATCTTTGGACCCGCGCTGTTCGCCAACCTGTTCGCGTTATTCATCAGCGATCACGCGCCGGCGCATCTGCCCGGCATTTCTTTCGTGCTGGCGGCGGCGCTGATTGTATTTGCGACGTTCGTCGCCACCTACGCAATACGACATGTACACACCGTTCCGGCATCGGAAATCGCTTCAGTCGCTCCATTGCAAAGCGAGCTTTCGCCTGTCGCGGACGTGGTTACCCATGAGCCTCTCCCACATCATCAACCGGAGTCATCCCCATGAGTCTCTCGATGTATCAAGCTTCCGTGCCTGTGTTTGTGCGTGCGCTGACCAATCTGCACCACGTTCTCAAGCTCGGTGAAAAACACGCCAAAGACAAAGGCGTGGACGACGCGACCATGCTGCAAGTGCGCCTGATCCCCGACATGCTGCCGCTGGTGAAGCAGGTGCAGATCGCCACCGACATGGCGAAAAACGGCACCGCGCGCCTGGCCGGCGTAGACCCGCTGAAATTCGACGACAACGAAACCTCGTTCGCAGAACTGTACGCACGTCTGGATCGCGCAATCGATTACATCAAGAGCTTCAAGCCGGAACAAATCGACGGCAGCGAAACGCGCGCCATTGTTCTGAAAACGCGCAATGGTGAGCTGAACTTCGAAGGCCAGGCCTACCTGCTGCATTACGTGCTGCCTAACATGTTCTTCCACTGCACGACCGCTTACGACATTTTGCGTGTAGCGGGCACGCATATCGGCAAGCAGGATTTCATCGGCAAGCCGTAAGTCGTTTCGTATGCGTACGGGGCGATGCGTTCGCCCCGTGCGTCACTCATCGCATCATCGTCGCACTGACGACACCCCTCTCTCTTTCGTACATGTACGTGCTGCGCCGCAGTGCGCCGAGCATCGTTGTGCACGTTAATCACGTTTCACAACGGGACTGCAGCAAATTAAGCGCAGTCCGATTGTTGAAAAAGCGTTACTCGCTTATTTGATAACGGCGGTTCGCAGGACGTTTTGTCCTGCCAGGGATTGAACCGCATCAACGCAATAGTCACTGCTCGAGCCGCGCGTCGCGACTCGAGAGCGGCTTTCGCATTTCGTTATCAGCCGCTCGTTGTGTCGCTAAGCAACGATCGGTGACTCCAGGGAGAGAGCACCTTGAAAGCAGGAAAGACGTTCAATTATTCGTTGCTGGCGCTGGCGTGTGCAGCGGCGTTGGCTAGTACGAGTGTGTTTGGGCAATCCACGACAGGTAGTATTGCAGGCCAAGCACAACCGGGCGCAATCGTTACCGTTACGAGCAATACTGGCGTGGTGCGTAAATCCAACGTAGATAGCTCCGGTCATTACAGCATCACCAGCTTACCCGTGGGAAATTACACGGTCACGCTTCAGCGCGATGGCGCCACGGTAAGTACGCGCAGCGACGTACAAGTTGTCGTAAATTCCAGCGCGGATGTTTCGTTCGCCTCGGAGGCCAACGCAAAATCGCTAAGCACCATTTCTGTCACTGCTGCGGCAATCCCTCCTATCGACGTAACCTCCGTCGACTCGCGCACGGTCATTACCGCCAAAGATCTGGAAAAGCTTCCTATCGGCCGCACCGCTGAAGCGATTGCAATGCTCGCGCCAGGTGTCGTCGCTGGGAGCAGCTACTTTTCAGGCCCTACGGGCAATCAGTTAGTTTCTTTCGGTGGGGCTTCAGTTTCCGAGAACGCCTATTACATCAACGGTTACAACACCACCGACCCACTCAACGGGCTGGGTGGTATTGGACTCCCCTATGGAGCCATCGATCAGCAAGAAATTTTCACTGGCGGCTATAGCGCAAAGTATGGGCGTTCAACCGGTGGTGTTCTCAACCAAGTGGGTAAACGCGGAACCAATGAATGGCACTTCGGATTCCAAGTCCAGTGGGCCCCAGACTTCCTTGCCTCCAATCCAAAGAATGTCCGCTACCCAAATAGTCAATTGCCTGATGGCTATCATTACCAAGATCCTAGCCTCCCTGGCACGATCTATAGGTCTCGCAAAGACAACAAGAGCACGACAACTACTTACGACGCCTATGTGGGCGGTCCGCTAGTTAAGGACAAGCTATTTCTTTTTGCAGCAGTCGAAGCACAAAAGCAGGACGGAAAATCAACATCGCCCTCTAGCGTGTCGGCGCCCTATAACAACATCTACACCTACAGCACACCCAAGCACTACGTTAAGCTCGACTGGAATATCAACGATAGCAACATACTCGAATTCACGAACATTTCGAATAAGAATTCGTACACCAGCAATGAGTACGCCTACGACTACGTCACAGGCAAGCAGGGGGCTCTCATTGGTCACGATCTCTGGACCAAAACCGGTTCAGACATCTACATCGGAAAGTTCACGAGCTACATCACCGATGACCTGACCTTTTCAGCAACCTATGGCCTGAACAGGGCAATAGATTTCAGCCAAAATCCGGGTGTGGACCCCAGCCTGTCGTATATCAGTGGCGTACTGAATCAGGACCCTAGCATCACTGAGGGCACGGTCATCGGCAATGACAATACAGTTGGTTACATGAACCCGCCCGATGCAAAGTACCGAAGCCGTGGCTTGCGTCTCGACCTTGAGTACAAACTTGGCGATCACTTGCTGTCCGCAGGTATCGACAATATCAACAGTTCTGCAATCGACGAAGGACAGGGACAATCCGGCCCAGGGTATTGGTGGATCTACTCGCAGTCGCGAACTCCGAATAAACCGCTCAGCACGCATTATGGGATTGGCGCTCCGGGTGGTAACGGCTATTACGTCCGCAAATATGTGTACAGCACCGCTACGAGCATGTCGGTGGATCAAAAGGCCCAGTACATTGAGGACCGCTGGCAAGTCAATGATCGATGGCTGCTGAATATCGGTCTTCGTAACGACCAATTTACCAACTACAACAATGTCCATCAGTCTTACGTACACAACACAAACCAATGGGCTCCTCGCCTTGGTTTCAGTTGGGACGTGTTTGGTGATTCCACATTCAAAGTATTTGGAAATTTAGGTCGCTACTATCTTGCTCTACCGAACAGCGTCGCAATCCGAGCAGCCTCGGCTTCCACTTACACCTATGAGTACTTCACATATGCAGGCATCGATCCGGCAACGGGTGCACCTACGGGACTAAAACCTCTCGGCGCGGGCCCCATTTCGGCCAACGGAGAATTCGGCCAAGCACCCGATGCCAAGACCGTCGCAGCTACCAACCTTCGCTCCCAATACCAAGATGAGGCGATCCTTGGCTTCAATAAAATGTTGGGTAGCAGCTGGATGTACGGCGCCAAGATCACGGTGCGCAAACTGCAAACTGCGATCGACGATGTTTGCGATATGGACGCATTGGCAACCAAAGCGATTGCGCAAGGCATCGATCCGGACAATGTTGTATTCCCGAATGGCTGCTTGATTTTCAACCCAGGTAGAACTAACACGTTCCTGTTAGCAAACGCCGATGGCAATGGCTATTCCAAAGTTACGATGACTAACAAGGACTGGGGTTTCAACAGCGGGGCCAAACGCAAGTACTACGCATTGGACTTGTTCTTAGAGCATCCGTTCGACGGTAAATGGCAAGGACGCATCGACTACACATTTTCGCGCAGCTACGGCAACACCGAGGGGCAGGTGCTCTCCACGATCGGCCAGGACGATGTCTCGAAGACTCAAGATTGGGATTTCTGGCAGCTCATGGAAGCCAGTAATGGTGTGCTGTCAAACGATCGCACGCATCAAGTCAAAGCGTACGGTGCTTATCAAATCTCGCCTGAGTGGATGGTTTCTGGTTCATTACAGGTCGCATCCGGCGCACCAAGGGTTTGCCTTGGCTATTACGCAGGTCCAGGTAGCGAGCTCGACAGCGACCCAGCGGGCTATTATTCCTCCTATCACTATTGCAATGGCCAACCCGCACCGCTGGGAAGCCTCGGTCGCCTACCATGGACGAAGACCATCAACCTTGGCGTGACATACCGTCCTTCGTTCGCTGATAAAAAGCTCGCTTTGAACCTTGATGTTTTCAACGTCCTCAACGAACGCCAGGCAACGGTGCTCGATGCTACGTACGAGACTAGCGCTGGCCCGGGCAACGTCTCCAACACCTATGGCATGCCGCTCTATCAGCAACAACCACGATATGTGCGTCTATCGGCCACTTATGATTGGTAATTTCTTAGTGCAAATGCATAAGTAAAAGCGAAGGGTCGGCAATGCCGACCCTTTTTTCCATCTGATATTTCGCAGTTGACTTGATTCAAATCACCCCCATTGAGGGTCGTGTCTCCAACACGAATTGGTACCGGGAAACGGCCATGCCTAAGCCATCTCAGCTAAAAATCGACTTCGTCTCAGACGTCGTCTGCCCGTGGTGCGCTGTCGGCCTGAAGTCGCTGCAGCAGGCGCTTCACAAGCTGGATGGGGACGTCGCGGCCGACCTGCATTTCCAACCCTTCGAGCTGAATCCGCAGATGGCGCCGGAAGGCGAAAATGTGGCCGAGCACTTGGCGCATAAGTACGGCAGCACGCCCGAGCAGATGGCCAAAAATCAGGAAGGGATACGCGAGCGTGGCGCCGCGTTGGGTTTCACCTTCAACATGGACAAGCGCAACCGCATCTACAACACCTTCGACGCGCATCGTTTGCTGCACTGGGCGGAGTTGGAAGGCAAACAGCTCGCGCTGAAGACGGCCCTGCTGGAGGCGTATTTCACCCATGGTGAAGACGTCAGCTCCCACGACGTACTCGCGCGCGTTGCCGGCAAAGCCGGTCTGGATGCCGCCGAGGCACGCGACATTTTGGCGAGCAACCGCTATGCGGACGAGGTGCGGCAGCAGGAGCAGTTTTTCCAATCGCAGGGTATCCGCGCCGTACCGTCGGTGATCGTGAACGGCAAGTACCTGATTCAGGGTGGCCAGCCGCCGGAAGTGTTCGAGCAGACCTTGCGGAAGATTGCCGCCGAAGCCTGATTCACGCTTCGAAAAGGCCCCTCCGGGGGAACCGCAGTCGTGCGGGGGACGTGAGACAATGGCGCGCCGCTCCATCCCGCACGATTCAGCATGCTGCGACTCACTGACATCAAACTTCCCCTGGACCACGCCGAGGAGGCGCTGGCTGGGGCTATTCGCGCCAAGTTGCACATGGGTGCTTCGGCGGTTCGCGGGTATACGATTTTTCGGCGTGGATACGACGCGCGCAAACGAGGCGCCATCCAGCTGATTTATACGCTGGATGTCGATGTCGCGGATGAGGCGAAGTTGCTGCAGCGCTTTGCGGACGATCCGCACGTTCGACCGACTCCCGATACGGACTACCACTTCGTGGCTTCATTTTCACGCGACGTCCCTGTCGCGGAAAGCGAAAGTCAAAAATCGGACATCCATGGCCGAACTCTTCAAGAAGAGCGTTCACACCGTCCCGTCGTCATCGGCTTGGGACCCTGCGGCCTGTTCGCGGGCCTGCTGCTGGCGCAGATGGGCCTTCGCCCCATCATTCTGGAGCGCGGTAAAGCCGTGCGCGAGCGCACCAAGGACACCTGGGATTTGTGGCGCAAGCGCAATCTGCATCCCGAGTCAAACGTGCAATTCGGCGAAGGCGGCGCGGGCACGTTTTCCGACGGCAAACTCTATAGCCAGATTTCCGATCCCAAGCATTACGGTCGCAAGGTGCTTACGGAGTTCGTGAAAGCGGGTGCGCCGGAAGAAATCATTTATGTAAGCAAGCCGCATATCGGCACCTTTCGTCTGGTGACGATGGTGGAGAACATGCGCAACACTATCGAATCGCTCGGCGGCGAGATTCGCTTTCAGCAACGCGTCGACGATCTTTTTGTCGAAGAGGATGCGGACAGCGTGCGCCATGTTCGCGGTGTCGGCTTGGCGAATGGCGAACAGATTCGCACCGATCATGTGGTGCTCGCGTTGGGACATAGTGCGCGCGATACCGTTACCATGTTGCACAAGCGCGGCGTTTATCTGGAAGCCAAACCGTTTTCGATCGGTTTCCGCGTGGAGCATCCGCAGTCGATCGTCGATCAGGCGCGCTTCGGTCCGCAGGCCGGCCATCCGCTACTCGGCGCCGCCGACTACAAACTCGTGCATCACTGTCGCAACGGTCGCTCCGTCTACAGTTTTTGCATGTGCCCTGGCGGCACCGTGGTTGCGGCTACCAGCGAACCCGGGCGTGTGGTGACGAACGGCATGAGCCAATACTCGCGCAATGAACGCAATGCCAACGCGGCCATCGTCGTCGGTATCGAGCCAAGCGATTTCGCGCCGTACGACAACAGCGGCAGCCCGCTTGCCGGTATCGCATTGCAGCGCGCGCTGGAAAGCCGTGCGTTCGAGCTTGGCGGCGGCACGTATGAAGCACCCGGGCAGCTCGTTGGCGACTTTCTTGCCGGACGCGTGTCGACGGCATTGGGCGACGTAATGCCCTCTTATAAACCCGGCGTACACCTGACGGACTTGGCGACGGCGCTGCCCGACTACGCGATTGAAGCGATTCGCGAAGCGATGCCCGCGTTCGATCGCAAGCTAAAAGGTTTCGCAAGACCTGACGCGATATTTACCGGTGTCGAAACGCGTACGTCCTCGCCGGTACGTATCCGCCGCAACGACGACGATCTGCAGAGCCTCAACACGCGCGGCCTGTTTCCTGCGGGCGAGGGCGCCGGCTACGCTGGGGGCATTCTTTCCGCAGGCGTCGATGGCATCCGCGTCGCAGAAGCCGTTGCGTTGAGCATCGCGCATCAGGAAGCACATGCTTACTGATGCGCTGAAAGAAAGCATTCGCGATGCGTATGCGCGCGTGAGAGACGGTCTCCCCGGCTTCCGCTCGCGCGCGGCGCAGACGCGCATGATCGCGGAAGTCGCCAGAGCGCTGTCGCAAAGCGGCGGCGCGGCGGTGATCGAAGCACCCACCGGTACCGGTAAGTCGATGGCGTATCTGGTCGCCGGCGTCGAAGTCGCGCGCGCGATGAAAAAGAAACTGCTGATCGCGACTGCCACCGTGGCGTTGCAAGAACAGTTGGTCGAACGCGATATTCCGCTTTACCTGAAGCTCAACGGGCGCGAAATGAAAGTGGCGCTCGCCAAGGGACGCGGCCGCTATCTGTGCCCACGCAATCTGCGCATGGCAGGCAACAGCCTCGGCGAAAGCGGTCAGATGGGCCTGGGTCTCGATACGGATCTCGCCCTGTGGAGCAAGCCCCCTGCAGAGCGCGACAAGCAGGTGCTGCGCAAACTCACCGACGCGTTCGATCACCAGACGTGGAACGGCGACATGGATGCCGCGCCCGAAACGCCCGGCGACATGCTGCGATCGATGATTACGACAAGCGCGGGCGGATGCACGGGACGTCGCTGCGGTCACTTCATGGGATGCCCGTTCTTTGCCGCGCGACGCGCGGTGGCGGACGCGGACATCGTCGTCGCCAATCAAGACTTGGTGCTCTCCGACCTCACCATGCCCGGCGACGACGACAACTGGGGCGGCGTAATTCTGCCAAAGCCCGACGAAACGCTTTACGTGTTCGACGAAGCGCATCATATGCCCGGCAAAACGATCGACCGGGGCGCGTCCGAGGTGCCGCTCGGCACGGCCGTTCGGCAAATCAGCCGATTGGCGCGTCAGGTGCATGCTGCTTATTCGCTGACCGATAAAGAAGTCATTGGCAAGCTCACGCTCGATGCCGGCGATTTGAAGCTGCAAGAGTTGAGCGACGGCATGGAAGAACTGGAAAAGGAAATCCGTCAGTCGTGGATGCCGGATCCGGCCGAGATCGAACCGATGTATCGCGGATCGCTAGGGCAGCTGCCGGACAACTGGGTGCATCACGCCACCGTGCTCGACGTCGCTGCATCCGAAGTACAACGATGGCTGACGACGGTGCGGCGCGCCGTCACCGAAATGAGCGAAGGCGGCCCCACCCAAGAAGCCTTGTCGCGTGAACTTGGCATGGCGCTCGAACGCATCGATCGCCAAGTACGCACCTGGCGTGCGTGGTCCAACGACGATCCAGAAAACGCGCCGCCGCTCGCGCGCTGGGTCACGCTATCGAACGATCAGCAATTGGTTTGTCACGCATCGGCCGTTTCCGCCGGCGCGCTCTTGCGCAATATTCTTTGGGACAATGCCAGCGCATCGATCATGACATCGGCCACGTTGAGCGTCGGTGGCAATTTCCGCGGCTTCGCCGATGCGGTGGGTCTGCCGGACGAAGCTGTTACCGTTAGCCTGCCTTCGCCGTTCGATTTGGGAGCGCAGGCGCGCCTTGAAGTTCCAGCGTTTTCTGCGTTGCCGGACGCGCGCGAACAACACGCGCGCGAGGTGACTGACTGGCTCGCCGAAAATTTGGATTGGGACGCCGGCAATCTCGTGCTGTTTACGTCGCGCGCGAAATTGGAACGCGTGCTGCAGTGCTTGCCTATCGACAAGGTGCGCAAAGTTCGCGCACAAGGCTCGCTCGGCAAAACGCAGTTGATTGCCGAGCACGTCGCAGCTATCGAAGGTGGCAAAGGCAGCACCTTGTTCGGACTCGCTTCGTTCGGTGAAGGCTTGGACCTGCCAGGCAAGCTGTGCGAAACGGTGGTGATTACCCAACTTCCGTTCGCCGTACCGACGGACCCGGTCGGCGCCACCTATGCCGAATGGCTGGAATCACGCGGACGCAATCCGTTTCTGGAAGTCGCCGTTCCGGAAGCAACGCGCTTATTGATTCAATATTGCGGTCGTTTGATTCGCAGCGAAACGGATCGCGGTCGCATCGTGTTACTGGATCGTCGAGTCGTTACACGGCAATACGGTGGCCAGATGCTAAAAGCACTTCCGCCGTTCCAGCGCGTAATCGAGCGCACCTCGTAAGCGCTATACGTTCAATAAAACAAGTCCGACCTATGACGGACTTGTTTTATTTCGTCCGATAGCCGCTATTACATGGGGCAATACCAGGGATACGGAGGATCGACGGGGCACATTGGCAGAGGGTCTTGCTGCACGGTTATCGCGGAACTGCTTACTGGCTCGCTCGTTCCTGCCGAAACAGAGCCGCACAAGCTCAAAGCGACAACACAGCCGAACGCAAAACCGCTCCACACTGACTTGCTCTTTGTCTGCATATAACTTCTTCTTAGATTAAGTTAATTGCTAGCCAAGGCTGTAGCGAAAAAGCAGCCCAGCCAGGCTACCCGACCATTGTCGTGAATCGAGCACATCATGTATTTGATTCACTACAGGCGCGCTTGGAACATTGAAAGCCGGGCAGTAGAGCTCTCGTTAGCTAAGTGGCGGCGGGCAGACGACAACCCCGTTCTGAACCACGCAGGGGTACATTAAAATGCCGATATCGCTCGAATCGTTAACTTGAGAACCCGTTGCTTGTGCGACGGACGTACCGAACAAACTCATTGCCATGACGCAACCCATTACCAAGCTTCTGCACAGCATTTTTGTGATTGTCTTCTTCATAAGCGTTCTCCTTGTTGATTACTTGCACGGCGCTTCAGCCGCTTAATTCACAGCAAAACAGCGAGCATTCAAGTCTCGCAACTACGGCGTCGCACGGGCGATCGGGAATGTGGCAGGGGATGTCTAACGTTCCAAAACATCTCAGGCATGCCCCAACGCACAGCATTGTTGCGGTTTAGAGCTTTTGTATCGGCGTACAATTGATAAGCGGAATGTATGAGTTGCAGGATGACAGCGTGGTAACGGGCGCAGTGGTAGCGCCATTCGAGCCACCCGTCTGCGTATCCGTCGCGTGCGCAGCCGGAGTGACAGTCAGGCCAGCAGTGAGGATGAAGCCCAGAGCGAGGCCGCCACGCGTCAGCTTTGTGATTATGTTTTTCATACATATTCCTTTATTAAATTTGGTAACCGCGCATCCAATTCCGATTTTCTCGAAGGGCACGATTGAATGACGCACGCCTAAGACTGACGACAAACGGAACCTTCACTTTCATGCAAGACGGCGCGGAAGTCGCCTCTGCAGAAACTCTAGCCTGACTCTATTCGCTCAAGCAGAGACAGCATTGTCGTCACGAACATGAAAGAAACGATAGTCAGCCTTATGTTTACTACAATGTAAGAAATAGCCGTCTTCCACCGAGCGACTACGTACATGACGATCATTCACCTGCGCGAATGCCCCGCCCTACCGTGGAAAAACGGCATGGGACGCACGCGCGAATTGGCCATCTATCCTTCCAGCGCAGGCATGGATGACTTCATCTGGCGCGTAAGCGTGGCGGAGGTAGATAGCGCTGCGCCGTTTTCGTCGTTCGCCGGTGTCGATCGTCATATCGCATTGCTGGAGGGAGCCGGTTTCACAATGACGCTGGACGATGGTCGTTCCCATGCGCTCACGATGCCATTTGCGCCATTTGCGTTTCCAGGCGAAGCCGCCGTGACGATCGCGCTGCACGGCGGACCGACGCGCGATTTCAATCTCATGCTGCGCCGATCGAAGGTTCGTGGCGAATTGGTAACCTGGGAAGATGCAGGTCGACAGGTGGTGGATGACGCGGTAGCGCTGATTTACTGCGCACGAGGGCAGATCGATACCTCCGATGGGCGCATGCAGCCAAGCGATGCATGGCTGCCCACGCCATTGACCGGTCGTGTCACGCTCGGCCCAGGCGCATTGGCACTTGTCGCGCGGGTGCAATCGCTGGGAAATTAGCCTTGGCTCGCCGTCCGGCTAAGATCGGCTCGACAACAGCGTATGCTGAAGACAAACCGGCCAACTCCATCATGAGGTTTCCCCATGTTTGTGCTGATTCTCGGTTTGATTGTTTTTCTCGGTTTACATTCCGTCCGCATCGTGGCGGACGATTGGCGCGTGCGACAGATTGAACGCATCGGCCTGAATCGCTGGAAAGCGTTTTACTCTATCGTCGCCATCATCGGTTTCGTGCTGATCTGCGTGGGATTCGGCATGGCGCGCCAGCAGCCGGTGCTGCTCTATATCCCGCCCTTGTGGCTGCGGCATCTCAACGGATTGTTCATGTTGGTCGCGTTGATCCTGTTCGCGGCGGCGAAGGTGCCGAACAATCACATCAAAGCCAAGCTAGGTCATCCGCAGGTGTTGGCGGTGAAAACCTGGGCGTTCGGTCACTTGCTCGCGACCGGCATGTTGCACGACGTGGTGCTGTTTGCGCCGTTTTTGCTATGGGCGATCGTGCTGTATCAAGTCTCTCGGAAACGGGATCGCCGCAACGGCACCACTTATCCTCCGGGTACCGCGAAGGGCACCGCCATTGCGGTGGCGGCGGGCGTGGCGATCTGGGCATTGTTCGCGTTCTGGCTACATACGCTGCTGATCGGCGTGAATCCGATGCATTGAGGGGTGTCTCCAGTCATCTTCGTCGGAGGGACCGCCTTGCGCTACAGTGATGGCGGTCCCTCTTTTCGGGTGATGCCATGGTCGGTTTTCTGCTCTGGTTGCTGTTGCTGATCTTCTGCTGGCCGCTGGCGCTGCTGGCGCTTGTGCTCTATCCCATCGTGTGGCTGCTGTTGCTGCCGCTACGTTTGGTCGGCATCACGGTATCTGCCGTGTTTGCTTTTCTCGGCGCGGTGCTGATGCTGCCAGCACGGGTATTGCGCGGACGTCCGATTTAGAACATTCGGCGGCACCATGACTGGCAAGCCTTATTCGCCCGCGAGCGAGCGCAATCGCGAACCGATTCTGGCGGTGCTTCGCACATGGTTTGCCGATCGACGGCACGTGCTGGAAATCGGCAGCGGAACCGGCCAGCACGGCGTGCATTTTGCGGCCGCGATGCCGCACCTTGAGTGGCAAAGCTCGGATCGCGAAGAAAATCTCGCTGGCTTGCGACAGTGGCTCGACGAAGCCGCGTTGCCCAACACACCGCCGCCGTTGGAATTGGATGTAACGGATACGTGGCCCAACGATCACTACGACGCGATCTTCAGCGCCAATACGCTGCATATCATGGCGTGGCAGGAGGTCGAGCGCATGTTCGCCGCGTTGCCATCGGTGACCGTCGCCGGCGCTTGCCTTGCCATCTACGGCCCTTTCAATGTGGACGGTCGCTTCACCAGTGACAGCAACGCAGCATTCGATCGCGAGTTGAAGATGCGTGGCGCGCACATGGGAATTCGCGATACGGCCGTTGTCGATGCGCTGGCCGCTAGCATTGGCTTCGAATTGATCGATGATGTTGCAATGCCAGCGAATAATCGCTTGCGCTTATGGAAACGGCGAGGAACATAGTCGTCCGGCGCCGTTTGCCTGTTAGCACCATGTGATCGATAAATGAGTGCCGCTCTCCCCGCGACATGGAGACTTTAAGCGATCCGTCCCGACGGCCCGCGCATGGCTTCGTGCATGATTACCCCTTGCATTTGCGCACCAGCGCGTCACGATGAGCGCATCGCGCCAGGTGGATTCGAACCTTGCAAGCTGTCGACACCCTCACTCCCTGCCCTTGCGGCAACGACGCCGGTTACGCGCGTTGTTGCGGCCCGCTGCACGAGGGCGCCGTCGCGGCAACGGCCGAAGCGCTGATGCGTTCGCGCTACAGCGCCTATGTGCTCAAGCGCGAGGATTATCTGCTGACCACCTGGCACCCCAGCACACGGCCGGCCAGCCTCAAGCTTGCCGCACAGCAACCCGCACCCACCTGGCTGGGCCTGGATGTGAAGCATCACCAGGAAGACGGCGAACACGCCGTGGTGGAGTTCATTGCTCGTTTGCGCTACGGCGGAGGCAAAGCGCAGCGCATGCATGAAATCAGTCGCTTCGTGCGCGAGCAAGGCCGCTGGTATTACGTGGACGGCAGGTTCCCTGAAGGCTGAATCGAGAGTTCGCTTTCGCCTTCGAATACGCCCGATGGTCCAAAACGGCGTTCGACGATAAGCCCTCGGCCGTCGTAACCGATCGCCACAATGGTGCTGGCGCGCGTGCCGTATTGTTCGCCACGAATAAACGCCGCCGACAACCAACGCTCGCGCTCCAAGCCAACGCCGGTATCGGGCAACAGCTCGTCCGACGCCTGCTGTTCGTCGGCCAATGCCTGGAACAGCGGCGCAAAGTCGACTTCATGGCCCGCTTGCATCCAGGCATCCAAACGTTGCATCAACGCGTGCGTCTTGGGCCACGGCGTATTGAAATCGGCGTTGGACAACCCGTGTATGCCAGGCTCGATCAACTGCGCGCGCGCCGACGGTCGATTACCCAGATAGAAACCGTGTTCGGTATCGAAAGTCAGCAGATTGAAGGGTCGATAATTCGGCGCCGCGGGAAGCAGCGCACGCGCATGGCGTGTGGCGTCGTCGGGCCCGATCAAATAATCCGTCGCCAGCAATCCGCGCGATGTGCCGTGCTGCGGATCGCGCGGATCGCGCACATTGGTGACCACGCAGCATCGTCCCGCCTCGGTGACGCCCAGCCACGTGCCGCCCGCTTCAAGATCGCGTCCGCCGATGATCGGCAGATCGGTCCAGCGTGACAGAGGCGCGCTGGGACGTGCGTGAAATTCGTCGCGATTGCCGGCGAGCAACAGACGCCAACGCGGATGGATTTGCCAAGCAAAGGCGATCAGGCACATGAAAGGCTTCCACTCCTATTGTTGCGTTATGCCGCGCGACGGCGCACCGCATCGGCCCAACGAGCGGCGACACGCGGCGACGTCATGCAAACGGCCTCATCGGTGACGGTGGTCACCGCGCGTTCCAACAACTGAATATCGGCTTCATGCTGACGCGCCACATGCGGGTCCTCGAAGAAGATCGCGCGATGGCAACGTCGCTCCAGTACCAGATCGGCAATCTGCGCATCGCCGCCCATCGGTCCGCTCTTAAAGCGATCGACCCATTCTTTGTCTTGCGGCCAACCGCGACTCCACGCCAGCTCGTTCAATTGCTGACCGGTCGTACCGGTGCCGACGCGCCGCGCGAAACGCGAGAGTACGTCGAAGTGATCGGACGCGTACGCCATCATTTGCGGTTTCATGGCATCGTGCGCAATCAGCGCAATGGTTTGTTTTTCCAACGCGTACAAATCGTCAGCGCCGGGATCGGGTGCGAATCCCGCTTGAATCCGCTCCATCTCGACCCAGTCGCGCGCCGACGCCACGGTGGAAATAAACGGCTTCTGATGAATCACGCATTGGCGCTTCAACGCCACCGCCTCGGGAAACGTGGACGACGGGTCGACCGGATTGATCAGATAGATCGCGCCGTCCAAGGTGCGATTCGGCTCGGGCATGCCGACTACTTCCGCCACCAACTTCATCAAGCCGCCTTCATGGCCGTACGGATAGCGCACCAAGCCCGCGTAATCCTTGAGATAACCGACGCGGACGATCGCCGCATAAGTGCGCCCCACCGCATGCAAATGCAAGTTCAGTTCGCGAATCCCGTGCTCGCATGCCCGTAGCCAATGAAATAACGCCGCGTTGTCCTGGTCGTGATGAAACGCGTTGGCGGCAAGGCCCATGCGCATGTGATATGCCTCTTTGTAATTAACCAAAAAACCAGTAACACACGCCAATCGACGCCAGCACGCCGGTGAGATCGGCCAACAATGCACACCCGACCGTGTGCCGAACGCGACGAATGCCGACCGCGCCAAAATACACGGCAACGACATAAAACGTAGTCTCCGTGCTGCCCTGTATCGTCGCCGCGACCAGGGCCGGAAAGCTGTCGACGCCCGAATGATGCATGGTTTCGATCAACATGGCGCGTGCCGCGCTTCCCGAAAACGGCTTGACCAGCGCCGTTGGCAATGCATCCACGAAACGCGTATCCAGACCTGCATGCTGCGTAAGCCAGCGCACGCCGTCCAACGCGAAATCCAGCGCCCCCGATGCGCGCAACACGCCCACCATGCACAACATGGCGACGAGGTACGGCAGGATTTCCTTCGATACGTCGAAACCCTGCTTGGCGCCGTCGATAAAACTCTCGAATAACGGCACGCGCTTATACGCGCCAGCGCACAAGAACACGATGATGATGCCGAACAAAGCAAGATTGCCAAGTAGCGACGAAAGCGAGGCAAGCGCGGCGGCCGTCAGTGAGGCAAGAAAGGCGAGAAAACCGCCCAGCAGCAATCCACCACCCAAAAACCATGCAAGCACGACCGGGTCCCATAGCCGCAGTCGCTGCATATAGGCGACCGACAACAGGCCAACGAGATTCGACGCGAAGTGCGCCAGCAGAATCGGCAGAAAAACCAAGGTCGGATCGTGCGCACCAGCCTGCGCGCGATACATAAATACTGTCACCGGCAACAATGTCAGCGACGATGCGTTGAGCACAAGAAATAGAATCTGCGCATTGCTGGCCGTAGTTTCGGACGGATTGAGCGTTTGCAGTTCGCGCATCGCGCGCAAGCCGATCGGTGTGGCGGCGTTATCCAGTCCGAGCGCATTGGCGGCGAAGTTAAGCGTGATCAATCCGATCGCCGGATGTCCCCGCGGAACGTCCGGCATCAGCCGCGCGAACAACGGCCCCAACCAACGCGCCAACTGATCCACCAGACCTGCTTTCTCGGCGATACCGAGAAAGCCCAGCCACAAGGTCAACGTGCCGAACAACAGCAACATCACCTTGACCGATAGATCGGCCATCTCGAACAGCGAACCAACGATGGCGGCAAACACAGTTTCGTCGCCGCCGACGAGCCAGCGAAGCAGCGCCGCCAAGGTGGCGGCCATAAAGAAGCCGAACCAAAGGCGGCTCAGCATGCGGTCGTCGGATGCACGAGAAAAGTGACCATATCCCGCATTGTCGACGACAGCGGACGCACAAGCCAGCCTTGCCTGGGCGCCGCGTTCAAAGAAAAAGGCGCGCCGGTTGTCCGGCGCGCCTCGGCTTTCCGTGGAAAGCTTGCTAACTCGTGGGCTTAGAACTTCACCTTGACGCCCACGTTCCAGAACCGCCCGACAATACCGGCGAAGTCATAGGTCGGGTTGTACAAGTTTGCTGCGTAGTTCAGCGGATCGATCGGCGGCTTGCGATTGGTCACGTTGTCCACCGAGGCGGTGACCGTGATGTGGTCGTTGATCTTGTACGAACCCACCAGATTGCCGTAAGTGAACGACGCCAGCGTGCAGTTCGACGCCAGTGGTCCGCCGTTCGCGCCCAAGGTGTCGAAGCATGCGGTGGTGCCGGTGACGTCTTGCGCCGATTCGTACTGATGACTGGTGTAGTAGATCGTCGCCGTTAGGCTGAGCGGGCCGTATTCGACCGTGTTCGCCCAACTGCCGCGCGTGCGTGGCGTACCCGCGCCGGAGGACAGGTTGTACGGGCCTTGCGTGCCGACGTAGCTCTCGATGTTCCCCGCGATATCTTCCTTCCACTGAAAGATCTGCGTGCCCTGCAGTTCGCTGATGTACTTGATGCCATTGCTGAAGTCGAAGTGCGCCTGCAGATCCAGATCAACGCCGGTGGTCTTCAACCAATCGCCGTTGACGTAATCCGCGCCCACGAATACAGGCCGCAAAGGCGCAGTGGGATGCTGCGGATCGGGCGTATCGAACTGGATGGTGTAGCCCGGCAACACGGTGCCCGTGTTGTAGTAGTTCAATAACGCGATGCCTGGGTCCGCCGGAACGATAACGTTGCTCTTGCGAATGTTGTAGTAGTCGATAGACGCGTTCAACCAACTGACCGGTTGCACCACGACACCGAAGGTGAAGCTCTGCGATTTCTCCGGCTTCAAGTTGGGATTACCCGAATTACCCTCTTCAAGCGCGTACGGAACCGTCACATAATTGGAATTACCGTGCGCCGCCAGGAATGACGCTGGTGCGCCCTGGCTTTGCACTGAGCTGTTGACGAAACCCGCGCTGAAGCTGCCCGGACCTTCGCCGAATTGCGGAGCGCGGAATCCCTTCGAATATGTACCGCGCACGGCCAGCCATTCTGCCGGCTTCCACTTCAAACCAATCTTCGGCGAGAAGTTGTTGCCGATGTGCGGATAGTGGTCGAAGCGTCCCGAAACGTCGGCCTCCAGGCTCTCTAACAGCGGTGCGTCGAATTCGGCGTAGATACCGCTGACGTTGCGCGAGCCGGTAATGAATGTATTACCCAACGACTGATAGATACCGCCCGGATTGAGCTGCTCCTGCAACTGCGCTTCATGACGGAACTGCACGCCGGCGGCGAGACCGGTGGCGCCACCAGGCAAATCGAACAATTCGCGATTGACGTTGAAATCGAACACGTCCATGTCCGCGTGATTCTGCGCGATATCCGGCGGCGCGATCGCGTTGCGTTCGGCCTGCGTATTCGACGACGGATTGGCGAAGTTGTACGTGCCGTTGGCGAGTGCGTTGAGCAGACCTTGGTAGCTGATCAAACCCGTGTTGGTGTAACCCATCCACGCGTGATTGCCGACCACCGATGCCTCGTAGTTCCAATCACCGAAGGTACCTTGCAGGTCGATCATGCCGCGCACATTGTGCGTGTCGGTGTTGGTCAGGGCTGGAAGATCGCCGAATGCATAATTGATCAGCGCGTACTGGCCCGGGAACGGGTTGGATGGGTTCCCCGGCGGCAGCTCGATGGCGTCGGTGTTGTGCGGCACGCCGGACTGAATCTGAAATGGCGTACCCACTGCATGGAGCACGCTCTGGTAGTAGCTCACATCGGCATAAGCTTTGGTCGTGTCGTTGAACTTATAGGTGAAACGCCCATAGATGCCATCGCGGTTCGTGTACTGCTGGGCGTGACCGTATTGATAAGCCTGATCCTGTGCGCAGTAAGTGCCCGTGTTCGGACCCGTGCCCGGAACAGTTTCGAGTTGCGTACCGCCTGTGCACGGACCTAGCGGCTGGAAGGGGCCGGTGGCCGCGCCGCCCGCCGTCGTTCCAGCCGGCGCTACCGTGCCGATCGTGGAACCATTGGTGTTCAACGGATTGCCGTTGCGAAGATCCGGACCGCCAATGCCGGTGAAGTTCGAACTGTTGAACGGATAGCTGCGCTTGCTCAACGGGATCGACTGGTCCTGATTCCATTCGGCGCCCATGTAAGCGTTGTAGTGATCCGCGTTCAGATCGCCCATACCGGCCAACAGCGTAGCGTGCTTGTGGAAGCCGCCTCCGCGTTGCGAGTTGCCGACTTCGGCAGTGGCTTCGACACCCTGATAACCGGGCTTGAGAATGATGTTGACCACGCCGGCGATCGCGTCAGAACCGTAGATCGACGACGCACCGTCCTTCAGCACTTCGATGCGTTCGACGGCAACCAGTGGAAGCGACTGCAGGTCGACGAACGAACGAATACCGTCATCGACCAGCGGATAACTGGCCGCGCGCTTGCCGTCGACAAGCACCAACGTGGAGTTCACCGTCAAGCCGCGCAGTGCGACACCGGATGAACCGGTTGCAAAACCTGCGTAGAACGATGGCGGAATCGTACCGCTGTTATCCGCGGACACGGCGCGCACGACGTCGGAAACGTTAGTGAAGCCCGAACGCGCAATGTCTTGCGCGGTGATGACCGTAACGGGCGATGGTGTTTCGGTATCGACGCGCGGCAAAGCAGAACCCGTGACGGTGATGGTCTGCAATTGCTTGGCATTGCCTTGCGACGCTTGTGGGGACGGCGCAGTAGTCTGCTGCGTTTGCGCGGCGGGTTGCTGTGTTTGTGTTGTTTGCTGATCTTGCGGGGCAGTGCTTTGTGCAAAAACCGCTCCGGGGACGGGCGCTAGCAGTAAACCTGCAAGCGTGAGAGCAAGTTTGTTACGTTTCATTTTGGAACCCCTCCAATGGATAAAACCGAAAAGGTTTACCGCTTGTGAGTTTTCCAATCGATCCGCTGGATACAAAGTGAAAAAGGGTATCCCTCCTGAACCCTAGCGCGGTCTAACACACCGGAACGCTATGGACAAGTCTTTAACATTGGCAATTTATTGCGTTTTCGCGTGAAGAAAACGCAGTTGCGCATGAAGTGCGTGCGCGCCGTTGGCGTCGTATAGCCATCTAAAACGATTACAGAAAAACTGAATATCAGCACATGAATTTACGAATTCACTGAACGTTGAAGTGAAAAAATGTGTTTGTACGGCCGTCTAACTTTTCATACTCGCAAAAATAACGGCGCGCCGAAAACGACGCGCCGTTATGGGATGTAGCAACTCTGCGACTGCGATGCATCGTGCGATCGTTTGCACGATGCATCGGGATTGCAGCGATTAGAGCTTGACCTTCACGCCGACGTTCCAGAAGCGCCCGACGATGCCGGGGAAGCTGTAGGTCGGGTTGTACAAGTTAGCTGCGTAGTTCAACGGATCGATCGGCGGCTTCTTGTCCGTCACGTTGTCCACCGAAGCGGTAAACGTGATCTTGTCGTTCAACTTGTAGCTGCCCACGAGGTTGCCGTAGGTGAACGAGCCCATGGTGCAGTTGTTGGCCAACGGACCACCATCGGCTGCCAGCGCATCGGCGCAGAACGGGTTGTTGGTCTGATCTTCGGCCGCTTCATACAAGTGGCTGGTGAAGTAGACCGTCGCCGTCACGCTGAACGGACCGTATTCGACGGTGTTCGCCCAGTTGCCGCGAGTACGCGGCGTGCCAGCGCCCGACGACAGGCCATACGGACCCTGCGTACCGACGTAGCTCTGAACCTGACCGCCCACGTCTTCCTTCCACTGGAAGATCTGCGTGCCCTGCAGTTCGCTGATGTACTTGATGCCGTTGCTGAACGCGAAGTGCGCTTGCAGGTCCAGATCCAGACCGGTGGTCTTCAGCCAATCGCCGTTGACGTAATCGGCGCCGACGAAGATCGGGCGAAGCGGCGCACCGGGATGCGTCGGATCGGCGGTATCGAACACCATCGTGTAGCCCGGCAGCACCGTGCCGTTCGCAAAGTAGTTAGCCAACGCCGGACCGGGGTTCGCCGGAACGATCACGTTGCTCTTGCGGATGTTGTAGTAGTCCAACGAAGCGTTCAACCAGCTCGTCGGCTGCACCACCACACCGAAGGTGAAGCTCTGCGACTTCTCCGGCTTGAGGTTGGGGTTACCCGTGCTGCCCAGCTCGATCGCGTACGGATTGCTGACGTAAGCGTCGCCGCCGTGCGCGGCGAGGAAGGAAGCCGGAGCGCCCAGACCCGCAACGGAGTTGTTGGTGAAGCCTGCGCTGTAGCTGCCGGAGCTCTCACCGAACTGCGGAGCGCGGAAACCCTTCGAGTAGGTGCCGCGAACAGCGAGCCAATCGGTGGGCTTCCACTTCAGGCCGACCTTCGGCGAGAAGTTGTTGCCAACGCTCGGGTAATGGTCGAAACGGCCGGAAACGTCGGCTTCGAGGCTCTCGAGAATCGGAGCATCGAATTCGCCGTAGATACCGCTGACGTTACGCGAACCGGTAATGAAAGTTGCGCCCAGACCCTGGTAGATGCCGCCCGGATTGAGCGGCTGCTGCAGCTGGCCTTCGTGACGGAACTGCACGCCACCGGCGAAGCCCGACGCACCACCGGGAAGATCGAACAATTCGCGGTTAACGGTGAAATCGAACACGTCCATATCGGCGTGATCGGTCACGTTGTACGGCGGCGCCACCGAATTGCGAACAGCCTGGCTGTTGGCCGACGGATTGGCGAAGTTGTACGTGCCGTTGTTGATCGCGTTGATCAGACCCTGGTAGCTGATCAAGCCCAGGTTCGTGTAGTCGAGCGACTGATGGTTGCCCACGACCGACGCTTCGTAGTTCCACTCGCCCCATGCGCCTTGCAGATCGAGCACGGCACGCAGGTTGTGGTCGTCGGTGATCGACTGCGAAGGAATATCGCCGAACGCGTAGTTGATGTACGCGTACTGGTTGCCGAACGGATTGGACGGGTTACCCGGCGGCAGCTGGATCGTGTTGGTGTTGTTCGGCACGCCCGACTGAATCTGCGACGGCGTACCATTGATGATGGTCTTGTTCTCGTCGTAGCTCAACGAGGCGTAAGCCTTCGTCGTGTCGCTGAACTTGTAGGTGAAGCGGCCGTACAAACCGATGCGGTTCGAATACTGCTGAGCGAAACCGTACTGGTGCTGCTGGTCCTGCGCGCAGTACGAGCCCGCCGCATTCGTCACCAGCTGCATGTTGCTGCTGCAAGCGCCCAGCGGTTGGGTCGGACCCGTGGCGGCGCCGCCCGGAGCCGTGCCAGCCGGCGTCACCGAGCCGACGGTCGAACCCTGGTTGTTGGCCGGGTTGCCCCAGCGCAGATCGTTACCACCGATGCCGGTGTAGTTGGAGCTGTTGAACGGATAGCTGCGATCGCTAAGCGGAATCGCCTGATCCTGTTCCCACTCGGCGCTCAGGTAGGTGTTGTAGTGATCCGAATTCAGATCGCCCATACCGGCCACCAGCGTGGCGTGCTTGTGGAAGCCGCCGCCATGCTGCGAGTTGCCGATTTCGGCAGTGCCTTCTACGCCCTGGAAGGAGGGCTTGAGGATGATGTTGACCACGCCCGCGATGGCGTCCGAACCGTAGATCGACGACGCACCGTCCTTCAGGACTTCGATGCGCTCGACAGCGGCGAGCGGGATCGTGTTGAGGTCGACGAACGAACGGATGCCGTCGTCCACCAGCGGGTAGCTGGCGGCGCGCTTGCCGTCGATCAGCACCAGCGTGGAGTTCACGGTCAGGCCGCGCAACGCAACGCCCGACGAACCCGCCGCGAAACCGGCGTAGAACGAATTCGGGATGCTGCCGCTGTTGTCGGCGGAAACGGCGCGCACCACGTCGGAGACGTTGGTGAAGCCGGTACGTGCAATGTCAGCTGCGGTGATCACTGTCACCGGCGACGGCGTTTCGGTGTCGACGCGCGGCAGAGCCGAGCCCGTCACGGTGATGGTTTGCAGTTGCTTGGTGTTGCTCGAGGCCGGGGCAGCCTGAGTCTGGTCTTGTGCAGGCGCGCTTTGGGCAAAAGCGGTGCCGGCAATCGGGGCAAGCAGCAATCCCGCCAAAGCAAGCGCGAGTTTATTCCGAGTCATTTTTCATACCCTCCAAGGTACAGCGAGTTGTAATTCGCCCAACTAAGGGTTTTTGCGGGAAAGGGGGAGTTGGGCGTGTGGGGACACGAGGCCGAAGTCTTCCACACCTCGGAACCATCCGACAAGTCCTTAACATCACGTAAAATATTACGAATGCCCGTCGTAAGGTGATGCTTGAAGTTAAACCGCCTAATAGGCCTGTCTGGAACGAGATTTATCGAAATAGCACGTGTTCATGCGTTACCGTTCCATGACGAAATCGCAATATTTTACGACAAATGTGAGCGCCGCCTTAACCCGTTTCCAGGCATTTCGCACAGAGACTGATCGAAAAACCCGGCCGGAAAGCCCCCCATGCGGATCGACGGACCCGTCCGGAATGCCCCCCCCATTGGGCCGCATAGAACTAAGCCTGTTTCCGCTCGAAATGGGAAACAGGCTTGGTCGCAACGATTGAGTGGGTAACGCGGTAGGTTTTAACCCACGGCCACGGTGGTTTTCGCCGGCTCGCTCACCAGCATGTTGGCGATGCTTTTCGCCGCCTCGCGCCCGTCGTACACCGCGCGCACAACCAGGTCCGCACCACGCACGTTGTCGCCGCCGGCGAAAATTTTCGGATGACTGGTTTGATGCGGCAGTCTGCCGTGCGCACCGGTGATCACTTTGCCGGACGACGCCAGTTGCACGCCATGTGCAGTCAACCATTCCGGTGGGCTGGGCAGAAAACCGAACGATTGAATCACCACGTCAGCGGCGATCTCCGATTCGGTGCCGGGAATGTTCTGCGGTTTTGGACGTCCATCTCCGCTATCGACCAAACGCGTTTCCACAACACGCACACCGCGCACCTGGCCATTGCCGTCATCGAGAATCGCCATTGGCTGACGATGAAATAGGAAAGAAACACCCTCTTCACGACTGTAATTCACTTCGCGCGCGGAGCCGGGCATGCTCGCTTCATCGCGACGGTATACGCAGGTGACCGACGCGGCGCCGAGGCGAATCGCGGTGCGATTGCAATCCATACCAGTGTCGCCGCCACCTAGGACGACGACATGCTTGCCGTGGAAATCGAACATCGAAGCCGGCTCGTCGCGCATCAGCCGTTCGGTATTGGCGATCAGGAACGGCAACGCATCGTGCACGCCTTGCAGCGCGTGTCCCGGCAGTTTTCCGTCGACGAACGTATACGCACCGGTACCGACGAATACCGCGTCGTATTCCTCAAGCAACGATTCGAATGCCACATCGCGCCCGATGTCTTTGCCGAGCACGAAACGCACGCCCATCCCTTCGAGCACATCGCGACGCGTGCGCACCACGCCCTTGTCCAACTTGAAGGGCGGAATGCCGAACGTCAGCAGACCGCCGATTTCGCGATGGCGATCGTAGACATCGACGGCGATGCCTTCGCGACGCAAGCGATCCGCGCAGGCAAGGCCTGCAGGACCCGCGCCGATCACGGCGACGCGATGACCGGTTTCGCGCACATTGGAAAGGTCCGGACGCCAACCTTGGCGGAATGCTTCGTCGGTCACCCAGCGCTCGATGCTGCCGATCGTCACCGAACCGAAGGCCGTCTGCTCCAGCGTGCAAGCGCCTTCGCACAGTCGATCCTGCGGGCACACGCGTCCGCAAATTTCAGGTAGCGGATTGGTTTCGTGCATCAAGGTCGCCGCTTCCAGAATGCGACCTTGCTGAACCAGCTTCAGCCAGTTGGGAATGTAGTTGTGCACCGGACACGCGTGCTCGCAATACGGATTGCCGCAATCGATGCAACGTTCCGCCTGCGTGGACGCTTGCGGCATGGCGAAGTCACCGCCGATTTCACCGTAACCCAACACGCGCACCGCAACGGGAACCGTGCGCGGCGGCTGTCGCGGCACATCCAGGAATTGGAAAAGTTTTGCGCTCATGCCGCCCTCCGCAGTTCTTCGGCCAGCACGGCGAGGCTCGCGGCTTTCGGTTTCACCAGCCAAAATTTGTATTGCAGGCCGCGGAAGTCGCGCAGAATCTGCCGACCCCATTCGCTGCCGGTCAATTCGACGTGGCGGGTGACCAATCTCCGCAGATGCTGCATGTAGTTTTCCATCCCCTCCGGCGAGATACGCAGAATGTCGACCAGCTCGTGGTTGTAGCAGTCGACGAAATCGCGCTCGATATCGAGCACGTAAGCAAAGCCGCCGGTCATACCCGCACCGAAGTTGAGACCAACCTTGCCGAGCACAGCGACGACGCCGCCCGTCATGTATTCGCAGCAGTGATCGCCTGCACCTTCGACGACCGCAAGCGCGCCGGAATTGCGCACGGCGAAGCGTTCGCCCGCGCGACCTGCGGCATACAGCTCGCCATCGGTCGCGCCGTACAAACACGTGTTGCCGATGATCGCCGCATCTTGACTCGCATACGGCGCATCCGCAGGCGGACGAACCACAATGCGACCGCCGGCCATGCCTTTGCCGACGCCATCGTTGGCTTCGCCGATCAGCTCGATATGCACGCCGCCCGCGTTCCAAGCGCCGAGACTTTGTCCCGCCGCGCCTTCCAGCTTCAATTCGATTGGATGCGCATCCATGCCGTGATCGCCATGCCGACGCGCGACATCGCCGGACAAGCGCGCGCCGATGGCGCGATCGGTATTTTCGATGCGATAGGCGAACGCGCCGCCTCCCTTGCTCGCTACCGCCGCCGCCGTGTCGGCCGCGATTCGTGACGCCAGTTCGGCGTCATCGCGCATCGGATTGCGTGCGAGCGTGCATGCGAAATCGCTGCGCGCGCTCAATCCCGTACCGTCGATCAGCGGTGCGAGATCGAGTTTGTGCTGCACGGGCGTCACGCCGTCGATCTGTTCCAACAGATCCGTGCGCCCCACCAATTCACCCAACGTGCGCACGCCGAGTCGCGCCAAATGCGCGCGCACGTCCTGCGCGACAAAGGTGAAGTAGTTCATCACCATTTCGGGCAAGCCAACGAAGTGATCTTTGCGCAACACGGGATGCTGCGTAGCCACGCCGGTGGCGCAATTGTTCAAGTGACAGATGCGCAGATATTTGCAGCCCAGCGCCACCATCGGGCCGGTGCCGAAACCAAAACTCTCCGCGCCCAGCGCAGCGGCTTTCACCACATCCAGGCCCGTCTTCAAACCACCGTCGGCCTGCAGACGCACGCGGCCACGCAAATCGTTGCGACGCAAAGTCTGTTGCGTTTCCGCTAGGCCCAGCTCCCACGGCGTGCCTGCGTATTTGATCGACGTCAGCGGACTTGCGCCGGTGCCACCGTCGTGTCCACTGACCGTGATCAGATCCGCGCCCGCCTTCACCACGCCGGCGGCCACCGTGCCGACACCCGCGTGCGATACCAATTTCACCGACACCAGCGCTTCGGGATTCACTTCTTTCAAATCGTGAATCAGTTCGGCCAGGTCTTCGATGGAATAGATGTCGTGATGCGGCGGCGGCGAAATCAGGCCGATGCCCGGCTTGGCGTAACGCAGACGCGCAATCGTGGCGTCCACTTTATGGCCCGGCAGCTGACCGCCCTCGCCCGGCTTGGCGCCTTGCGCGATCTTGATCTGCAGCACTTCCGCATTGACGAGATACGCCGGCGTAACGCCGAAACGACCGGACGCCACCTGCTTGATCTTCGACGCACGCTCGGTGCCGTAACGCGCGGGATCTTCACCGCCTTCGCCGGAATTGCTGCGCGCGCCGAGACGGTTCATCGCGATCGCCAACGCTTCGTGCGCTTCGGGCGACAACGCACCCAACGACATACCGGCCGAATCGAAGCGCTTCAGGACCGCGTCGACGGATTCGACTTCTTCCAGCGGAATCGATGCGTCGGTGGATTTGAAACCCAACAGATCACGCAATGCCGACGGCGGACGATGATCCACAAAATCGGCGTACGCGCGATAGTCTGCGGGGTTGCCCGTGCGCACCGCCTTCTGCAACGTGGCGATCACGTCGGGGTTGTACATGTGGTACTCGCCGCCGTGCACGTATTTATAGAGACCGCCGGCACGCAGCGGCAATGCTTCGTTCCACGCTTCAGCGGCGAGCAGGCGCTGCTCGTGTTCCAACTCGGCGAAGCCTGCGCCGCCGACGCGCGACGGCGTACCCGGGAAACACAGTTCCACGACATCCGGCGACAAACCGACAATTTCGAACAGCTGCGCACCGCGATAACCCGCCACGGTGGAGATGCCCATCTTCGACAAAATCTTCAACAAGCCTTTACGAATGCCGCGACGATAACTGCGCCCGATTTCCGCGCGATCGCCCTCGATATGGCCTTCGCGTCCCAGTTCGAACAGGCTCTGATACGCGAGCCACGGATAGATCGCCGTCGCGCCGAAGCCGATCAAGCAAGCGAACTGATGCGGATCGCGCGGCGTGGCGGTTTCGACCAGGATGTTGCACTGGCAGCGCAATCCTTCCTCGATCAGATGCGCATGCACGGCGCCGGTCGCCAGCAAGGAATGAATCGGCAGCAAATCTTTCTGCGGATAACGGTCGCTCAGAAACACCATCGCGCAACCGTCGCGCACGACTTGCGCCACTTCCCTGCATAAGCGACGCAACGCGGCTTCCAAGCCTTCTTCCGGCTCGTACATCAAGTCGAAGCGCGGCGCGTTCGCGTATTGCGGCATCGCCAACAGCTGACGCAATTTGCGTTGCGAAAGCACCGGCGAGTTGATCAGGATCTGCTTCGCGTTCTCCGGCTTCAGATCGAACACGTTGCCTTCCGGACCGATCTGCGTCACCAGCGACATCACCAGCTTTTCGCGCAACGGATCGATCGGCGGATTGGTGACCTGCGCAAACGCCTGGCGGAAACGGTCGAACACGGGACGCACCTGGCGCGACATCGCGGCGATCGGCGTGTCGTCGCCCATCGAGCCGGTCGCTTCCGCTTCCAGTTCCGCAATCACTTTCAGCACCGTTTCGCGTTCTTCGCGCGACAAGCCGTAGAGTTTTTGATAGCAGCGCAATTGATCTGCCGCCAATGGCTCGGCCGCCAGCGACGGATCGATCAGATCCGATTCCAGATAGCTCACGCCAGCGCGCAACCAGTCGCGATACGGCGCGCGCTTGCGGTTGATCTCGTCGATATCGGTATCGCGTAGCAAACGATGCGCTTTGAAATCCACGGCGATCATTTCGCCTGGCGCGAGGCGTCCCTTCGCGATTACGCGTGCGCTCGCCACATCCCACAAACCGGCTTCGGACGCGACAATCAAATGATTGTCGTCGGACAACGCCCAACGCGCCGGACGCAAACCGTTGCGATCGAGCGTACACACCGCATAACGACCGTCGCACATCACCAAGCCGGCCGGACCGTCCCACGGTTCGCTGTGCAAGGCGTAGTACTCGTAGAACGCCGCGAGATCTTCGTCGATGCCTTCGCGCGCCGCGAAGGCCGGCGGCACCAGCACGCGCATTGCCGCGAGCATGTCCAATCCGCCAGCGAGCAGCAGCTCGAGCGCGTTATCGAGGCTTTCCGAGTCAGAGCCGTTCTGACGCACCAGCGGGCCGATGTCGCCCAACTCGACCAGCGGCGAACGCCAGATATGGGCGCGCGTCTGCATCCATCGCCTGTTGGCGCGGATCGTATTGATCTCGCCGTTGTGCGCCAGCAAGCGGAACGGTTGCGCCAAACGCCACTGCGGCGTGGTGTTGGTGGAGAAGCGCTGATGGAACACCACCGCGTCGGAAACCAACGCAGCATGGCGCAGATCGGGGAACACGTCGCGCAGGTGGCCAGGCGCCGCCATCGCTTTGTAGCCGATGACTTGCGCCGACAACGACACCACATAGAACTGCGCATCGTCGGTCGCCGCCACTTCGGCGCGGCGACGCGCACGGAACAACGCGCGCTCGAAGCTCGCATCGTCCATGTCGTCGGCGGCGTTGATGAAAATCTGCCGCACCACCGGCTTGGCGGCCGCAGAGAGCGGGCCGCAGGCGTCCTCGTTCACCGCCACGTCGCGCCAGCCCGCCACGCGCAGACGCTCGTCGGCCACGCAGCGATGCAGCACTTTGGCGGCGTCGCTGTCAGCCCTGTCGAGAAACACCAAACCGGCCGCGAAGCGTTCACTGAGCGCGATGCCGGCTTCCACCGCCATCGCGCGCAACCACGACTGCGGATGATGGATAAGCACGCCGCAGCCGTCGCCGGTGACGCCATCGGCATTCACGCCGCCGCGATGGGAAAGTTTGGCCAGTGCCGTGAACGCGGTATCGACGACCCATTTGCTGGCGCGGCCGTCGATCTGGGCAACCAGACCAAAGCCGCAGCTATCGTGCTCAAAACTGGCGTCGTACATACGCGGTGCCACCGACATGACCATCTTCCTCCTTAGCTTTACTCCGGATTCTCTGAGGCGCAGACAGCCTGCCGTCGAAGGATCGGCAGGCAGCTACGAGAGAGGCTACAGCCCGACTTTACGCACAACTTGTGCGTCGCGTCAAAGCCGCCTAGACGTCCAAATGAAAAACGAATGTTAGGCGTACCAGCACGCGCTAACAGACCAGTCGAACTCGAATCTCCGTGGGAGCGCATAAACAAGCCATTTGCGCCATCTCCCCGGATGAGTCCAGCTCGGACATAATTCGCCGCATGCCGACACTCAACCGCGCCTTCCGCCCACTCGTTTTTGTCCTCATTGCCTTTGCAATGACCCTATTCACCGGCTTCGTACCTGTTCGAGCCGCGCAAGACGCCAAGGCCGAAAGCCAGCAGGCCCAAGCGAAGCAGCAGCTCGCCGACCTGCGCGCCAAGATGCAGGCGCTGACCAAGGAACAGGCAGACACCGCCGCACGCCGGGACAGCGCCAACGCCACGCTGGCGAAACAATCCGACGCCGTATCCGCCGCGGCCAAGACGGTGCGCGACACCGATGCGCAGATCGCCGCCAAGCAACAGCAGCTCGATCAGTTGCAAACGCAACGAACGGCACTCAATCAAAGCCTGACCAGCCAGCGCGCCGCGATCGCCGATCTCCTGCGCGCCACGTATGCGCTCGGCAAGGGCTCGGACTTGCGGTTGCTGCTGGGTGACGAAGACATCGCGCGTATCGCCCGCTCGCTGGCTTATTCCAAATACTTCCAGCAAGACCGCGTGCAGAAAGTGCAGCAGCTGATGACGGAGCTGACCAATCTGCAGGACCTGGAAAACCAGATCACCGCCGAGCAACAAGCGCTGCAAGCCACCCGCGCGCAGCGCCAGCAACAGGTCGCGGACCTGCAACAGCAACGCAAATCGCAGCAGCAGCTCGCCAACCAGATCGACGCGCAATACAAGAACGAGGCGCAGAAGCTGGGCGCCATGAAGCAGAACGCGCAGTCGCTGGACGAGTTGCTAGTGAAACTGCAAAAAGCCATTGACGATGCCGCGCGTGAAGCCGCCAGGAAAGCCCGCGCCAATCCGACGGTGCCTCTCGGCGGGCCGGGTAAGACGCTGGCCAATATCCGCGGCAACCTTCCCTGGCCCGCGCCGGGTGCTGTCCACACGTTCGGCAACGGCGTGCTGATTACCTCGCCCCAGGGCGCGGACGTGCGCGCCGTGGCGCCAGGTCGGGTGGTCTACGCTCACTTTATGCGCGGCTACGGCCAGCTGATCATCCTCAGCCACGGCAACGGCTGGCTAAGCATGTACGGCAACAACGAAACCCTGACGCACGGCGTCGGCGACGACGTAACCGCCGGCGAGGTGCTGGGAACGGCCATGCTGAGCACCAGCGACAGCACCGGGGTGTATTTCGAGCTGCGCCACGACGGCAGACCGGTCGATCCACGTTCCTGGCTCAGCCAGAAGCGCTGATATCGACATGGTTTCGACAGAAATCACGCCAACCTGAAACGTCTAACTCATCAAGATCGGCGTATTCTGATGGCTGAATTCTGATGATTCCGAGCGGTCTAGGAACCATCGCCTCATCATCTTTGCGGAGCCTGCCCCATGCGTTTCCCCCGTCCTTGCCTGCTCGCCCTGCTGTTGGCGGCGCCGATGTTGCACGCGCAGGCGGCACCCGACGCGGCAGCAGCCGATAAGGATGCCGCGCCGGCGAAGGCATCCAGCAGCGCGGCGCCGGCGGACCAGGTCAGCATGGACGACGTGCGCAACTTCGCGCACGTGTACCAAATCATTCGCCAGGCTTACGTCGAAAAAGTCGACAGCAAAACGCTGATGAACGATGCGATCAAAGGCATGCTCGCCGGCCTCGATCCGCACAGCGCGTATCTCGATAAAGAAGGCCTGCAAGAACTCAACGAAGACACCACCGGTCAGTACGGCGGCCTCGGTATCGAGGTGATGGAAGACAACGGCATGCTGAAGATCGTCTCGCCGATCGACGACACGCCCGCATCGCGCGCCGGCATCAAGCCCGGCGACATCATCACCGCCGTGAACGGGAAGGTGATCACGCCCGACAACATCGACAGCATGTTCGATGCGCTGCGTGGCGATCCCGGCAGCAAGATCACGCTCGGCATCCTGCACGAGAAAGCCGATCAGCCCATCAATTTGACGATGACGCGCGAGCGCATCTCGATGACCAGCGTGAAAGTGCGCGAACTCGAACCCGGTTACGTCTATATCCGCATCAGCCAATTCCAGGATGACACCGCAGGCGATCTGGAGAAGAAACTCGGCGCGCTGCTGCAGAAGAGCGGCCCGCAGAAAGGCGCGATCCTCGATCTGCGCTCCAATCCAGGCGGGCTGCTCACTGCGGCGGTGTCGGTGAGCGACGACTTCCTCGATTCGGGCGCCATCGTCACCACGCGCGGCCGCCTGCCCGATTCCAACCTCACGTTCAGCGCGCATGCCGGCGATCTGCTCAACGGCGCATCGATGGTGGTGCTGACCGATAACGGCACGGCATCCGCCGCGGAAATCGTGTCCGGCGCGCTCAAGGACAATCGTCGCGCGCTGATCGTCGGTCGTCGCACGTTCGGCAAAGGCGTCGTGCAGACGGTGTTGCCGCTGGATTCCGATCACGCGGTCAAGCTCACCACGGCGCGCTATTACACGCCTAACGGCACGTCGATTCAGGCCGAAGGTATCAAGCCCGACATTCCTTTGGCCGACCTTACCGTCGCCAAGGTGGACGACTCGCAAAATCCGATCAGCTCCGAAGCCGACTTGCCGCACCATCTGGCTAACGAAGTCGCCGCGAACGGCGACGGCATCAACAACGACGGCAGCGCGGAAAACGCCAAGCTTGCAACGAGCGATTACACGTTGTCGCAAGCGTTGAACATTCTAAAAGGCTTGGCGTTACGCCACGACGGCGCACAACCCGAAACGACGGCGCATTGATCGAACCCCTTTTCGCTGCGAAGAGGGGTTATCGCCGTCCAGTCAGAAACTGAAAGGTTTTTCCAGCGTCAGATACAACCCGCGCCGCGGGCCGAACTGCGGCGCGCCCACGCCCACACCCGTGCCGCTGCGCAGCTCGTACGTACGATCCAATGCGTTGATCACCGCCAACTGCGTATGCAACTTGCCGAAGCCGTCGAATTGGAAGTCGTGCGATACGTTGAGATTGAGCTGGAAGTAGTACGGCAGCGACAGCCCGTTCGGCGTTAGACCTTCTTCGCGCAAGCCGCTGCCGAACAGATAATCGGCGCCGACCTTAGTGTTGTCGTTGAACGCATAACTCACGCCACCGGATGACGTCAGTTTCTGGTCGTGATCGAGGTGGATAAAGTTGTCGGCGATATATGCCAATTCATCCGGCGCGAAGTTGTACTGACCGGTGATTACATCCTTGCCCATCGCGCGGCTGTACGCCGCGTTGAAATACGCGGACACCGGGCCATGGTTGTACGTCAGGCTGAATTCCGCACCGCGCACCCGGCCGTCTTTGTAGTTGAACGTGGAATACACCAGCGCCGTACCGAACTGGCCTTCGTCCTGCAGGCGATCGACCTTGCGGTAGTACGTATCCAGCCCCAGCGTCCAATCCGATCCGAGGTTTTGCGACACGCCCAGATCGAAGTAATTGGAACGTTCGGTCAGCGGCGTGTTGTTGCCGTAGTTCTTCACCGCATTGGTGGTGCCGGCGAACGCGTCGATGTTCTGACTGGAAATCAGCTCGGTTTGCGGCGGCGTGAAGTAGCGCGAATAACCGGCGTGCAAGGTGGTGCCGTCGGTCGCTTGCCATACCACGCCGACGCGCGGACTCAGCTGACTTTCTTCGCGGAACGCCGTGTAACGATCGCCGCGCAGGCCGTAGTTGAGCGTCCAGCTGTCGTTGATATCCCACTCGTCCTGGATATACGCGGCGGCCGTTTTCGCGAGAATGCGATCGCCGGTGAAGATATTGAACGGCACCGTGCTCGCCTGACTGCCATCGGGACTGGTGGGAAACACGAGCGAATTGGTGTTGGTCGCGGCGCGATCGAATTCGTAGTAGCCGCCGTAGCGCAACGTGTGCGACTCGCCCCACGGCATCGAGAAATCCGCCTGCAATGTCGAAGCGCGATCGACTTGGTTGATCTGCCCCGCCACGCCGTTAAACATCAGATCGCCGACATCGTCGGGGTAATACTGCAACCCGCTGTAACGCTGCCCCACCGACACCTGATACGCGGTATTGCCGAACTTACCTTGCAAGGCCAATGTGCCGAAGCGCGTCTGCTCGTCCTGGCGTTCGTTCAAGTCGGCGGACTTGAAATCGGTGATATCGAGGTAGCCAAACTGAGGCGTTTGATCGGGATTGTTCGGAATCTGGAAGCGGTTATTCGTTACGCCGAACAGAAAGCTCACGCGCGTGTCGTTGTCGATCAGGTAGCTGATATCGCCGAACACTTTCACCTGATTCGTGCGGTCGTGAATGGGATTGCGGCTCGACGTCGGATTTTCGATACCGACGTTGTTTTCCATGTAATTGGCGGTGAAGAAGTAACTCCACTTGCCGTTATTGCCCCACAGCGATGCATACGGATTAACGGTGCCAAAGGATCCGCCGGTGATGCCGACCACGCCACCGTTGCCGAGATCCGCGCCGCTCTTGGTGGTGATATCCACCACCGCCGCCGTGCGTTCGCCGTATTGCGCCGGCAACGCGCCGTCGAGCAGTTTGATGCTTTGAATGGTGCGCGCGTCGAGCGTTTGACCGAAACCGGAAATCGATTCCGGCAACATGATGCCGTTGACGCGATACTGCAGATTGGCGTGATCGCCGCGCACATGCAGCCCGCCGTAGGAATCCTGCACCACGCCTGGCGCTTGCAGCAGCACCTGATTCACCGGCGTGGAATCGCCCAGCGGCAAGGCCTGAATATTCTGCGCCGTGATCACGTATTGGCTGCTGCCGGTATCGGGCGACAAGCTGTTGCGCGTCGCATCCAAGGCAGCGGACACGCTAATAGCGCCAAGCTCTTTCACTTTCTCCGCACGGCGATTGCGCGAGCCGCTCGCATTGGCGTCGTCGCCATTCGCAGCGTCGCTGGTCGCGGGTTGCGGCGTTGTCGTATTGGACGAGGCGGTCGTCCCGTCGACAGGCTGGCTGGGGGTGGTCGTGACGGTGCCGGCATAACCGGCGATGGCATAAAACGCGAGGCTTAAACCGAGAGCGAGCGGGGTCAGTTTCATGCGGGGACTTGGGCGAAGTTGATCGGGGCGGCAGAGACGATATGTTATAACATATCCAAATCACCGGAACGACCGTCCCAGAAGTCACGCTTCCCACGCGATGGTTTATGCCGCCCTCATCAGCGCCTCACATCGCGGGACTATGATCGTCCGGTCTGTCCCTCCGGAGCGCGGTATGACCGAGCCCAATCCGATACGACCGAGCGCCAACCTACCTGCCGTCGTTACGCAGGACGATGCGAGCAACCGGGTCACACGCGCCATTCTGGATTTCATCAGCCAGATTCCCGACAGCAAAGTTCACACGCAAGGCGATCCCGACGTCGAAGCGCGCCGCCTCACGCAACGCGCCGCAAAACGCGCCGCGCTGACGGCCGGCACGCTCGCCTTGCCGCCAGGTCCGCTGGGTTGGCTGACCATCCTGCCGGAGCTGATTTCGATCTGGAAAATCCAGGCGCAACTGGTCAGCGATATCGCTGCTGCCTACGGCAAACACGCCGAGCTAGGGCGCGAGCAGATGCTGTGGTGCCTGTTCCGGCACACGTCCGCGCAGGCGTTTCGCGATCTGGTGGTGCGACTGGGCGATCGTCTGATTTTCCGGCGCGTGTCGTATGGCGTGATCGAACGCATCGCCAAGCAGATCGGCGTGAAAGTGACGCAGCGCGCGCTGGGTGAAGGCTTGTCCCGCTGGATGCCGGTGATCGGCGCCATCGGCGTGGGTGGGTACGCGTATTACGACACGCGGCAAGTGGCGGCGACGGCGATCGCCATGCTGAAAAGCGAGATCGGCACAGACGAGGCGGACGAAGAGGCCGAGATTCCGACGCAGCATATTCGAGCGACGCGGTTGCACTGATTCCGTACGCGTCGCTACGCGGTGAAGCTCGATTATTGCCTCACGTCATTCCGGCGAAGGCCGGAATCCAGTTTAATGTGCGTCCGAAGGACACAACATTTCTATGTTGCGTGCGTCGCACAACGCATTTTTACTGGATTCCGGCCTTCGCCGAGACGCTTTTCAACAGCGAAGCTGGTCAATGACGGCAACGCAAAGGGAGCCATCGCATGCAGTCGTCCCATCCGCCGCATCCCGTCGCGCTGATCACCGGCGGCGCCAAACGCGTCGGCGCGGTGATCGCACACACGCTGCACGACGCCGGCTACGATCTAGTTCTGCACTGTCGCCATTCGGTCGCCGAAGCGGATTCGCTTGCCTCCGAATTGTCGGCAAAACGCGCGAACAGTGCGCTCGTGTTGCAGGCCGACCTCGCCGACATGCAAGCGTTGCCGGCGCTGATCGACACCGCCGTATCGCACTACGGTCGCCTCGACGCCCTGATCAACAACGCCTCCGCGTTCTATCCCACACCACTGGGCACGGCCACAACCGCGCAATGGAACGAGTTGTTCGCGTCCAACGCGCAAGCGCCGTTCTTTCTCGCGCAAGCCGCACTGCCGGTGTTGCGTGCGTCGCGCGGCGCCATCGTCAATCTGGTCGATATTTATGCGGAGCGCGCGCTGGCGCAGCATCCCATCTATGTGATGGCCAAAGCCGCGCTCACCGCGATGACGCGGACGCTGGCGCTGGATCTGGGCCCCGACGTGCGCGTCAACGGCGTAGCGCCCGGCGCGGTGATGTGGCCAAGCGATGGCAAGCCGTATGCGGATCAGGAAGCGATGCTTTCACGCACACCGCTGAAACGTGCTGGCGCACCCGAGGATGTCGCCAGCACCGTGCTGTGGCTTCTCCGCGACGCGCCCTTCGTCACCGGACAGATCATCCGCGTCGACGGCGGGCGCAGCGTTTCGATTTGATCAACGACGCTGGCGGAACGCCTGTTCCAGCATCGCCTGATCGAACCCAGCGCCCGCTTCGCCTTCATCGACGTAGCGATACAGCGCGACGGCGTAAATCCCCTGCAGCGACGCCTGGATCATGCTCAGCAGGATCAGGCCGACGAGCACGATGGCAATCACGCTCACCAGCAGCGCGACCGAATGCGCGGCCGCGGCGGCCACGACCAAAAGCACCGAAACAAGCATCATCGCGAAGGTAATCAGGCCGAATGCGGCGCCCAGGCCCACGTTGCCGATCAGGTTCTCGCCCCAGGTGCGCTTTAGCATGTCCACGCTGCGTTGCACCGCTTCCAGCGGACCGACGTCCTCGTTCGCCAGGACTGGCACGACGAGGAATGTCGCCACGGTCCAGGCAAGACCGATCAGGCCGACCACAATGCGACCGATGAACCCCAGGCGTTCCTGCAGCGCACGCAGCACCATGCCCACCGTGGCGGAAATCACGGCGTAACCGAGGATGGTCGGGAAACGCGATTTCGCCACCGCGATGCTTTCGGCCACGGTCACCGTTTCGCCGCGCAGCCGCTGCATCGCCGCACTGGCGAGCGCTGTGTTGAAGAAAATGATGACGGTGTATTGCACCAGATAAAACAGAAACATCAGGACGTAGTAGCGCGCGGGCAAGTGGTGCGACTCGCCATAGGCCTGGATGCTCGCACCGTCCACGAAATCGAAACCGATCGGTATCAGAAACGTCGCTGCCACGATGATTGTGGAAATGCCAGACAGCAACGGAAACATCAGCAATGATTTGTCCGAGCGCAGCACCGCCACACTCGCTTTCAACAACTCCCAACTGCGTGCAAATTTACCGGCCATTGCATCCCCTCCCCTGTGAGGCGTCCTTTCTAGCATAGATTGCGCGACAGCCATTGCCGAGCTATCGAGCTTGCGCGAAACCTACAAAGGTTCGACGGCTAGTGGCTCACTATCCGCCGGAAATGCGGCCCACAGCTCAGCCATCGTGTGACCGTTTACCGGATGCGGCAATGCGGGTGCGATATCGGCGATGGGCTTGAGCACGAAGGCGTGCTTCAGCTCCTTGCGCGGAATATCCAGATGCCCCGGCCCCTGCGTGACCAGATTGTCATAAAGCACGATATCGACATCGAGCGTGCGGTCGGCATAGCGCGGTACATCGCGGCGACGGCCGTGGCGATCTTCGAGCGCATGCAGCCAGTCGTTGAGCGCGGTCGGCGATAAATCCGTGTCGATACCCACGGCGAGATTGATGAAGTCGGCGCCATCGAAACCGACCGCCGCGCTGCGATACGCGGGCGATACATCGAGATGCCCGAAGCGCGCACGCAATTCATCAAGCGCAGCACGCAAATAACGATGCGGTTCCTGATTGGAACCCAAACTGAGATAGACGCGTGCCATCAATCGGGCCGTTTACCACGCTCGATGCGTACACCTACGGCTTTTGCGCCACGCACGGCGCCAGGCTTGGAAAGTTTCAAGCGCACCCACGAAACACCGAATTCTTCGCGAATAATCTCCGCGCATCGCTCGGCCAACGTTTCCACCAAACCGAAACTCGATTCGCTGACATAACCGATCAATCGCTTGGAGACGTCTTTGTAGTTGAGCGTTTTCGCGATGTCGTCGCTCGCCGCCGGCACGGTGTTGTCGAACGCCATTTCGATATCGAAGGACAAGGTCTGGCGCACGCGCCGTTCCCAGTCGTAGATGCCGATCACGGTGTCGATGCGCAAATCTTCGATAAAGACGATATCCATACGTGCAAGCGTCGCGGATACGAGAGATACGATCAAGCGGCAGGCGGAAGGGTTTGCAAGTCCCAACGCGGGAACACTTGCACCGATTCGTCCTGATGTTGGCCGTGCGCCAGACGGATCGCGCCGGCCAACGCAATCATCGCGCCGTTGTCGGTGCAGAACTGCAAGCGCGGGAAGTAGGTCTTGAAGCCATCTTTGACGCCTGCGGCGGCGAGTTCTTCGCGTAGACGACGATTGGCGCCCACACCGCCGGCGATCACCAAGCGCTTCGCGCCGGTCTCAGCCAATGCGCGGCGGCATTTGATCAGCAGCGTGTCGACAATTGCCTCTTCGAACGCGCGCGCGATATCGGCGCGCGTTTGTTCGCTCTGGTCGGATTTCTGCCAGGCAAGCAGCACCTGCGTTTTCAAACCGGAAAAACTGAAATCGAGGCCGGGGCGATCGGTCATTGGACGCGCAAATCGAAACACGCCCGGTCTTCCCTGCCCCGCCAACGCCGCCAGCGCGGGTCCGCCCGGATACGGCAAGCCCATCAGTTTGGCGGTTTTGTCGAACGCCTCGCCGGCCGCATCGTCCAGCGTGTCGCCCAGGATGCGGTAATGCCCGATGCCCTGCACTTCCACCAGCATCGAATGCCCGCCGGACACCAGCAGGGCGACAAACGGCGGTTCAGGCGGATCGTCTTCCAGCAAGGGCGCCAGCAGATGCCCTTCCATATGGTGGACGCCGATGGCCGGCACGCCCAAGGCCCAGGCCATAGCGCGCCCCGTCGCAGCGCCCACCAGCAAGGCGCCGACCAGGCCGGGACCCGCGGTGTAAGCCACGCCGCCCAGATCGGCCGGCGTCATCCCCGCCTGCGCCATCGCTTCGCGCACCAGCGGCAGCAATTTGCGCACGTGATCGCGACTGGCCAGTTCCGGCACCACGCCGCCGTAGTTGGCGTGCAGCTTCACCTGGGTATACAGGGCGTGCGACAACAGCCCGCGCCCAGGCGACTGCGGCTCCCAGCGCAGCAAGGCCACGCCGGTTTCGTCGCAGGACGTCTCGATACCCAGAATGGGGCGCAAGCTCGTAGTCATAGTCCAAAGAAGCCGATGAAAAGGGGATACGGGCCACCGAAACGCCAGGACTTCGCGGCCAAGCCGTTATTTTGCCGATACTTCGGCGCCTATGCGACACTGCGCGGCCCCGAATCCCACTATTTTCGCCGCGGCGCTTTGAATTCTTCACCGCGCTGCGGGTATACTTTGCGGCTCGCCCGGTTTTGCGGGCGCATTTACTACCCGGAGTTTCCATGCCCAGCGTAAAAGTCCGCGAGAACGAGCCGTTCGAACTCGCCCTGCGTCGCTTCAAGCGCACCTGCGAAAAGGCCGGCGTTCTCGCCGAGACCCGTAAGCGCGAGTTCTACGAAAAGCCGACTCAGGAACGCAAGCGCAAGCGCGCCGCTGCCGTGAAGCGTCATCTGCGTCGTCTGTCGCGTGACGTGTCGCGCAAGACCCGCCTGTACTGAGCGCATGGCCCGCTGAGGCGGGCATCCAGAGTTCGGGCGCGTCCTGCGCCGCACTCTTTCAGCGTTCGCAGCCGGCGCGACCTTCCGCAGCCGCTGCCAGCAAGGCACTTGCACTAGCCGACGTTGCCCCGCAACGTCGGCTTTGTGCTTTCCGAAATTTAGATTTCTTCAGAGGGTGACGCTATGAGCTTGAAAGAAACGATCACCGAAGACATGAAGACCGCCATGCGCGGCGGCGAGAAGGCTCGCCTAGGTGTGATCCGCCTGATCCTGGCCGCGATCAAGCAGCGCGAAGTGGACGAACGCATCGTGCTGGACGACACCCAGGTCATCGCCGTGCTGGAAAAGATGGTCAAGCAGCGCAAAGACTCGGTCAGCCAATACGCCGCCGCCGGCCGCGAAGACCTGGCCGATGTCGAACGCGCGGAAATGGCCATCATCGAAACCTACCTGCCCGCCAAGCTCAGCGAAGCCGAGGTCGACGCCATGATCGACGCCGCTATCGCCGAATCCGGCGCGAGCAGCGCGCGCGATATGGGCAAAGTGGTCGCGCTGGTCAAAACCAAGACCGCCGGCCGCGCCGACATGGGCCAGGTTTCCGCGCGCATCAAAGCGCGCCTCGGCGGCTGATGTCTCCTCCGGCAGCGCCTCTGTGGCGCTGCCTTCACACCCATCACGATTAGATGCAGTCACCGCGGTGCGTACGCAGGAGAACGACGCATGCTTAAGTGGGCCATCATTTTCGCGATTATTTCGCTTCTGTCCGGTTGGTTGGGCTTCGGCACGCTGTCCGGTGTCGCCGCCACCATCGCCAAGGTGCTGTTTGCGATCTTCGTGATCATCTTCCTGTTCGCCGTCCTGGCCGTGATCGGGTTGATCCACGTCATGTAGCGCTGTCGCGCAAACTGCCCCGGCACAGGCCACGCAAATCGTGCGATCAGGCCCTAGACTAGCCGGACTATGCGCGGCCGCATCCCAGACAGTTTCATCGACGAACTGCTCGCCCGCGTCGACATCGTCGACGTGATCGAGCGGCGCGTGCCGTTGAAAAAAGCGGGACGCGAATGGACCGCCTGCTGCCCGTTCCACAACGAACGCACGCCGTCGTTTTATGTCAGCCCCGCCAAGCAGTTCTTCCATTGTTTCGGCTGCGGCGCGCACGGCAGCGCCATCAAGTTTTTGATGGATTACGAGCGGCTGGAATTTCCGGACTCGGTCGAAGAACTCGCGCAAGCGGTCGGCCTGAAAGTGCCGTACGAAGGCGCGCGCGACAACGCGCCGCGCGAAGACAAAACCGATCTCTACGCCATGCTCGACGGCGCAACACGCTGGTACGAAGGTGAGTTGAAGAAGAGCGACGAGGCCAAGGCGTATTGCGACAAACGCGGCCTGGATGCGGACACCATCGCGCGCTTTCGCATCGGCTGGGCGCCGGCCGGCTTCGATGGCGTGATCCGGAACCTCGGTACCAGCGATCGGCGTATGCAGCTTTTGACCGAAGCGGGCATGGTCGCCAACAACGAACGCGGCAATAAATACGATCGCTTCCGCGAACGGCTGATGTTTCCGATTCTCGATCGCCGCGGCCGCGTGATCGCCTTCGGCGGCCGCGTGCTGAAGTCGGAACAAGGTCCGAAATACCTCAACTCGCCGGAAACGCCACTGTTCCACAAAGGCCGCGAGTTGTTCGCGCTGTGGCAGGTGAAACAAGCCAACTCCAACCTCGCGCGCATCGTAGTGGTGGAAGGCTATATGGATGTGATTGCGCTGCATCAAGCTGGCCTGCCGATCGCCGTGGCTACGTTGGGCACCGCCACCACGCCCGAACACACCGAAACCTTGTTTCGCACCGCGCCCGATGTCGTGTTCTGTTTCGACGGCGACCGCGCGGGTCGTTCCGCTGCCTGGAAAGCGCTGGAATCCGCGTTGCCGCGTTTGCGCGACGGACGTCAGGCGTATTTTCTGTTTCTGCCCGAAGGCGAAGATCCAGATACGCTGGTGCGTCAAGAAGGCAAAGAAGGTTTCGAGAAACGCCTGCGCGAAGCGACGCCGCTTTCGGAATATTTCTTTGGCGAACTCTCGCACGATGTCGACATGAGCAGTCTCGACGGACGCGCTCGCTTGGCCGAACGTGCGCGTCCGTTGATCGCGCGTTTGCCGGACGGCGCGTTTCGCGACTTGATGGCGCAGGAGCTGGAAAAACGCAGTGGCGCGCGCGCGGTGCTGGAGCCCGATGCGGTCGCGCGCCGTCCGGTGCAGCGCCCCGTCGCCGTGCAACGCTCATTGGTGCGCAGCGCCATTGCGCTGTTGCTCGCGCAACCGGGCCTCGCCGACGACGTCGAGCGGCCGTACGCATTTCTTCGTCTCGAGAAACCTGGCGTGGATTTGCTTGCGGAACTCCTCGACACCGCGCGCGCGCGGCCCGGCATCAACGCCGCCATGCTGGTAGAACATTTCATGGAGCGGCCCGAGTACGCGGCGCTGCAAAAATTGATGGCCGCCACCGTCGTGGGCGAACCGGAAACGCAGCGCATCGAATTTTTCGACGCGCTCGCGCGCATGCAACAGCAAGCCATCGATCAACGCCGCGACGCGCTGGTCTCCAAAAATCGCGAGGGCAAACTCGACAGCGCTGAAAAAGCCGAACTGCGCCAGTTGCTGGCAGCACGCGCGCCCACACCCACGGCCACGTCATGACATGCGAACCGGATGCGCATCGTGAGCGGCTTTATGACGACAAGGAACGTTGATGGATTTGCTTGAGCGCCTGATCACCGTCTTCGCCGAAAACGGCTACGCGGCGGTGTTCGTCGCGCTGATGCTGTGCGGCGCGGGACTGCCGCTGCCGGAAGACATCACGCTGGTTGCCGGCGGCGTGATCGCGGGTCTGGGTTACGCCAATGTGCACATCATGGCGGCGGTCACCATGGTCGGCGTGCTGATGGGCGATGCGGGCATGTTTTTGCTCGGCCATCACTTTGGTGTGCATATGTTGCAGTGGCGACCCATTGCGTTGCTGATGCCGCCGCGTCGTTACGCACAGATGCAAGAGAAGTTCGAGCGCTACGGCAATCGGTTGATGTTCTTCGCACGATTTCTGCCCGGCATGCGAACGGCCGTGTACATCACGGCAGGCGCGACGCATCGCGTGGGTTTCTGGCGCTTTCTGCTGCTGGACGGTCTAGCCGCCTTGATCAGCGTACCGTTCTGGGTCTACCTGGGTTATTTCGGCGCCAACCGACGCGATTGGCTCGGCATGTGGATACGCCGAGGGCAAAACAGTCTATGGCTGCTGGGCGTCGTAGCCGTATTGGTGGCGCTGGTGTTGTGGTGGCTGCGGCGTGCGCGTAACGCCGCGCAGGCGCAAAGCAAGCGTTAACGTGCATCCCTAATACGGCGCGTTTGCGGGAGCGCCGTTCGCTTGCACAGGAAATTGCTTATGCAGATCGTCGCTCAGGATCTGCATGCTTTGCTGACTCACCTGGATCAAACCATTGACCGGCGAATCGAGATCGGCGATCAGACTCATTGAAATGGCGACGGTCAGCACCGGAATGAAGGTCGCCAACGCCGCGCGATGACGTTGCCCGTAACCGATGATGATGGACGTCAACACGGACAACACCCCCATCAATATCCAGATATCCGGCGGCACGCGATTGCGTCGGGCCGCTACGCGTTTGCTGTCCATATCGATCATATCGTTCAACGCCGACACGTAGAGGCCGGTAATGGGCGTTGGCGCTTGCTGTGCAGCGGCCGTTGCCTGCGCCCAAAGCGCATCCTGAATTTTCCTGGCTTGTTTAACCGCCGGACTTTGTTCGTCGATATCGGACATCGTGCCGAAAATAGCCAAGCGTGCATCGACATAATCGCGCAGCAACACTGGCGCCGCGCTGCGCACAGGCTCGACCTGCATCGCGGTGCGCAAGTAGGCCGTGCCGATGGCATTAGCTTCGTCGATGACCAACTGCTTGCGTGCATCGAAACGGGATAAGGCCATGCTCATCGCAAAACCGATCAGCAGGCTCAACAGCACCGCAACCTGGTTGCGCGTCTGATGAATCTGCTTTTCCCATTCCGTGTCTTCGGGATCTTTGGCGAATGCCCGCAAGCGATAACCAAACTCGTGCGCCAGCAACAATACCGCCGCTGCAACCACAAACAACGTAACCGGGTGATTCAACAGATACATCATCGCGCCCCTTCCAGCAGATGTGCTTACTGTCGCCCAGCGCCTGCCTGGGATTGACTACAGGTTACCCGCAACCGCCACATCGTGGCGATTCCACCAACCGCCGCCCAGTGCCTGAAACAGCGCCACCGTATCGGCGTAACGCGCGGCGCGCGCCTGGATCAAGCCAAGTTCCGCCTGCCGATACGTCACTTGCGCATTGAGCAAGGCCACCATGCTGATATCGCCCAACGCGTACTGCTTCTGCGCGATGACGTAGCTGCGCGACGCCGCTTGTTCGGCGCGCGCCGAGGCAGCCATCGCATCGGCATCCGATTGCAGCGCGTGCAAGGTGTCGGCCACATTCTGCAAGGCGGTCAGGACCGTGCTGCGATATTGCTCCGCCGCTTGCTTATAAGCCGCCTCCGCCGCGCGCTGTTTGTGTTTGAGCGTGCCTCCGTCGAACAGCGGCGCAGTAACGGCGGCGCCGATATTCCAAAAACCGGTGCCCGAACCGAACAACGTGTGCATCTGGTCGGTGGCGCTACCCCAATTGGCGGTGATGTTGATATTCGGCAAGCGCGCGGCGAACGCCACGCCCACTTGCGCGCATGCGGCATGCAACTGAGCATCCGCCATGCGTACGTCCGGGCGTTGCTCAACGAGTCGCGCAGGCAGCGTGAGCGGCAAATCCTGCGGCAATTGCAGGCTGTCCAGTGTGAATTGCGTGGCGATATCCTGATCGGGCGTACGACCGGTGAGCGCGGCGAGCACATCGCGCTGCTGCGCCAACTGTTTGTTCAACGGAGGTAGTGCGACACGCGCTTGTTCCAACGCGGCCTCTTGCGCAGCCACATCGTTGTCCGACGCATCGCCCAGATCCAGCTGCTTTTTGCTTGTATCCAGAATTTTTGACTGGCTGTCGATCATGTCCTGCGTGGCGGCAATCTGCGCGCGCAACGACGCTTCCTGTACAGCCGCATTGACGAGATTGGAGGTGAGCGTGAGATACGTCGCTTCCAGTTGGAAACGCTGCGCATCCGCCTGCGCCACCAGCGATTCCACCTGGCGACGATTGGCGCCCCACAGATCCGGCGCATACGAAATGCTCAGCTGCGCAGTGGTGAGGTTGTACAACGTGTCGTTGGAGGCGATGCCGCTGGAAAGCACCTGACCGGTTTTTTGTCGCGTGGCATCAATGCCCGCGCTCACTTGCGGAAAATACTGTCCGCGCTGCGCGCGCACGTTTTCCATCGCTTGACGCAGCGCTTGCTGCGACGCTGCGAGATCGGGGTTGTGCTTGTACGCATCGTCGATCAGGCCGTTCAGCGGTTCGGAGTGGAACAACGTCCACCATTGGCCGGGAATGTCCTGACCTGCATTGAACTGCTGCGCATGCCCATCCGCCCCAGGTGCGGAAGCGGTCGTCGAAGATGTGTTCCCTTGCGTGTAGCTCTGCGCGGCAGGCGGTGCGGGACGGTGGTAATCCGGCCCCACCGCGCACGCACCAAGCGCCATGCTCACACCGAACACAAGCCATGAACGATAAAGATGAAAAAGACGATTCGCAGTCATGATCAGATCTCCACCTCGGCCGGCGCATGACCCCAGCGCTGCTTGATGAAGTTCTCGAGCCCGTAGTAAAGGCTGGGCAGGATAAACAGCGTCAGCAAGGTCGCGATCGGCAAACCACCCACGACGACCGTCGCCAGTCCGCGCTGCACGTCCGTGCCGATGCCCGTCGCCAACGCGGCCGGCAACATGCCGATACTCGCCACCGTGGCCGTCATCAACACCGGACGGAAGCGCTCGGTCGCGCCGACCAGCACCGCCTCGAACAACGCGGTGCCTTCGTGCCGCACGCGATTGATGTTCGACACCATGATGATGCCGTTTTGAACCGCGACGCCGAACAACGCGATAAAGCCTACGGCGGTGGCGATATTCAACGTCTCGCCACGCACGTGCAAAGCAATCAACCCACCGACCGCGGCGAGCGGCACCACGCCAAGCACGAGTACGGCCTGATGGAATTTGCCAAATTCGGCGAACAGCAGGATCGCCATGATCGCCATCACCAATCCCATCACGACGATCAAGCGCGCTTGCGCACGCTGCTCGTTCTGGAAATTGCCGGCCCATTCGAGGCTATAGGTGGATGCGTCGAAATGCACCTTGTCGGCGATCTGCTTCTGAGCATCCCCCAGGTAATCCGATAGCGGGCGGTCGCGGTTGTCGATGCGAATGGTGAGCTGACGCTGGCCGTTTTCGTGCGAGATGGTGCTTTCGCCGGTCGCAAGTTGGATATGCGCCACTTGCTTCAACGGTACCTGCGCGCCCGAAGCGGACGTGAGCGGCAGCTCGCGCACCGCTTCGAGATTGTTGGCGACGTCGTTGGAGACGCGCGCCGTCACGTTGTAGACGCGGTCGCCCACGTACACCTGCGTGATCGGCGAACCGCCGATCGCGGTTTGGATCAGATTGGTGATGTCGCCGACATTGATGCCGTAGCGCGCGGCCGCATCGCGATCGGCGGTAATCGTCAGCTGTGGAATCGGTGGCTCCTGAAAGATCGACGCATCGCTGGTGCCGCGCACGCCTTTCAACACGTCGACAATCGAATCGCCGATGCGGCGCAACTCGTGAAAATCGTCACCGTAAATGCGCAAAACCAAAGGACTGTGCGCGCCGCCGATCATGTCGTTTTCGCCGTCGACGATCGGCTGGCTGATGCCGACGCTGATGCCCGGCAACTGATTCATGCGCGCCGCGAATTTGCGCAGAAATTCGGCCTTCGATTCGCCGTGCCACGTGCTATACGGCGTAAGCCCGACCGCGGCTTCGGCATGCGACGGCGTCCAGGGATCGGAACCCGTGTCGTTGCGGCCGAGCTGCGTCACCACATAGGACACCTCGGGAAATTCGCGCACGACTTTGCGCAGCTGCGCGGTCATTTGGCTGGCTTTATCCAACGATAAGCCGGTCGGCATTTGCACCTGCAACCACAGCGAACCTTCGTCGAGATCGGGGAGAAATTCGCGACCAATGCTTGCGCCGAGTATCAACACGCCACAGAACGCCACGATGGCGACGCCGTATGCGATTGGCAGGTTATGCAGCAAACGGCCCAGCGTATGGGTAAACCCTTCCTGCAGGCGCTTGAGCGGTTTGTTTTCGAAAATCTTGCGCGGCTTGCGCAGCGCGAGAAACGCCAGCGCGGGCGTCAACGTCACCGTGCATAGCAGCGCGGCCAAAAGCGCATAGCTGACAGTGAACGCCATCGGCCGAAACAGCTTACCTTCCGCGTGCTCGAACGCAAACAGCGGAAAGTACGCCGTGATGATGATCAAGGTCGCAAAGAAAATGGAGCGACCCACGTGACCTGTCACCAGCATCACGTCTTCTTCCACCAGCACTTCCGTCGGCTTCATTTCGCGCTGTCGCAGGATCGCCTCGGTCACCACGATCGCACCGTCCACGATCACGCCGAAGTCGATCGCGCCGAGCGAAAACAGATTCGCCGACATATGCGTGAATTGCATCAGGATAAATACGGTAACCAGCGACATGGGAATCGCCACCGCCGCCACCAACGCGGAACGCGGACTTCCCAAAAACAAAATCAGCACGATGCACACCAGGCCGATGCCTTCCATCACGGTGTGGAAGACTTTTTCCTTGGTCGCGTTCACCAGATCGTCGCGATCGATATACGGCACGATCTGCACGTCTTGCGCGGCGAGTTGCTTGTTGAGTTCCGCCACCTTGGCGTGAACGCCGTCGAGCACGTGCGATGGATTCTCGTACTTGAGCAGATCGACGATGCCTTCGATGGTGTCCGGATTGCTGTCTTTACCGAGAATGCCCTCGCGCACCTGATGACCGTAACGCAGCTTGCCCAGATCGCGCACCAGCACCGGCACACCGTTGTTCTGCGCAACCACGATGTCGCCCAAATCTTTCAGCGAATGCACCATGCCGACGCCGCGCACGATATACGACTGTTCGCCGCGCGTGATGCGCCCGCCGCCGGCATTGGACGTATTGGCAGAAATCGCCGCAGTGACTTGATTGACGCTGACGCCATAGTGCAGCAACTGCGTCGGATCCAGTTCGAGCTGGAATTCTTTGGTAAAGCCGCCGAAGTTATCGACGTTAATGACGCCGGGCACCTGCTGCAGCGCAGGGATCACGGTCCAGCGTTGGATCTCCGACAATTGCATCAAATTCTTGGTTTTCGATTCCAACGTGTAGCGAAAAATTTCGCCGGCCGGCCCACTCACAGGATCGAGCCCCGGTGTCACGCCCGCTGGCAGCGTGACCTGACTGAGACGCTCCTGCACGCGCTGGCGCACCCAGTAATCGTCGGAACCGTCTTTGAACACCATGGTGATCAGCGATAGTCCGAAGGTGCTGCTCGAACGCATGGTGACGAGGTTTTGCGTCGTCGCAAGCTGACGTTCCAGTGGAATGGTGATCTGCTGTTCGATTTCTTCCGCGGCCAGGCCCGGCACCTGCGTGGTGACTTGCGTGGTGACGTCGCTCAGTTCCGGATACGCCTCAATCGACAGCTGCGTCCACGAGTAATAACCGAAGATGAGGACAAGTATCGTCACCACGATAAACAACTTGCGCTTTTCGAAACAGAAGCGGAAAAGTGCGTTAATCATTGAGCAGCACCCCGCCCCTCACGATCACGCGATCGCCCGCCTTCAAACCTTTCAGCACGCGCGTGCCATCGGCTTCGTCGTAACTCAGATCGACCGCGCGACGCTCGAACGTCCACGGCGATACTTCGACGAAGACGGTGATGCTGTCGTTGTTCATCAGCAACGCCGATTCGGGCACGAACACTTGCGCCGGCTGCGGAACGCCAATGCTGACGTTGGCGTACATATTGGGCTTGAGTTTGCCGTCGGTATTGGCGAACACCGCACGCACCAGATCGCGGCGCGTATCCGATTGCAGCAACGGATTGACGAAATTGACCACGCCGTGAAACGTCTCGTTCGGATACGCCGACAGCACGGCGTCGACTTTTTCGCCTTTGGCGATCTGGCCGACATCGCTCTCCGGTACGTTCGCGGTGATCCATACCGAATCGAGGTTCGAGACAGTCATCATCACGGCGGTAGCGTCGTTGACGTAGGTGCCGGGCGATACCGACAGCGTGGTGATGATGCCGCTGGTCGGCGCCGTCACTTGCATAAGCCGCTGCGCCGAAGCACCCGGCGTTCCGCCGACGGCGGCGAGACGCGTTTGCGAGCGATTCAATTCCGCTTGCGCTTGATTGAAACCGCTTTGCGCGGATTCCAGATCCTTGGTGGCGTTACCGCCGGCGGCTTGAACACCGCGTGCGCGGTCGAGCGTCTTCTTTGCAAGGTTCAACGCATCGCGTGCTTTGTCGGCATCGGCATACGCTTGCGCGTAATCGCCCGAATCGATCACGGCGAGCAATTGGCCGCGCGTAACGTGATCGCCCAATGCGACTTTCAACGCCATGACTTTGCCGGTGAGCGGCGGTAGCACATTGGCAGTGTGCGTGGGATCGGCTTCTACGTTCGCCGGAAAGATCATCGCGTGAGGCGCTTGTCTCATGTCGACCGACTGCACGATCAACTCTTTGCGCAACGGCGAACCATCGGGGACGTTGATCTTTCCATGTGCGACGGTAAAGGCCGGCGGAGCATCGGCCGATTCGTTTCCGCCACGCGAACAGGCGGCCGTACTCAGCGCTGCGGCCATGGCAACCGCCAGTCGCCATCCTTGTTTATTGAGCTGGTGAAGCATTGGTGTTCCCCATCGTCGCCGCGCTATGGCATTTCCTCATACGCACGAGGCCATAACGTTGTTGCAATACGGTGAAGGGGGTAAGGCAGCGTATGACACGCGCCTTACAGACCCGGACCGCGGTGGTGTCGCCACCCGCCGCTGCCGGGTCAACGGCAGCAGTCAGCGTGGAGGGTTAATAGTCGGTGGTTCCGCTTGCGTGTGACTGTCCAAGTTCAGGCTTTTCCTTCTGCAATGGCGTGATTGTTCGAGGGTTGGATCAACCTGCCTTGAAGAAGGCCGGCGCGCTCCAAAGGCAAGTAGGCAATGGCCGCCAGATGCGAATGAATGCGCCGCAAATCGCGCAGAATGCGCAGATACACATCGCCGCCACCGCCGTCGCGCTGTTGGCGAAGGTCGCGGATATGGCGATCGGAGGCCTCGTTTTCCTGTCGCCACAGCAATTCCTTGCGCTCCACCAGTTGCTGTGCCGCACGCAGATCGCCGCGCATAAATACGGCGATTCCCAGGCGCAGGCTCTCCATCACTTGCCCATGCATGGCCGCAAGATCCTGGATGTCATCCGCTGAAAAGTCCTGTCCGCGCTGCGCTTTCTTGGCGGCGAATTCCATCAGGTTGTTGGCGGTGATATCGCCGATATGCTCGATATTCATGACGAACGCATGGATCTCCTGGCTGCGCTCGCCATCTTCTTCGTTCAAGGCTTCGCTGCCGAGATCGGCCAGGTATTGGCGAATCGCCACGCCGAGGCGATCCAGATACGGATCCATTTTGCTGATTGCGGCGGCGCGCACCGAGTCGTCTTTGCCGAAGATTTCGACCAAGCCTTTCAACATGCCTTCGACCATATCGGCCATGCGCATGGATTCGCGCGTGGCGTTGACCAACGCAACACCCGCGCTTTCCAGCGCCGCTTCTTCCAGATACAACGGCACGCCTTGATCGGCCGGGCGCGGCGGCTCCGGCAACAGACGCACGAGCCATTGCGCCATGTGGCCTACCGGAAGCAAAAAGATCAGCGCCAACGCGAGATTGAATGCCGTGTGGAAATTCACCGCGATGCGTGCCGGCGTATCGCCTAGCGCCGCCAGCCAGTGCGAGATCGGCGTCAGCAGCGGCAGGCACACCACGCAGCCAAATGCACGCACCAACAAGTTGCCCAGCGGCAAACGACGCGCTATCGGCGTGTGCGCTTCGAGCAACGCAGGCAACGTGCTGCCGAGATTGGCGCCGAGCACCAACGCCATCGCACCCGGCGCATCCACCACGCCGCCTGTTGCGAGCGACACGATCAACAACACCACGGCGACGCTGGAATGGCACATCCAGGTGAGCAGCCCTGCAAGCAGCATAGCCAGCACCGGCTCGCCGGCCAGCGCTTGCATGCCGGCCTTAAGCAGTTGCGCGTTCTCCATCGGCGCCATCGTCAATACCAGCAGATGCAGCGCCAGCAGCATCAAGCCGAGACCGATGCCGACGCGGCCGAGGTTTTCATAGCGCGCATCGTCGCTGCGCCGATGCAGCGCCGTACCGAACAAAATCAGCACGGGCGCAATCAGCGCAATATTGAACGACATCACCTGCACGATCAGCGTGGTGCCGACATTCGCGCCGAGCATCACCGCAAGCCCAGGCGCCAAGCCGAGATAACCGCTCGCGGCGAATGAAGTCGCCATCATGCCCGTCGCCGTGCTGCTTTGTAGCAATGCGGTGATGCAAATACCGAACGCGAACGCGCTCGGCCGCGTGCCGAGAAAACGGCCCAGCGAACGACGCAACGCGCTGCCGTAGCCGCGCAACACGCCGCTGGTGACCATGTGCGTGCCCCACAGCAACAGGGCGACGTAGCCGGCGATGTCGAACAAAGCGAAGGTGCCTTTCATGGCGTGTCTCCTACAACCAGCCTCGGCCAGCCATGTATAACCGAAGGGCGAGCGGCGTTCACGCCACTCGTCGTCAATTCGGCAATGTAAATATCGCGGGCGATGTTCGGTCATCGCATCGCGGTTGCAGTGCATCGGGCATTCGCGAGAAAGCTGCTCGCCCGCTCTGTTTTTTTAGAGCCAGTGTTTGAAGTGCCGTATGTACAGCACTTTGACCAACTGGGTCAGCGCGCAATAGGTCACGACGGTCGCGGCCAGCCAGCCGAAATACGCATCGGGCAAATGGACCATGCCGATCTTCGCGCCGATCGCCGAGAACGGTATCAGCATGCCGATCACAATGATCGCCGTCGTCAGACCCAGCACCGGCGCCGCAGCAACACTCTGCAAGAACGGAATCTTTCGCGTGCGGATCATGTGCACCACCAACGTCTGCGTCAGCAGGCTTTCGATAAACCAGCCGGACTGGAACAGCGACTGATGCGCATCGCTGTTGGCGCCGAACACAAACCACAACAGCGCAAACGTGGTGATGTCGAAGATCGAACTGGTTGGACCGATCCAGACCATAAAGCGGCCGATATCGCTGGCATCCCACTTGCGCGGCTTGCGCAGGTATTCGTCGTCCATGCGATCGAACGGAATCGACAGCTGCGAGATGTCGTACAGCAGATTCAACACCAGCACCTGCAACGGCAACATCGGTAGGAACGGCAGGAAGAAGCTGGCCACCACCATGCTCAACACATTGCCGAAGTTGGAGCTGGCCGTCATCTTGATGTACTTGATGATATTGCCGAAGGTAACGCGCCCTTCGAGCACGCCTTCTTCAAGCACCATCAAGTTCTTTTCAAGCAGAATGATGTCGGCCGATTCCTTCGCGATATCGGTGGCGGTATCCACCGAGATACCGACGTCCGCCTCGCGCAAGGCCGGTGCGTCGTTGATGCCGTCGCCGAGAAAGCCGACGGTATGACCCTGGCGTTGCAGCGACTTCACCACACGCGCTTTCTGCAACGGCGACATCTTGGCGAACACGGTCGTACGCTTGACCAGAACGTCGAGTGCTTCATCGTCCAGCGGCTCGATGTCGCGACCTTGCGCGGAGTGCTCTACATCCAAGCCCACTTCGCGGCAGATCTTGCGCGTGACCGCCTCGTTGTCACCGGTGATGACTTTGACTTCGACGCCATGGTGATGCAGCGCCGCGATTGCCGTCGCCGCGGTGTCCTTGGGCGGATCGAGAAAGGCGAGACAACCCACGGCCGTGAGTTCGGTTTCATCGGCCACGCCGTAAGCGCGATTGCTCGGCGCCTGCTGCTTGATCGCCACCACCAGTACACGCAAACCGTCCTCGTTGAGTTCGCGCGTCATCGCCTTGATTTCACGGCGACGCTCGTCGGTCATCGGTACGACCTGATCGCCGCGACGCTCCATGGTCGAGATGGAGAGCATCTCTTCCACTGCACCTTTGCATACCAGCAGGTTATGACCGTTTCCGTTGGCCAGCACGACCGACATGCGGCGACGCTGGAAGTCGAACGGAATTTCGTCCACCACGCGATAGCGCGCCACGATCGGTTCCAGATCGCGATGCGCCAGCACGGCTTTGTCCATCAGGTTTTTCAAACCGGTCTGAAAGTGGCTGTTGAGATAACCGTATTCGAGTGCGTCTTCCGAATCTTCGCCGTCCAGATCCAGGTGGCGTTCCAGCACGATTTTGTCGAGCGTGAGCGTGCCGGTCTTGTCGGTGCACAACACGTCCATCGCGCCGAAGTTCTGAATCGCATTGAGGCGCTTCACCACCACCTTGCGCTTGGACATCGCCATCGCGCCCTTGGCGAGATTGGCGGTAACGATCAGCGGCAACATCTCCGGCGTCAGGCCCACGGCCACCGACAGCGCGAACATCAGCGCATCGAGGAAGCCGTGCTTGTACCACTGGATGCCCAGCACGATCGGCACCATCACCAGCATGAAGCGAATCAGCAGCCAACTCACGCTGCTGACGCCGCGATCGAAGCTGGTCTGCACGCGTTCGCCCACGAGGCTGCGCGCGAGCGAACCCAGGTACGTGCGCGAACCCGTCGCCGCCACCACAGCGGTCGCCGTACCGCTCACCACGTTGGTACCCATGAAACAGATGGTGGGCAGATCCAGCGGATTGCCCTGCTGCGCGCCATGCGCACCGCCTTCCACGATATGCGCCTGCGTCGGACCGGCCTTTTCCACCGGCAGCGACTCGCCGGTGAGAATGGCCTGGCTGATAAACAAGTCTTTGGCCGTAAGCAGACGCAGATCGGCGGGCACCATGTCCCCCGCGGCGAGATGCACGATGTCGCCCACCACCAACTCGCCCACCGGCACTTCGATGCGTTCGCTATGACCATCCGAAGCACGGCGCGTAACGGTGGCCGTGTTGCGCACCATCGCCTTGAGTTTTTCGGCCGCCTGCGAGGAGCGATATTCCTGCGTGAAGCTCAACAACACGCTGATGCCCACCATCACGCCGATGATGATCGGGCCGGAGAGATCGTCCGGCGTCACCACGATCTGCACGATCGCCAAAATCAGCAGCACGATGATGAAGGGGTTCTTGAAGGCGCGCAGCAGCTGCACCGTCCAGTGCGGCGGCTTTTCGTGCGACACCTCGTTCACGCCGTCGCGCGACAGGCGCTCGGTGATCTCTTCCTCGTTCAGGCCGGCCGTGGTCGTTTCCAGGCTCGCCAGTAGGGCTTCGTTTTCCTTGAACGCCTCTTGCGCGGCGGCCACGCGCGGCGGTGCGGCCGTGGTTTTGCCGACAGCCTTGGCCATAACAGCCTGGGAGGATTGCTTCATCATGTCTCGCTTCCGTGGAAGGGTGTTGCGTGCGGTACGGAGGCGAGCGTTCGGGACGGCAGGCTTCCGCTAAGACAATCCACGCACGGGGCGATTCCACCCCGGCCGAGTCGCCAGCCAGGGGGGAGGCCACCCTTTACGCAGCTCGTAGCGACGCATTAGTGGCTAGATACCAGACGAAGATGACGGGACGTGCGTGAATTGTCCGCAGAATGGTCGTTCCAGCGGGGCAGCGAACGCCCCTGGGCGGCCTCGACCTGCCACGGCATGTCGACGGTCTCGCGCTCGGCCGACGGGGTCAGCGGCCGGGGAACGGTCACGGTCAGGGGAACGCGTACGGCTTCACGGCGGCCGGCCAAGGTGAAACGGCCTGCGGCGCGCAAACGAAAGAAATCGCGAAGGAGCTTCATGGGCCCATCTCCTCTAAAACGGTGCTCACGGCACCGTTAGGAGCGGGCCGGACTTCCCTAGTCGAGGAAAGCGCCGGCCAACCGCTGGCGGTTGCCGCGAACGATCAGCTTGTTATGCAATGCCGGCACCCGATGCTCGCGGATGTCGACGTTGCGACTAGGGTAAACGTCCATATGCCTTGGTTAGTTCGGACAGAGGCCCGTGCGGTCGTACTGCGCCGGCGGGCGCGGGAATTGTCGTGCTGCGGTGCGAAACTGTCAACCCTTTGCAATCCATTTCACGCAACGGGGCCAAAAATGAAACCGTGCTGCAACATGGGCGGGACCAGCCAATGGTCGGCCAGCAAGAACGCGAACAGGGCCATCAAATAGACGATCGAATATTTGAACGTGCGCATGGCGAAGTATTCGTCCGGCGGGTTCATGAGGCGGATCGCGTAATAGAGGAAACCGGCGCCCAGCACCACCGCCCCGCCGAAATAGATCAGGCCGCTGTGGCCGGTAATGGACGGCAGCACGCTCACCAGCACCAGCAGGATCGTGTAGAGCAGGATCTGCCAGCGTGTATACGTTACGCCGTGAGTCACCGGCAGCATCGGAATTTGCGCGCGTGCGTAATCGTCGCGGCGGAAGATCGCCAACGCCCAGAAATGCGGAGGCGTCCAGACGAAAATAATCAGGCACATCTGCAGCGCAAAGGGATGCAACGCACCCGTCACGGCCGTCCAACCCAACACGGGAGGAATCGCGCCAGCCAAACCGCCAATCACGATGTTCTGCGGCGTGGCGCGTTTCAGATACGCGGTGTAGACCAGCGCATAACCGATCAAACCGCCAAACGTCAGCCATGCGGTGAGCACGTTAACCAAGGTGGCCAGCACCACCATCGACAACGCGCCGAGCACAATCGCAAACACCAACACTTGTCGCGCGCGCAGCGTGCCGGTCGCGAGCGGACGTCGCGCCGTACGCGCCATCAATTTGTCGATGCGTTCGTCGATCAAGTGATTGAACGCCGCCGCGGAACCCGACGCCATCCAGATGCCTAGCGTGCCGAACACTAGCGCACGCCACGGCGGAATGCCTGGCACCGCGAGAAACATCCCGATCACCGCACAGAACACCAGCAACGCGACCACGCGCGGCTTGGTGAGCTGCAGATATTCACGCACCAGCATCATGCAAACGACCTCATATCATCCGCATGCCACGACTGCAGACGCGCGAAATTCGCCAACAACACAAACAACAACAACGCCGCGCCGCCGTTGTGCATCGTCGCCACGGTCAACGGCAATCCGAATTGCACATTGCTGACACCGAGCACGATCTGGATCACCAAGGCTACGGCGACCGCGATGCCGCCAAGTCGGAATCCGTTTCGCACCAGTCGATACGCAAGCCACGAGAGATAACAGAACACCACCAGCGCACCGAGGCGATGCACGATCTGAATCGCGCTGCGCGCCGCCATATCGAGCACGCCACCTTCGTAGTTCACGCCGATTTCCCGCGACAGCTCGAAGCCGTGGCGAAAATCGGTCGGCGGCGCCCATTGGCCAAGGCATGTCGGAAAATCCGTGCCGCAAGCGAGCGCGGCGTAATTGGCGGACGTCCATCCGCCCAACGCAATTTGGCAGGCCAGCAACACAATGCCGATAACGACAGCGCCTCGCAACATCGCGTAGCGGTTATCCGGCGAGCCGACGCCGTTGTAACGCAGCGCGACGTAGGCAAGCAGACCGAATGTCGTCATGCCGCCGAGCAAATGTCCCATCACCACAATGGGTTTGAGCAGCAGCGTTACCGTCCACATGCCGAGCATGGCCTGAAAGATGATCACCGCTAACGCCAGCACGCTCATCTTCAACGCGGCGCGCTCGCGCAACCAGAACGAACCAGTGGTCGGCAAAAGTATCGCGAGCAACGCCAAGCCCGACGACCCATCGCGCTCGCCATGCAAATAAAGCGCGACACCTGTGGTTGCGAAAATCGCGCTCACGATGATCGCCAGCATCACCAATCGATCTCGCCGCGCCGCCAGCAAACCAAGCAACAGCACTAACACGCCAAGCGTGCCGGCCAGCATACGGTGCACTTGTTCGCGCCACGCCTTGGTCGATTCATAAGGGCGATCCGGAAACGCCGCATCCGCCTGCGCCACGGCCTGCGCGTGATGCGGCCAAGTGGCCTGCCCGTAGCAGGTCGGCCAATCCGGGCAGGAAAGCCCCGCGTTTGATAGCCGGACGAACGCGCCGAACATCACCAGGCCGAACGCAAAAGCCGCCGCCAGCACAGCGAGATAGGGAATGATTTTTCGCGCGCGCAGGACCATCAACGAATCACCTTCTGCAGATCCTTGCGAAGCCCGCTGGGATCGAATCCCACAGGATACCGCGCCAACGCCGTGCCGTCGGACTCGACCAATAAAGCGCTGACGCTGTCGGGCGTGGTGGGACGATAGGCCGCGAGGCTTTTATTCACGTCGTCGCCAATCGCCCAGTAGCTCTCCATACCGTCTTTCGCCGCACCGGCAGGCGGCTGCCCGACATAGAGCAGCCGCAAGCGGGACATGTTGGCATTGAGCGTGATGCGCGCGGCGGCCATCTTGGTCAGCACGTCGATGCATTGCGCGGCGCAATCCGGTCCCGGCAAAGCGATCAGCGTCATGCGCGGCGAGCTGTCGCGCCACGCCCATTCGTGCCCGTCGGCGAGGCGCACTTGCACATGTTCCTGGTCGAAGTTGCGTTGCGGCAGCACCGGTTCGCCATTGGCTTTACCCGACGGCTGCCAGCCGCTCATATTGAGCAAGCCCGCCGCGATGATCGGCGCGCCAAACACCAACACCACCAAGAGAAATTTCAGGCGGCTTTTGCGCAGGTTGGAAGGGTTCGAAGTATTCATGCGTTTTCGGATTCGAATTTTTCTCTTGCGGAGAAGCAACGTGTAAGTCGATTAGCCATCGCTCGTGCTGCGCCGCTTTTTGCGATGCAGGAACAGGAAAATCGCCACGGCGGCGATGGCGAACGTAAACCATTGAAACGCGTAAGCACGATGTCGCGCGGGCGGCATCGACGAAAGATCGAGCGTATGCACGCGCAGGTAAATCGCAGACGGATCTTTGTCCAGCGACAACATGCGCGGATAAAGCGCCGTGTGAAGATCGTCGGCTACTTGATGAAGGTCCAAGTAAATCGACGTTTTCGGCCACTGCGTTTGTCGCGCCAACGCATTGCCGCCCATCTCCAATCCTGTGCCAGGCGATGGTTGATACAAACCTTCCAACGTTTGCGCATCGCTGGGCAACGGCGGCAATTGCGGCGGCGTATCGGTGCCATTGCCCGGCAAAAAACCGAGATCGACAAGCAAGAGCTTTTGCTGATGCGCCGGAAGGAAGGGAACGAACACTTCCACGCCGCCAAGACTGTCGTGTCGCGGATTATCCAAGAGGTACACGCGATCGGTCAGATAATGCCCCTGCACACGCACGCGCGGATACGCATCGACGGGGGGCTGGTCGGCCACCGCATCGAACGGTTGCAGGGGCGCGCCGGCCGCTGCGGCATACCGCCGCAGAAGTTCGTCTTTGAAGTCCGCGCGATGCAATTGCCAGACGCCAAGACGCGCAAAAACAAGCACGCCGAGCGCTGTCAGCAGCACCGACCACCACGCTGGCCGACGCATGAAGGTCACGCGTTTACTCCGCGGTGCGTCGCTATACTGGCGATGTCGAGCCTGCTTGGGATTCTCACGTGGAAACCATCTACAAAGTCGCGTTGGTGATCATGTTCCTGGTGGTGATTTTCAATCTCGGCCAGGCACTGTATTTCATGATGACCGACAAAGACGGCAGCAAACGCACCGCATGGGCGCTCACCCGCCGCATCAGCTTTTCCCTGTTGCTGATCGCCATGGTGATCATCGGTATCCGGATGGGTTGGATCCACCCGCACGGTGTGGGCCAGTAATTGTAGCCGGGTGCCTCGATCGGCACGCGACGCTGCGACGTTCCGGCACAAAAAAAGCCCGCCTTCCGGCGGGCTTTTTCGTACCTCTGGCGATACCGCTCAGAGGATATAGACGAACATAAACAGGCCCAGCCAGACCACGTCCACAAAGTGCCAGTACCAGGCCACGGCTTCGAAGCCGAAGTGGTGGTCCTTGCTGAAGTGACCGGCCAGCACGCGCAGCCAGATGATCGCCAGCATGATGGTTCCCAGCGTCACGTGCAGGCCGTGGAAGCCGGTGAGCATGAAGAAGGTGCAGCCATACACGCCGGAGCCGAGCGTGAGGTTCAGTTCCTTATAGGCCTCCATGTATTCGTGGGCCTGGCAATACAGGAACGAAGCGCCCAGCAACACGGTGAAGCCCAAAAACGCCAGCACCTTGCCGCGATGACCGGCCTTCAACGCGTGATGCGCGATCGTCACCGTGACGCTGGAGCTGAGCAGGATCAGCGTATTGATCAGCGGCAAACCCCACGGCGCGATGGTCTGGAAGTTACCGCCCACATGGCCCGGGCCATTGCCGCCGCCCGCGCCCCACGCCGCCGCGTAATCGCTCCACAGGAACTGGTGCGTGAGCACGCCATGACCTTCGCCACCCAACCACGGCACCGAGAACATGCGGATGTAGAACAGCGCGCCGAAGAACGCCGCGAAGAACATCACCTCGGAGAAGATGAACCACATCATGCCCATGCGGAACGAGCGATCCACCTGGCTGTTGTAGCTGCCCGCCATCGATTCATGGATAACCGAGCGGAACCATCCGAAGAACATGCATAGAACGCCGACGAAGCCGATCAACAGCATCGTCTTGCCGAAGCCGCTTTCGCCCGGCTCGGCGTTAAGCCAATGCGCCGCTCCGAAGACGGTGAGGAACATGACCACCGCGGCCACGATCGGCCACTGGCTCTTGCTCGGTACGTAGTAGATGTCGTGCTGCTGACCCATGGTGTGCTTCCCGTAGCGGTTCCTGATGACCTACGTGCCCGGCTTTACTGCATGAGTGAATCGATTTGGTGCTGATGAACCTGTGGATGATGCTGAAGCCAAATCATCTGCGCGATCGAGAACACGAACACGCCGAAGGCGACGATGCCGATGATCGTGGCGGTGCGTCGCGCACGACGCAGCCGCTGCTCTTGTCCCGTTTCGAGCGCGCGATGATCGAGCTTCATGCGATCAATCCTCGACGTGACCGTGAGCCAGTTCTTCGTCGTGAATCACCGGCGCGATGGTGAAGCTGTGGTGCGGCGGCGGCGAGGACAACGTCCACTCCAACCCGCGCGCGCCTTCCCACACACGATCGGTGGCTTTCTTCTTGGAGAACCACACGCAGTGGATAACCACGCCCAAGAAGATCAACTGCGAAGCGCCAAACAGGAAGCCGCCGATCGAGCTGATCATGTTGAAGTTGGCGAAGGCCACGTTGTAATCCGGAATACGGCGCGGCATGCCGGCCAATCCCAGAAAGTGCTGCGGGAAGAACAACACGTTCACCCACACCACCGAATTCCAGAAATGCACCTTGCCCCAGAATTCGCTGTACATATTGCCGGTCCACTTCGGGATCCAGTAATACGTCGCCGCGATGATGGCGAAGATCGCACCCGTCACCAGCACGTAATGGAAGTGCGCCACCACGAAGTAGGTGTCGTGATATTGGAAGTCCGCCGGCACCAGCGCGAGCATCAGGCCGGAGAAACCGCCGATGGTGAAGAGAATCACGAACGCCACCGCGAAAAGCATCGGCGTTTCGAACGTCATCGAGCCGCCCCACATCGTGGCGACCCAGTTGAACACCTTCACGCCGGTCGGCACCGCGATCAGCATCGTCGCGTACATAAAGAAGATTTCCGCGCCGAGCGGCAAGCCCACCGCAAACATGTGGTGCGCCCACACGATGAACGACAGGAACGCAATCGACGCGATGGCGAACACCATCGCCTTGTAGCCGAAGATCGGCTTGCGCGCGAAGGTGGGAATGATCTCCGAGATGATCCCGAACGCGGGCAGGATCATGATGTACACCTCGGGATGACCGAAGAACCAGAACACGTGCTGGAACAGCACCGGATCACCGCCGCCGGCGGCGTCGAAGAAGTGCGTGTTGAAGTACTTGTCGGTGAGCAGCATCGTCACCGCGCCCGCCAACACCGGCATCACCGCGATCAGCAGGAACGCCGTGATCAGCCAGCTCCACACGAACACCGGCATCTTCAACAGATCCATGCCCGGCGCGCGCATATTGAGAATGGTGGCGATGATGTTGATCGCGCCCATGATGGAGCTGATACCCATCAAGTGCACCGCGAACACCACGTACGCGGTCGACGCGCTCTGCAGCGACAGCGGTGGGTACATTGTCCAACCGCCGGCGGGACCGCCGCCCGGCAGGAACAGCGTGGACAGCATCAGCGCGAAGGCGAACGGCAGAATCCAGAACGAAAGATTGTTCATGCGCGGCAACGCCATGTCCGGCGCACCGACCATCATCGGAATCATCCAGTTGCCCAGGCCTACGAAGGCCGGCATCACGGCGCCGAAGATCATGACCAGCGCATGCATCGTGGTCATTTCGTTGAAGAAGTACGGCTGCACCAGCTGCAGGCCCGGCTTGAACAACTCCGCGCGAATGATCATCGCGAAGCTGCCGCCGATAAAGAACATCAGCAATGAAAAAACCAGATACAGCGTGCCGATGTCCTTGTGGTTGGTGGACATCACCCACCGCTGGAAGAAATTCTGATGCTCGTGATGCTCGTCGTGATGATCATCGTGGGTGGCTGCGTGGGCCATGGCCGAAAACCTCTACCTCAATGAATGCGTTGGCGTGAACTGCAAGTGCAGCCGAGTGATCAACCTTGATTGTTGTGCGCGGGCGAAACCTGCGCGGTCGTTTGCGCAGGCGTCGCGGTCGTCGCCGCCGGCGCGGGCGCGGCCGGCTTCTGCTGATCGGCCAGCCACTTGGCGAAGTCTTCCTTCGACACGGCTTTGACCACGATCGGCATGAAGCCGTGATCCTGGCCGCACAGCTCGGCGCACTGGCCGCGATACACACCCGGCACCTTGATGTTGGTCCACGTGGCGTTGATCACGCCCGGAATCGCATCCATCTTCCAGCCCAGCGCGGGCACGAACCACGAATGGATCACGTCGTCGGCCGTGATCACGAAACGAATCTTGGTATCGACCGGCACCACCAGCACGTGATCGACGTTCAGCAGGTACGTGTTCTCGTCGCCCACCTTCACCGCATACGGATCGAGGCCCGAGTTCAACTGGCGCGTGGCGTTGCTTTGATCGTCCAACCGCGACATGAAACCGACATGGCTGATCGGCTTGCCGAGGTAATCGACATAGTCGTAGCGCCACTTCCACTGATAACCGGTGACTTTCACCGTCATCTGCGAACCGGTGGTGTCGGAGAACTGCTTCAGCCCATCGGTGGCGAGCCACGCCAAGCTGATCAGGATGATGACGGGGATGGTGGTCCAGATAATTTCGATCACCGTGTTGTGCGACCACTTCTCCGGCACCGCGCCGCGCGATTTGCGGAAGCGGAACATCGCGATGAACATCGCGCCGAATACGAGAATGCCGATCACCACGCACACGCCCAACGCGACATTGTTGAGGTCGTAGGGAACATGCGAATACGTCGTCACGCCGGGCGTGAGATTCAACTGCCCAGGCTGCGGATTGGCCAGAACGGAATTGCCGAACAGGCTGAGGGCCCCTACCCCCAACGTCGCGATGACATGCTTGAAGTGCCTAAAACCCTTGAACCGGATGTCGTGCTTTCCGATGCCGCCAGCTGTCATGTTTGCACCTTTGTTGAACCTACCTGTGCTTTGCCTGTGCCTGCACATCGGCCAGCAACGCCCTGAGTTTCCGGAATAGCTCGGCGCGCTCCTCCTCTGTGAGGAAAGCCCCAACCTCCAGCTTGCGTCCATGCGACGACAACAACAATCGGTAACGCCCCTCCCCTGACTCCAGCAGCACGCGCACCCAATAGGATTGGAACCGCGTGCAGCGGCGACCTGGCAGGGTTTGCACCTCCAGCGACGCCGTGTCGAGGGTGATGCGTTCGCTGCGGTCGCCGGCCCGCCACGCCACGCTCAACGCGATGGCCAGGGCGGTAGCCTCGATCAGGGCGAACAACGGGGCGAACACGTCGCCCTGCCACGCTCCCAGACCTGCCGTTATCAACGCCAGCGCAGCCAACACCAGGATCAAGCGACGAAGACCGCGTCGGCTGAGCACGCGATTGGGCCGAAGCCACAACGTCACGTACGGCAGGCCGCCGAGGGCTGGTCGAAGCACGATCATGGAAGTCCGGCGTGCCTGGAACGTTCCGATCATAGGCCGCGCCGTCACAGCGGGCAAGGATGGGTGCAGCGTCTTGCAAGGCCGGCGGGACGCTTGAAAACGCGCGCGAATGCCTGCCTGCGCAGCGTGGAATCTTTCACGGGAATACGCGCGGTTCCCGCTGCGACATTTTGTAGCAACGGGCGCAGACCGAGCAGCCTCGGCTGTCACACCCGTGCAACCGGAGGGGGAACCCCGTCCCGGACCCGCGGATTTTCCTTATTCCTTCTATACGGATGCGCCCGGTCACAGCCCCCCGTACAATTTGCAATTCCCCATCGTCCGGCCATGCGCCACGCCATCGTGACCCAACCGATTCTCACCTCCGAACTGCCCACCGCCATCGAGCCCGCCCGCGCGCGCATCACCGCCGCCTGGCTGCGCGACGAAACCGAGGCCGTCAACGATCTGCTCGCCCAAGCCACGCTGCCGCCGGTCGAACGCGAAAAAGTGATCGATCTCGCCGCCGATCTGGTGACGCGCGTGCGTGCCCGCGTGAAAGATCAGAGCGCGGTCGAATCCTTTATGCGCCAGTACGACCTTTCCAGCGAGGAAGGCGTGTTGCTGATGTGCGTCGCCGAAGCGTTGTTGCGCATTCCCGACAAAGCCACCGCCGATAAACTGATTCGCGACAAACTCGGCGATGCGAACTGGAAGAAGCATCTCGGCCAAAGCGAATCGCTGTTCGTCAACGCCTCCACGTGGGGCTTGATGCTCACCGGCAAGCTGGTGAATCTCGCCGAAGAAACGCGCCACGATTTCACTGGAGCATTGCGCCGCCTGGTCGGTCGCGCGGGCGAGCCGGCGATTCGCTTGGCCGTGCGTCAGGCGATGCGCATCATGGGCCATCAATTCGTGATGGGCCAGACCATTGGCGAAGCGCTGGATCGCTGCGCGAAACCCGAGTACGCGGTGTATCGCTACTCCTACGACATGCTCGGTGAATCCGCGCTCACCGCGGAAACGGCCGAGCGCTACCAGCAGGATTACCGCAACGCCATCGCCGCCATCGGTTCGCGCGGTCCGTTCGCGAACCACACGGATGCGCCGTCGATCTCGGTCAAACTTTCCGCGCTGCATCCGCGTTACGAATTGATGAACCGCGAACGCGCGCGCCGCGATCTCACCGCGAAATTGCTGGAACTGTCGCAACTGGCGATGAAGCAAGGCATCGCGCTCTCGGTCGACGCCGAAGAGGCCGACCGTCTGGAACTTTCACTGGACATCATCGGCGATGTGTTCGCGCATCCGTCGCTGCAAGGCTGGAACGGCTTAGGCATCGTGGTGCAGGCGTACTCCAAGCGCACGCCGTTTGTGATCGATTGGCTGATCGAAACCGCGCGCGCCACGGGTCGCCGCTGGTACGTGCGCCTGGTGAAGGGCGCGTACTGGGACGCCGAGGTGAAACGCGCGCAGGAACTTGGCCTGTCCGGTTATCCGCTCTACACACGCAAGCCGAACACCGACGTGTCGTATCTCGCCTGTGCGCACAAGTTGTTCGATGCGGGCAGCGATTTGATCTATCCGCAATTCGCCACGCACAACGCGCACACCATCGCCGCCGTGCATCACGTTTCGCGCGGACGTCCGTTCGAATTCCAGCGCCTGCACGGCATGGGCACGGATTTGTACGCCGAAGTGATCGGCAAAGAGAACCTCAACGTGCCGTGCCGCGTGTATGCGCCGGTGGGTACGCACGAAGATCTGCTGCCTTACCTGGTGCGTCGTTTGCTGGAGAACGGCGCCAACACCAGCTTCGTCAATCGCGTGGTGGACGAAACACTGCCGGTGCGCGATCTCGTGGCCGATCCCTGCGAAACGGTGCGCCGCTTCGCTTCCATTTCGCATCCGCGCATTCCTCTGCCGGTCAATCTCTTCGGTGACACTTCTGCGCTCGCGCAGAACTCCAATTTTGTATCCAGGAAGAATTCTATGGGCGTTAATTTCTCCAACGACAACGAACTGAAGGCTCTCGCCGAGGCGGTCAACGCCAAGTCCGGTCCGTGGACCGCGACGCCGCTGGTGCCGGGCGCGCAAAGCAACGGCCCCACGGTGCAGGTCACCAATCCGGCCGATCGCCGCCAAGTGGTGGGCAGCTACGTCAGCGCGGATGCCGCGCTTGTCGACAAGGCGCTCGCCAACGGCGTCGCCGCCCAACCGAATTGGGATCGTCTGCCGGCCGCCAGCCGCGCCGCGATTCTTGAACACGCTGCGGAATTGCTCGAAGCGCGCCGTGGCGAATTTATCGCGCTGTGCGTGCGCGAAGCCGGCAAGAGCCTGCCCGATTCGATCGCCGAAATTCGCGAAGCGGCCGACTTCCTGCGTTACTACGCCGCCATGGCGCGTCGCTTGTTCGGCCATCCGGAGCAACTGCCCGGTCCGACTGGCGAGAGCAATCAGTTGTTCCTCAACGGTCGCGGCGTGTTCGTGTGCATCAGCCCATGGAACTTCCCGTTGGCGATTTTCCTGGGCCAGGTTTCCGCCGCGCTCGCCGCCGGCAACAGCGTGATCGCCAAGCCTGCGGAACAAACCAGCCTGATCGGTTACGTCGCCGTGCAGTTGCTGCACGAAGCGGGCGTGCCGACCGATGTGCTGCAGTATCTTCCGGGCGATGGCGCCGTCGTGGGCGCAGCGCTCACCAAAGATCCGCGCGTTTCAGGCGTCGCATTTACCGGCTCCACCGAAACCGCGTGGGCGATCAATCGCACGCTCGCCGCGCGCAATGCGCCGATCGCCGCGCTGATCGCTGAAACGGGCGGCCAGAACGCAATGATCGCCGACTCTTCCGCATTGCCGGAGCAGGTGGTCAAAGATGTGATCGCCTCCGCGTTCCAATCTGCCGGCCAGCGTTGCTCCGCCGCGCGCGTGCTATTCGTGCAGGAAGACATCGCGGACAAAGTCGTCGGCATGCTCGCCGGCGCGATGGGTGAATTGAAGGTCGGCGATCCCGGGCAGCTTTCCACCGACGTGGGCCCGGTGATCGACAACGACGCGCTGAAGATCCTCACCGATCACGCCGCGCGCATGGACAAGGAAGCCAAGAAAGTCGCCGAAGCCAAGCTCGATCCGGCCGCCACGTCGAACGGTACGTTCTTCGCGCCGCGCGCTTACGAAATTTTGTCGCTCGGTGTGCTTCAACGCGAAATCTTCGGCCCCGTGCTGCATGTGATCCGCTGGAACGGCAACGATCTCCCGAAGGTGATCGATGCGATCAACGCCACCGGTTACGGTCTCACGCTCGGCGTGCACAGCCGCATCGACGACACCGTGGAATACATCCGCAGCCATGCGCGCGTCGGCAACTGCTACGTCAACCGCAACCAGATCGGCGCGGTGGTCGGCGTGCAGCCGTTCGGCGGCGAAAGCCTGTCCGGCACCGGCCCGAAGGCGGGTGGTCCGCACTATCTGCTGCGTTTCGCGGGCGAGCGCACGCTTACCATCAACACCACGGCGGCGGGCGGCAATGCGTCGCTGCTGACGATCGGCGAGTAACCTCGCGCTACTCCCTCTCCCCTTTGGGGAGAGGGCTGGGGTGAGGGGCCACCCTCGCGCCGACGCTCGCGAACCTACGCGAAATCATTCGGTAGAAACCCTCACAAGCATGCTAATTGCGGCAAGCCCGGCCCCTCAGCCCAACCCTCTCCCCGAAGGGGAGAGGGCGTTGAGCGCGCGGCGTTGTATGGATTCTCGCGACACATCGGGAAAAAGCGCCAGGCAATACATTTCGCTGTTTGCTTGCGCGTTGGTTCTTCTGATGCTCGCGTTGCCCGCGACTGCGTTGTCGCAAAACAATTCCGAAGCAAGCTTTTTCAACGCGCTGCAATTGGGTTCTTCGCAGCACGTTCGTTATCTCGATGCGAACGGCAAACCGCTGGATTACAGCGATTTCGCGCAACAACTGCAGCAACGCCGCACCTACAGCATGACGCGCGACCGCCACGCCGGCCTCGCCGTGCTGCGTCTGCGTCCGGCCGGCGCGCATGCCGGTGAGCCAGGACGCTTTGCGTTCGGACGCGGCGATACGTTTCCGCCATTTGAATTGCCATCGCTGCACGGCGACATGCAGCGTTTGGAAAATTTCGGCGGCCGCTACACGCTGGTGAGTTTCTTCTTCGCCGAATGCGCGCCGTGCATGGCCGAGGTTCCCACGCTCAACGCTTACGCTGCCCAACACGGCGAGATGAACTTTGTCGCCGTCACGTTCGAAGATGCGTCCCGCGCGCAGCAATTCATCGCCGCACACGGCTTGACGTGGAATGTGCTCTATCACGGCGAATCGCTGACCGACACGCTCGGCATCGGCGTTTATCCCACCTTGATGCTGATCGATCCCGAAGGCCGCGTCGCCGGGGCGGCGGTCGGCATGACCATGAGCGACGACCCGGCCAAACGACTGAACGATCTTGGTGGCTGGATCGAGCAGTGGAAGCACGCAACGTCGCGCCCGAAGTCTTAAAGCCTGGTCGTTCTAACAAAGTCATCACGCCAACTTGTGCGGCGCGCCAACCATGCCGCCGCCACCCGTGTTAGAACGGACCTCTGCGCCGATGAGGGTCGGCCCGGGGATGGGTAGTCATGTCACAAGTGGCAATCGAAACGCAGCAGTCGCGGCGCGTGTCGTCGTCGTCGATGGAACCCGATCCGCGCGCGCAAGCCGCCGATATTCCGCCCAACGTCTTGGTGCATTTGACTGAATTCGCGGCGAGCCGGGGCATCTCCAGCGAATCGTGGTTTGCCGGTCTTGGCGTTACGCGGCAACAGATCAACGATCCCAGCGTACGCGTGTCGTATCGGCAAGCGCGCATCATCATCAGCCGCGGCTTGCGCGTACTGCGCGATCCTGCGCTGGGACTCCTAATCGGACGCAACGAAAGCATCGGCAGTTTCGGTTTGCTGGGCTTGGCGATGATGACCTCGCGCAATTTTGGCGAAGCGATGAACGTGGGTATCGAGAACCACAAAATTTGCGGCAGTTTGCTCGATGTAGATTTCGCAGCGACGGATGCGCAAACGGTTGCGGTGCAGGCATGGCCGCGCTTCGGCGAAATCGAGTTGTTGCCGTTCCTGTGCGAAGAACTGTTTTCCAGTTGCCTGGCCATCGCACGCGAATTGGTGGGCCCCAAGATCGTTCCGGTGCGCATGGAATTCACCTATCCCGCGCCCTCTTACGCCACCGAATACGCCGCCACGTTCCAATCCGAAGTGCGCTTCGGCGCGCAACACAATCGCATCGTGGTGGACGCCACGTGGCTGGCGCATCCATTGCCGGGTTACAACCCGCTGACGTCGCGACAGGCGCTGGCGCTATGTCATCAACAATTGCGCGGGACCGGCGGTTCCGACGAAATCGTCGGCTCCGTCGAACGCCTGCTGCGCAGTCGTTTGCGCGACCATCCGCGTCTTACGGAAGTCGCACGCACGCTTCATCTCAGCGAACGCTCGCTACGCCGCAAGCTCGCTGACAGCGGCCGCATCTTCCGAGAAATTCATGATCGCGTGCGCGCCGAACGCGCACTGGAACTGTTGCACGCCGGGCAACTAAGCGTGGCAGAAATCGGCATCGAGCTCGGCTTCAGCGACCCGCGCGAATTTCGTCGCGCATTCAAGCGCTGGACTGGTATGCCGCCGCAATTGGCGCGGCGAAGCATGCCTTGAAGAATGATTGGCAGATCGCGTAAATCGCTAAGCCGCGAACTCAGCCAACCTTCGCTTTCGCTGTCGACGATTTGCGTTTTGTTGCACGCATGCGACTGGCCGCCTGCATCTGGTGCGCTGTCATGATCGCCGCGACCAGGCCCGGAAACCGCTGATCGAGTTCCGCGCAGCGCGTGCTGTTGCGCATTTCCACGCCTTGTCGCTCGCTGCGGATCAATCCCGCTTCGCGTAGCGCGCGGAAGTGTTGGGAAAGCGTGGATTTGGGGATGTCGCGGTCGCTGATCTTCAGGAAGTTGGAGCACGCCGCGCCACTAGAAATGGCAAGCTCGGCGTAAATGGCGGCGCGCACGGGGTCGGAAAGGGCGTGGAGAATGCCCTCGACCGTAATATCTTCGATGGATGGGTGAACCAGGGGCCGCATGACGGTCATTTTACCGGGCCTTGATTTCTAGTTCTATAGTTCATAAGTTACGAACTACGGAATTTCAGAACCCATTCATTCCACCACCAGGACACATCCCCATGAGCAAGCTAAAAGGTAAGGTCGCCATCGTTACGGGCGCATCCAAGGGTATCGGCGCGGCTATCGCCAGGGTGCTTGGCGCCGAGGGCGCCTCGGTTGTCGTCAATTACGCGTCGAGCAAGGCGGGCGCGGATGTCGTGGTCGACGCGATCGTGAAGGCCGGCGGTAAGGCGGTCGCGGTGCGCGGCGACGTGTCCAAGGCGGCGGATGCGCAGGCGATCGTCGATGCAGCCATCAAGGAGTACGGGCGCCTCGACGTGCTGGTCAACAATTCCGGCGTGTACGAATTCGCTCCGCTCGAAGCGATCACCGAGGAGCATTACCACAAGCAGTTCAACGTCAACGTGCTGGGTCTGCTGTTGACCACGCAAGCCGCGGGCAAGCACCTGGGTGAAGGCGCCAGCGTGATCAATGTCGGTTCGCTTGTTACGCGTCTGACGCCGCCGGGTAGTGCGGTGTATACGGCGACGAAAGGCGCCGTCGATGCCATCACCGGCGTACTCGCGCAGGAACTCGGTCCGCGCAAGATTCGCGTGAACGCGTTGAATCCGGGCATGGTGGAAACGGAAGGCACACATACGGCCGGCTTTATCGATTCCGACTTCCACGCGCACGCCGTGCAGCAAACGCCGCTTGGTCGTATCGGCCAGCCGGACGATATCGCAGCGGTTGCGGTGTTCTTGGCGTCGGACGATTCGCGCTGGCTGACCGGCGAACGTTTCTATGCGGGCGGCGGGATGCGCTGATTCGCGAATGTCGGTCAAACAAACGCCCCGGCATCGCGCCGGGGCGTTTTTCTCACTGCCGTATTTTTTATTGCGTGCGTACTGTGCCGTCGCCGATACCGAGCAAGAGGCGGACGCTCTTCTTCGGAGCCGCAGACGCCACAGGCGCCTCGGAAACAACCCCGCGAACGCCGCGCTTTTTGCTGTTCCGACGGCGCAGCGATTGGACCGATTTCACCGACCGCGCCGGTCCGCGACCGCCGCCAGGACGCCGGTGTAGCCACTTATCTAGCCAGGAAGAACGCATGGGAACCTCCATCTCTATTTGATCTGGCATCAAGATAGAGGCTTAACACGTCGCCAAAAAGCGATATTCCTGCAAGCTAGACTTGAATGGAATTCAAAGTAAGCACACAGCCTGGCGCCGCGACTTAGCACGCTCTCCAGCCCACGATGCGCATCCGCACGCACACTGGCCGATTTACCCCCCATACCCGTCCCTTTCGCCCTCCCCCTCACCCCGCGCATGCCTGAAAGTGCGGGCGTATCGCCTTTACGGCGTTGGGGAGATCCAAACATGCGCCATACGTGCACGCTGATCGCCGTTGCGTTGTTGCTCACCGCGTGCGGCGGCAACCAACCCGCGCAGCAAACGCAGAACGATGCGTCGTTCGAAAGCAAACTCGAACAGCAATTGCTCGACGCCAAGCCAGGCAGCGTTATCGACATACCTGCCGGCCATTACGCGCTCAAGCGCGGCCTGAGTTTGCGCACCAACGGCGTGACGATTCGCGGCGCCGGCATGGACAAGACCGTGTTGTCGTTCAAGGGCCAGATCGTGGGTCCTGAAGGATTGCTGGTGAACGCCGACGACTTCACCGTCGAAAACCTCGCCATCGAAGACACGATGGGCGATGCGCTGAAGATCAATCAAGGCAAGAACATCACCATTCACGGCGTGCGCATCGAGTGGACCGGCGGCCCCAAGAGCACCAATGGCGCCTACGGCTTGTATCCAGTCAAGACGCAAAACGTGCTGGTGGAAGATTCCGTGGTGATCGGCGCGTCGGATGCCGGCATCTATGTGGGACAGTCGAACAACATCGTCGTCCGTCGCAATCGCGCCGAGCAGAACGTTGCCGGCATCGAGATCGAAAATTCGGTGAACGCCGATGTGTATGAAAACATCGCGACGAAAAACACCGGCGGCATTCTGGTCTTCAATATGCCGAATCTATCGCAGGCCGGTCATGCGTCGCGCGTGTTCAAGAATCATGTCTTCGCCAACAACACCGGCAATTTCGCCAAGAAAGGCGCGGCCGTCGCGAGCGTTCCGGCCGGCTCCGGCGTGGTGGTGAATTCCAACGACAAAGTGGAAATCTTCGACAACGACATTGCCGACAACCAAACCGCGAACGTCATTATCTCAAGTTATTTCTCCACCAATTATTACAATAAGCTCGGCGTCGCGGCGGACTACAACCCGTATCCGAAAGGCATCTACGTCTACGGCAACCGCTTCAAAGGCGGCGGCGATTCGCCGGACGGCCTGGAACTGAAAACGCTGAAAGCCGCCGTTTACGGCATCAACGGCAGCTTCCCCGATGTGGTGTGGGACGGCTACGCCGATCCGAAGACACAGGCCGACGGTGCTGCGCCATCCGACGATCGCATCTGCATCCAGGACAGCAACGGTGTGCTCAACGCCGACGGCCCGCACGGTTACAAAAGTCCCAGCACGGATGCGAAGCCGTTTCAATGCACGCTTCCCAAGCTGCCGGCGGTTGTGCTGAATCCGGAACCGAAAGTCTGAGAGCGTCGCGCATGTCGATAACGTTGTATCAACGCGCACTGTTGGTGTTCGCGCTACTTTTTCTCGCAGCTTGTCATCGCGGCATGGACCCTGTGTCGTTTCACGACGATGGCTATCCGGCCAAGCTAAGCGATTGGCATGTCGTGGAAGCGCGCGACGGCGTGTTGCAGTTGAACGAAGGCGTCGTTCCCTACGAACTCAACACGCCGCTGTTCACCGATTACGCGCACAAGTTGCGCACGATCTGGATGCCCAAAGGCGTATCGGCCAAGTACAACCCCACCGACACGTTCGATTTCCCGATCGGCACCATTATCAGCAAAACCTTCTTCTATCCGATTCCCAAAGGCCAAGCACGCAACGCCACCGACATCGCGCGCACTTACGACACCAATCGCGACTTCGCAGGGCAAGGCTTGAATCTCGACAACGTGCATCTGATCGAAACGCGCTTGCTGGTGCGCCGCCAAGACGGTTGGGTCGCCATCCCTTACGTCTGGAACGCCGATCAAACGGACGCCACACTCGCCCGCACCGGCGACGTGCAGGCGTTGACCCTGGTCAGCGATAACGGCGAACGCGAGAACTTCAACTACGTCGTGCCCGACCAAAGCCAATGCGTGAGTTGTCATGCACGCGACTGGACCACGCGCGTCTTGCAGCCGATCGGTCCGAAAGCACGCCACTTGAATCGCGACTACCGCTACGCCGACGGCGACGAAAACCAACTCGCGCACTTGATGCGCATCGGTTATCTCAGCGGCGCCCCGGCGCCCGCCGATGCGCCGCGCAATGCGAACTGGATGGACCCGCATGCATCGCTCGATTCGCGCGCACGCGCGTACCTCGATATCAACTGTGGGCATTGCCACAACCCGAAGGGCGCTGCGAACACCACGGGCCTGACGCTGGATATCGCGACGCCTGAAGATCGGCATATCGGCCTTTGCAAACCACCGACGGCGGCCGGTCAAGGCACTGGCGATCACATGTTCGACATCGTGCCCGGTCATCCGGACGACTCCATCATTCCGTACCGACTCAGCTCCACGGAACCGGGCACGATGATGCCTGAGATCGGACGCAGCACGATGCATCAAGAAGGCGTTGCACTGATCAAGGCGTGGATTGCGGCGCAGGCGGGAGACTGCGTCGTGCTTCATTGATTTTTTTCGCCTTCTCCCCTGCTGCGCGCAGAGGAGGGAGCGCATCACCGCACCACTACGTTTGAGGGGAACGGAAAAACATGACCATACGTCAACGAGCACTGTCCGCTTACGTGCGCCATTTGTTGTGCGGTGGCGTTGCGCTGATCATGTGCGCGCCCCTTCCCGCGCTTGGCGAAACGCCCACGCAAAGCGACGCGAACCAACCGGATGCAAGCAAGGCCAAGCAGCTCGGCAATATTACGGTGACCGCGCAAAGCCGTACGCAGCAGATGGAACAGGTGCCGATTCCGCTGCAGATTCTTACCGCCAAGCAGATCGACACGCAGGCGGCCACCGATCTCAGCAAAATCTCGCTGTTCGTGCCAGGCCTAGTCGTCGACGGCAGCCAGCCCACGCAACCGAATTATTCGCTGCGCGGCATCAGCACCAGCGATTTCGGCATCGGCACCGAATCGGCGGTGGGTGTCTACATCGACGGCGTGTACGCAGCGCGCTCCGGCGGCGCACTGCTCGCCTTCAACGATATCGATCGCATCGAAGTGCTGAAAGGCCCGCAAGGCACGCTGTTCGGTCGCAACGCCGCCGGCGGCGCGATCTCCATCGTGACCAATGAACCCACCGACACGTTTGAAGGCAAGGCGACGGTGCGCGTCGGCAACGAAGGCACGCATTACGAGAGCGCGCTGGTCAATATTCCGCTCAACAAAGATATGGCGTTGCGCATTAGCGTGCTCGACAACCAGAGTAACGGCTGGCTTCGCGATCAAGCCAACGGTCAGCGCTATGGCAAGAACAACGACTGGGGTACGCGCATGGTGTACCGCTGGAACGTCACGCCGAACACGCGCGTGCTGTGGTCGTGGGATCACGAGCGGCTCGATCAACCGCCGCGCCCGGCCATCGGCTTGGTGGCCCTGTCCAACGACACCAACGAGCGTCCGCCGTTTCCGCCGAATCCCGCCACGTATCTGGATCCGATCACCGCGCCGCTGTTCAACGATGCGATTCAAGCGCGCGAATGGCGGCATTTCGACGGATCGACGCTGATTATCGATCACTCGTTCTCATGGGGCAGCCTCACGTCGACCACGGCGTGGCGTCACTTCAATACATTCAACGACGAGGACAACGATGGCACCGACCACATCGTCAGTTATCTCGACACGGCGAATATCGAACACAACAACAGCTACTACCAGGAATTCAAACTGTCGGGCGACAACGACCTGACCGATTGGGTGACCGGCGTGAGTTTCTATTCCGAGCAGGCGCGCCAGACCAGCCAGGTGAATACCAACACCAGCAGCCTGGATACGCTGGCGCAAAACGTGGATGGTCTTGGCTTGCCGCTGACCGAAATCACGCAAGGTCTGCAATCGCTCGGTCTGCCGTTCAACCTGCTCAACGATCCTTGGCGCGAAGAAATCAACAACGTCGGCAAATTCAAAGCCTACGCTGCGTTCGGCGACGTGATCTGGCATTTGAACGACAAACTGGATCTGACCACCGGCCTGCGTTACACCGAAGATCAAAAAGATTTCACCTGGTACACGCCGCCGCGCCAGGCCACCGCTTTCGATCAAACCGTGGCGGAACTGATTGCCAGCGGCGTATACAGTCTGCTGCCGCCACAGGCGCAAGCAGCGCTCGGCGCGTTCGGTGGCAATATCGTGTTTCCCAATGCGGTGGGCGTGTGGGTGCCGGTGCGTCACACCTGGCATGACTTCAGCCCACGCTTGGTGCTGAGCTACAAATTCACGCCGAATGTCATGGGTTATATGTCCGCCACCAAAGGCTACAAGGCCGGCGGCTACAACAGCCTGCAGGTGGGCTCGCTGTACGCGCCGGAGAAAGTGTGGAATTACGAAGGCGGCGTCAAGGCGGTCGTGCCGGAATACAACCTGATGTTCAACGCGTCGGCGTATTACTACCGCTACTCCAACTTGCAATCGTCGGTGCTCAATCCCAACTCGTCGGGATCGGGCGTGCCGTTCTACACGGTGATGACCAGCGATCAACATGCGCACGGCATCGATCTGGAAGCGCAATGGCAGCCGACGGATGCGCTGCGCTTGAACGTAACCAGCGCCTATATCGACAGTACGTACGTGCATGGCACTTCGACGTCGGGCGTGATTCTCGACGGACAACCCACGGGCGAACCGACGTTCTCGGCCACGGCGGGCTTCGATTACACCTGGCACGACGTGTTCAACGGCGATCTGGAATGGAACATGCAGTACGCCTATCGCGGCCACACGCGCTGCAACGCCGACTCGGAATTTCAGGGCAATTGCTTCAGCACCGCCACGTTCAGCATCGGCACGTCCACGCAGCGCACCGATGCGCGACTAGATTGGCACACACCAGACCAACGCTGGGGTGTAGGCTTGTACGTCAACAATATGTTCAACAAGCGCTACGTGCTCGGCATCGGTAACGACAGCACCAACGATTTCGGCACGCCGTACGCCACCGTCACACCACCGCGCACGTTCGGCGTGGAAATGCGCGCAAAATTCTAAGCACCATGAATCAACCCGACCGTCTCGATTTGCCGACCGAACTCCAACGCCTGCGCACGCTGCAGGCGCGCGATCCGTGGCCTGACTGGTCGACGCGCGCGCGGCGCCTGCGCGCCTTGGATGCCGTGGTGCGCTCGCATCGCGATGAAATGGCCGCCGCCATTCACGCGGATTTCGGCAGCCGACCGCGCGAAGAAACCGACATGCTGGAAGTGTTTCCCAGCCTCTCGGCGATTCGCCACGCGCTGCGCCACGGCAAGCGCTGGATGAAACCCAAGCGTGGTTTGGCAAGCCTAGCGTTTCTTCCTGCCAGCACGGAATTGCGTCCGCAGCCGCTGGGCGTGGTCGGCATCATCGTGCCGTGGAACTACCCGCTGTTTCTCTCCGTCGGTCCGCTGGTGGACGCGCTGGTGGCGGGCAATCGCGTGATGGTGAAGATGAGCGAATACACGCCGCGGTTTTCGCAGCTGTTCGCCGAACTCGTCGCGCGACATTTTCAGCCGGACGAAGTTGTCGTCGTCACCGGCGATGCGTCGGTGGGACAAGCCTTCGCCGGATTGCCGTTCGATCATCTGCTGTTTACCGGTTCGACCGAGGTGGGGTATCACGTGATGCGCTCCGCATCCGCGAACCTCACGCCGGTCACGCTGGAATTGGGCGGCAAATCGCCGGCGCTGATCGGCCCGGACGCGCGCTTCGACCACGCAGTGGAACGCATCGTGTTCGGCAAGCTGGTCAACGCCGGACAAACGTGCATCGCGCCCGACTATGTATTGCTGCCGCGCGCGGATGTCGCACGCTTCGCTTCCGCGGCGCGTGAGATCGCCGCGCGGCTCTATCCGGATTTCGCCAACAACATGCAGTACGCCAGCATCGCGACCGATCGGCACTATCGCCGTCTGGTCGAGTTGCGCGACGGCGCCGTGCGTGACGGCGCACGTAGCGAACCGCTCGACGATGCGCCGGATCGCGCCGAGCAACGATTGCTTACGCCAGTGTTGTTGACTGACGTGCGCGAAGACATGCCGGTGATGCAGCAAGAGATCTTCGGACCGCTGCTGCCGCTGGTGCCGTACGACACGCTCGATCAGGCGATCGACTATATCGCCAGCCATCCGCGTCCGCTCGCGCTGTACTTGTTCGAGCAGGATCAAACGCGCATCGACCACGTGCTCGCTCGCACGCATGCCGGCGGCGTTTCGCTCAACGACACGCTCTATCACATCGCCCAGCATCGTCTGCCGTTCGGCGGCGTGGGGCCATCGGGCATCGGCGGGTATCACGGTGAAGCAGGCTTCCGCACGTTCTCGCATATGAAGCCCGTGTTCCGTCAGGCGCGCTTCAACGCGGCCGGCTTGCTCAATCCACCTTACGGCAAACTCTTCAAGCAGCTGCTGGAAATTCTGCTGCGTCGCGGCTGACCCCGCTGAGAGCATCGCTCATAAAAAAACTCCCCGCTCGCGCGGGGAGTTTTCGTTTACGAACGTCTGGTCGCGACGCGATCAGAACTTGTACTGCACCGACAGGCTGAGCAGGTTGCCGTAGTCGTCGAAGCTGCCGACCAGCGTGTCGTCGGTCGCACTGACAGAACCGTTCATGCCCGCGTGAGCCACAAAGATGTGCTCATACGAAGCGTCGAACTCCAGGCGATCGGATGCCTTGTAACCGAGGCCGACCGCGACCGTGTGACGCGCACCGTCGGGCACGCGCGGATCGCGGTTGCCCGCGTTCATCGGCGCCTGATCGGCCGCCAAGCCGCCGCGAATGGTCAGCTTGTCGGTGGCGTAGTACTCGCCGCCCACCGACACGTAGAACGTGTTGCGCCAATTGAACGGCAGAACGGTGGTCGGCTGCGAGTTGCCGTAGTTCAGCGTGAGCTCGCGCATCAGGCTCCACTGCGTCCAGGCCAGATCCGCACCGAAGCCCCACTTGTCTTCCTGGTGCCAATAGCTAAATGCAGCAACGGCCGGATTGGTGAGGCGAGCAGTGCCGGTGGTGTGCTGGAACGGCGGCAGGCTGCCGGCCAACGCCGGGTTGCTCAGCAGAAGGTCGTAGCCTTCCGTGGTGGTGAAGTTTGCGGTGCCTTTGATGTCATGCGTGATGCGCGAACGGTAGTCCAACGCCAGGCGGTCTTTCGCGGTCGCCTTCCAGTACGTGCCGACCTGCCAGCCCCACGCCCAGTTATTGCCCTTGACCTCGCCGTAACCGTCGCCACCCACCGGCGTGAGCGCAGCCACACCGGCTGCCGCCGTCTGGGCCTGCGCTGCGGCGGCTTGAATCATCGCGGCAGCCTGCGCCGGAGGAATCTGTCCTGCCGCTGCCGCGGCCTGGATCTGCGCGATCGCCGCCTGCGTCTGCGCCGCGATGCCCTGCTGCACGCTCAGGCCGACAGCGTTGAAGTTGATCGCGTTGGTCAGGTCGGCATTGGTGCGTTCGGCGATCAAGCTGCCGCCGACGCTCCACTGGTCGTTGATCTTGAACGAGCCGGAGAACATCGTGTCGTACGAGCGCAGCGAGGTCTTGATTGCGTTGTAGCGGCCCATCCAGTTGCTGTCGTACTGGGTCTGGAAACCGAACGGAACGTCGAGCGCAAAGCCGAGGTTGATACGGTCGTTGATCTTGGTCGACAGCGCGAACGCCGGCACAGGCAGCGTGGTGCCGGCGTCGCCGCCGTTGCCACCACTGATCGGGCGGCCCAGCGCATCGGTCGCGGTGCCCGTGAACTTGGCGCTGAAATTGATCGCGGTGATGTCGGCCTGCACATAGGTGCCGTCGAGATCGCTCATCGCGGCCGGGTTGTTAATCACCACGGAAACGTCGCCGCCCGCGGTCGCGGAACCGGCATAAGCGCGGCCCATGGCTTGCGCGCTGTCTTCTTTCAATTGGAAAGCGCTGGCGTGGGCCTGCTGCGGTGCAACCAGGGCACCGGCGATGGCCAGACCCAACGCAGCCAAGGCAAACGAACGGCCACCACGGGCGGTGTTATGGAAGAACGTGTGCATCGCATGCTCCTGCTTTTATTTTGATGACGATTACGGCCATGCCATGCTGGCCGGGTTTTGTCGCAAGGCTCGGCACCCTGCGGCTCGGGACGTAGCGGGGGCCCGGCGATCCTGAAAATTCATACGCGCGTTTGATACCCCTGGCGGGCACTCTGCCGGCTCGGGCCCGGGCATGCAAGTGCGGTTGCAGCATCCGCGCATCCGGACAGCCTCATCCATGGTCTAGTCGGCGCACATCGCGCCTGAGCATCGGAAAAAACCGAAACCCAAACGCGCACGGTCGTTCAGCACACACGGCCTTCGCGCTTCCGTGACCACGCTGGCGACGGGTGCTGCTAACCTTTCCGTTTAACGGACTTTCCGCGGGCATCGCTATGCATTGTTTCGTCTACGCCAGCCAGCGCAAGGCCGATACCTATTTGTGGTTGGATCGCAAAGATCACTTCGACGCCGTACCGCCCTCGCTCGCGCTGATGCTCGGCGATTTGCGTTTCGTGCTGGAGGTGGAACTGCATGCGGAACGCCGACTGCCGCACGAAAGCACCGATGTAGTGATGGATCATCTGCGCGAGCAAGGCTGGCATCTGCAGCTGCCGCCGCAGGAAACGCTCGCGGCGCCGCCCACCTCGCAGGAACCGACGTTGCGCCAGGACGAATGACCATCGGCACGATGGTCGTTAACAAGTGATTACCGTCTCACGCGTTGCTGGTTCCTATACTCCCGACATGCCACCTATCAAATCGCGCCCGTCTTCGTCTGCATTCATCTCACTCGTCTGGTTTCTTCCAGGGCTGATTACCGCCGGCATCGCCGCCATCGGCGCGCATCCGCTTGCGTTGATTCCGCTGCTGCTGGCCAACACGCTGACGATGGCCGCGGTATGCCACGCCATCGGATTCGACCCGGAGCCGGATTTTTTCCGCACCGTGGCGCGACGCGGGATGGCGCACCTGGCGATGCTCACCTGCTACGCCGCGCTGGTTTTTCTGCTGATCGCGTGGCCGATGCTGCGGCTCACGCAACAGCCCACGTTGGGCGGAAGCTTGATGCTTGCCGCCGCCTTGGTCGTCGCCTTGATGGTGTTGTGGCGACTGTGGCCGGCGTTTGCGCTCGTCTATGTGTGGGACGATGCGTATCCGGCGCACGGTCAGGGCGAAGGCTCCTGGTTGTTTACGGCGACCGCGCGCAGCATCGCGTTCGGTCGACATCTGTCGCGCGAAGAACATTTTTTCAGCCATTTTTTGCCTAGCGCGCTGTCCTTGCTGATTTTGTCGTTCGCGGCGATCGCGCTGAGCGGACTGTATGGTGTGCTGCCTTCGGAATTGCGCACGGCCGCTTTGGTGCTCTATGCCGTGGTGCTGATGCCGCTGGGAAGCTTGATCATCGCTAACCGCACGCTGCGCGTGATGTTGTGCGAGAGCCGTCGCCCGCGTCGCCAGGAATCCCCGCGCGATGAAAAGGTAGAACCCGTCTTCAGTGCACCAGCGCCGTTGACCGAACAAGAGCGCATCGCCGGCACGCCCGAACAAGCACAGGCGCTGCTCGCCGCCACACGCACGGGCGATATCGCGCGCGCGCTGGCGCTGGTCGAAGCCGGCGCCGATCCGAATACTGCGCCCGCGACCGGCGATCGCGATCAACGTCCGGTATTGATGCTCGCTGCGCTGCTGCCAGACACGCGCCTGCTGCGCGCATTGATCGCCAAAGGCGCCGACGTAAATCGCGCCAGCGGCGGCATCACGCCGTTGCTGGCCGCCACGCGCGACAGCTGGCACGGCCGTCCCGATGCGGTTATGACCCTGCTCGCCAATGGCGCCAATACCCGCGTCACGGACAGCGACGGCAACACCGCGTTGCACGGCGCCGTGCTCAGCGGCGATGCCACCATCGCGGCGATGCTGCTCGATGCCGGCGCGACCGTCGACGCGCTCAACAGCGCCGGCGCAAGTCCGCTCTCGATCGCCTGCCGCGCGGCGAATTGGCCATTGGTGCAGTTTCTGCTCGAACGCGGCGCGAAGGCTTTTCCGGCCGGCGGCGAACCGGCCTTGGTGGCAGCCGCCGGCATTGCCGACGACGACATCACCGGCGTGAAGATGCTGCTGAAGCATCGCGCCGCGGTGAACGCCGTCGACGCGCGGCAGCGCAGTCCGCTGATGGCCGCCGCCGCCGAAGGTCACGAAAACATTGCTCGCGCGCTGTGCACTGCGCACGCCGATGTGAATCTCACCGACCATCACGGCAGCACCGCTTTGATGGAAGCCGCACGCGCGGGCGCGGTCGGCGTGGTGGCGTTGCTCGCTGACGCACAGGCAGACGCGCGTGCGCGCGACAAGCACGGTCGCGATGCGTTGACGCTCGCCTGCCAGTCGCCACAGGCGCAAGTCGAAACCGTGCGCGCGCTGCTCGCGCTGGGCGCAGAACCCAAAGCGCCCGGCACGGACGGCCGCAGCGCACTCGATCACGCCGCCGCCAGCGGACGCTGGGATCTGGTTGCGTTGCTCGATCCGGACACGCCGCTGCCGGCGAGTCTCGATCTCGACGCCATTTCCGAAGGCGCTGACACGCCGGCGCATTTGTTGGACGCGTTGCGCTTCGGTCATTGGGCCATCGTGTCCAGTTTTGCGACGCGCGTGCGCGATTGGTCGCAATCCGAACTCGCGCAGTTGTATCTGGATTTGACCGAACCCGAATTGCACACGGCGCGTCGCTGGTTGCTCGATCACGGCCTGCAAGCCGAAGCGCGCTTGCAACCGCAGCTGGTCGACGAACTCGAAAGCGAACATCCCACCTTGCCGCCGCTCGGTCGTCGACTGTTCGATGCGTTGCTGCCGAAGTTACCCGAAAGCGCCACAGCGATCGAAGATCTGCTCGATGCCGGCGCCAGCCCCGCCGGCGCCAATCTGCTTGCGCAAACACTGAGCCGTTTGCAGCACCCATCGTCGACGCTTCCGCTCGCCATGCTCGAACGCGGCGCCGATCCGTTCGGCGCCGGCGAACGCGAACGCACGCCGCTGCACTTGGCTGCCGCCAACGGCCAGATCGCCGTCTTGCAAGCGTTGCTCGCGCGCGGCTGCAATCCGAATTGCCGAGACGCCAGCGGTCGCACGCCGCTGCTCACCGCACTCGAACACGGCGCGAACGCGTTGCCGTTGGTGCGCGCGCTCGCCGCGCACGGCGCCGATGCCGAAGCGGTGGACGTCAACGGCGAAACACCGCTCGGTTTGGCGTTGGAACACCCGGAACTGGAACGCTGGCTCAATTGGAACGATTGGCAGCGTCCGCGCCGTCCGCTACGCGCCGACGATCTGATTCACGCCGCAACGCATGGCGCAGACACGGCGGTACGTCGCCTGCTGGAACTCGGTTTTCCTGTGGATACGCGCGATGCGCAGGGCGCCACGGCGCTGCTACACGCCTGCGGCGCCGGCCATCGCGATGTCGCCGCCATCTTGATCGACGCAGGCGCAGACGTTGCAGCGAGCGCCAACAACGGCATGACGCCGCTGGCCGCCGCGGTAGCCGCACGTCGCGAAGCCTTGGTGGCGTTGCTGCTCGAACACGGCGCTGCCGCGGATCAACGCCTGCCGAACGACGCCACCGCGTTGATGATCGCCGCGGTGCAAGGCTATCCCGAGATCGCCGAGCAACTGCTCGATGCAGGCGCCGATGCAAACGCGGTCGATGCGCAAAAACACAGCGCGCTGCACGCCGCCTCGCAATTTGGATTCGAGCAGAACGACAGCTTGCGCGCGCGCCGTCTATTCGACGTGCTGCTCAAGCGCGGCGCCGATGCCAATCTCGCCGACAACGAAGGCAAAACGCCGTTGTTGTTGTTGCTCGGCGCGCATCTGCGCCCCGGCAGCGCCTGCGACGCCACGCATATCGGCGCCTTGCTGCCCGTGCTGGTGGACGCCGGCGCGCGTATCGAACACGCCGATCAGCGCGGCGTCACCGCGCTGCATGCCTGCGCGATGCATGCGTTGCTTCCGCCCGCACGCATCCTGCTCGCGCGCGGTGCGGATCGGAACGCGGCGGACAATTTCGGTCGCACGGCGGCGGATGTCGCGCGCCATCTAGGACTGATCGATATCGCGCACGAACTCGCCGCACGCGCGAGCGTGATTCCTAGCGTTCGGCAAACCTTGCGGCAGCCCGCGTCGGATCAGTAATCCGCGCCGAGCATTTTTCGGCTTAGACGAGCGCGGAATTCGCACCCGCGCTCGTCGCCGCGGCTTCCCGCGTCGGCAATGCTTTCCACGCTTCGATCACCCGCTCCGGCGTAATGGCGTCGACGCGTCGACTCGCAGGCGGACCGCGCAACACACGCACCGATTCGAACGAGGGGCTGCGCGGCTGCCAATGTTTCGGCGACACGGCGCCGAACATCACCACCAACGGACAGCCCATCGCCGCGGCGATATGCGCGGGCCCGGTATCGACGGAGATCATGCTGTGCGCGATCGTGGCCAGCACTTTCAGTCGTGATAACGACAAATCCTTGGCGACAACATGCACGTAGGGATGCGTCACGGTTGCGCGAATGCTTTCCAGATACGCGTGTTCCGCCGGCGCGCCGCACAGCAAAATGCGTGCGTCTGGCAAACGCGCCTGAATCGCCGCGATGACCATCATCCAATGTTGCATCGGCCACGATTTGTCGTCGTCGCAGGCCTTGCGCACGCCATTCCATCGCATCGTGCGTCGGTTCGGTGCTTGCAACAGCACCAGCGGATGACCCGAAAGGCCTTGCCGGGCCAACCATTGGTGGCACTCCAGGCGCTCTTCGAAGCTGAGGGAAAATTCGGGCACGGCGCTCGTGTCGCACACGACATCTTCAAAGCGTTCGCGAAACGCCGGCGGCGTGGCGTCCGCAAGTTGCAGCAAATGTTCTATCCAGTGATCGCCAGCTGCGAGCGGAATATCGTTGAGAAACACGCAATCGCCTTCCGGGATGCCGGCCAATCGCAGCAGCAAGCGAATGCGCTTCAGCGATTGCTGTTGCGGCTCGCATACGTACACGGGAACACGCTGCTTGTGGCGCAATGCAAACACCGCGCGCCATTGCTCTGGATTCAGTGGCAACGGACGATGACGCGACCCGAGCGCCATCACTTGGGCGACATCGGCCTGCCCGCGATACAGCTCAGACGCGGAATGGCCGGTCGTTAGCAAACAACATGGTTCGCCGTAGCGTGCGTGTAAACGACGCAACAAGGGTTGCAACAGCAAGGTATCGCCAAGGCGGCCAAAACGAATGACAAGTGGCTGTATGGGCATCGACATGCAAACGGCGCAACACGCATTTGTCGCGCCTTCATGGGCGGCGATGCCGATTATGCGTGCAACCGGTTGCGGGAAACTTGCGTTTTGACGACGACCATAGAGTTTCGCTTTCTAGCGCTCGCCGATCAGCGGCGTATCCGCATCCGGGCCTTTTTCCTGCGTCGGCAAGGCTTGTTCGTCCGCGTCGGCCTCGAACAATTTGTCCAGATCCTCACTCGCTTCACGCGTTGTTTGCACCAATTTCGCCTCGTCGTCATACACGAGATATTGAAGCTTGAGCAGTTCGACATCGCGATGCCGGAAGCGCTCCACTTCCGCGGCCGCTTCGTCCGGGCTGATGCCCAGCGACTCCAACGTTTTGCGCGTCATTTTGAGGCTTGAGAAAAACGTCTCTCGCACCGGCTCTTCGATACCGAGATCCATCATGCGCCACACATGCTGACGATTGCGGGCGCGCGCCACGATTTTGAGATGCGGATATTGACGACGCACCACGCGCGCCACGCGCAAGCTCGATTCGGCATCGTCGGTGGCAAGCACAAACACTTCCGCCTTGTCCGCCTGCGCGGCGCGCAACAGTTCCGGACGCGCGGGATCGCCGTAGAAAATATCGCCGCTGTTGCCGAATCGCTGCACCAAATCCAGTTGCTCGACGGAGTGATCCAGCGCCACGAATGGTATTTTGCGTGTGCGCAAGACGCGCGCGACGATCTGACCCATGCGCCCATAACCGGCGATGATGACGCGCGGATGATCCACTGTAATGGTGTCGAAGGGTCGTTTCGGCGCCGCTTTTTTCTTGGCGCCGATCGCTTTGCCGGCGACGGTGACCAGCAACGGCGTCAGCGCCATCGACAACGTGATCGCCAGCACCAACACTGCGCCTGCCTGCTCGGCGAGCAATCCGCGATCGGTTGCCTGACGCAACACTACAAACGCAAATTCGCCGCCGCTCGCCAGAAGGATCGCCAGACGCAGTGCATCGATGCGATGAAGTTTTCCCATTGTGAGTCCGAGCGGCCACAGCAGCGCGCCCTTCACCAGCAACAACGCAACGGTAATCCCCAGCACAAGCAACGGCATCTGCAGCAGCAGATCGATACGCATCGACATGCCGACGCTGATAAAGAACAGACCGAGCAGCAAGCCTTTGAACGGCTCAATGTTCGACTCCAGTTCGTGGCGGTATTCCGAATCCGCCAGCAGCACGCCCGCGGCAAACGCGCCGAGCGTTACCGGTGCGTTGAGTTCTTCCATCAACAACGCGGTTCCCATAACGGCCAGCAAAGCTGTCGCCGTCGACACTTCCACCGAGTCGGCGCGCGCCACAAAACGAAACACCGGACGCAGCAGATAGCGACCACCCACAATCACCACGGCGACCAGCGCAATCGTGCGCAGCGCGGCGAGCGGATCGATGCCGGGATGGGTCGAGTTGGTGGCCAATAATGGGATTGCCGCGATCAGGGGAATCGCAGCGAGATCCTGAAACAGCAAGATCGCGAACGATTGCCGACCGTAAGCCGTCGAGGCTTCTTTACGCTCGGTAAGAATCTGCAGACCGAACGCCGTGGACGACAACGCCAGGCTTCCGCCCACAATGACCGATGCGCTTGCCGAAAAGCCGAACGCCAGATGCGCGATCGCGCCGATGACAAGACCGCAGGTCAGCACCTGCGTCAAGCCCGCACCGAACACAGCGCGACGCATCACCCACAAGCGTTGCGGCGATAGCTCCAGGCCGATCACGAACAGCATCAGCACCACGCCGAATTCGGAAATATCGCTCGCGCCTTGCGGATTGGCGATCAGATGCAGTTCCGCCGGGCCGATGACAATGCCCGCAATCAGATAACCCAGCACGGCGCCAAGGCGAAAGCGCTTGGTTAGCGGCACCGCGATCACGGTCGCCAGCAGGAAAATAACCGCCGTTTGCAGGAAATGATGACTGTCCACGCTTACTCCCTCGGGGCTTCCGGCTCGATTATTTCACGCAATGACGAACCAGAACGTAAAACCGTGCGGCTGACGAAGGCCGGTCGGACATGGGATGATCCGACCTATGAAAACGCCCACCACCCGATTGCTCGCCCTGCTTGCGCTGTGTCTGGTCGGCCCTGCGTTTGCGCAAAACGCCGGCATACCGATTTACGGCTACAAAGTGGTGCGTACCTATCCGCACGACACCAGCGCGTACACCGAGGGCTTTTTCTACCTCAACGGTTACTTCTACGAGGGAACCGGCACGGAGGGCGAATCGACAGTCCGTAAAGTCGACATGGAGACCGGCAAGGTGCTGCAGAAGATCGACATTCCGCCGCCGGATTATGGCGAGGGCATCGTCGCGTGGAAAAACAAGCTGATCGAGCTGACGTGGCAACAGCAACACGGTTATATCTACGACCTGCACAGCTTCAAGCGCATCGGCGAATTCAAGTATCCCGGCGAAGGCTGGGCGCTGACCGAAGATAGCCAGCACATCTACATGAGCGATGGCACGCCGACGATTCGCGTGCTCGATCCGGAGACGCTCAAACAAGTCGGCAAGATCGATGTCACGGTGGAAGGTCGACCGCTCGTCAATATCAACGAGCTGGAATGGGTGAAAGGATCGATCTACGCCAACGTGTGGCTCACCCACAACATCGTGCAGATCGATCCGACCAATGGAAAGGTGACGGGCGTAATCAATCTCAGGGGACTCGGGCCCGCGCAGGACCAATTGCAGGACCCGAGCAACGATGTGCTCAACGGCATCGCCTACGACGCCAAGCACGATCGCCTGTTTGTCACCGGCAAACGCTGGCCGCTGATTTACGAAATCAAACTGACGCCGCCTTCGGGTAACTGAAGCCGCGCGCTTTCGGCGAATTTCGCGCCTAAGCTTTAATGCTTTGCACGATCAATTCGGCGAGACGCGTCACGGCGGGCGAGGATTCGGCCTCACCGCGATAAAGCGCGAGCCCAAGTTTTGGCAATCCAGGCAAGTGCGCTTGCTTCGCTTCCAACGCACGCAATTCGGCGGGGAGACCTAGCGGCGTGCGCACGCTGATGCCCAAGCCCGCTTTCACCGCCGCCCACGTTCCCGCCAGGCTCGCGCTGGTGAACGCAATGCGCCATGCGAGACCGGCGCGATCCAATGCATCGATCGCCGCGGTGCGCATCAGGCACGGCGCATCCAACACCACCAACGGTATCGGCTCGCCCGCTTCGAAAGGGGTCTCGTCGATCTCAGCGGCAATCCACTGCATCGGCAGGGTTCGGATGTGCTGCCGATGCGGCGCTTGCGGTTCGGTATCCCACGCCAGCGCAAGATCCAAACGCCCCGATTGCAACGATTGCATCAGCGAGGCGTTGCGCGCGATATGCACCTCGACGCGCAACTTCGGATGCGCGCGCTTGAAACGGCCCAACACCTCGGGCAGCACGTTTTCGCCGAAGTCCTCCTGCATGCCGAGCCGCACGCGACCTTCCAGCTGCACGCCGCCCACGGCGCTGACCGCTTCGTCGTTGAGTTCCAGCAAACGGCGCGCGTAGCCGAGCATGACTTCACCCGCTTCTGTCAGCGCCATACCGCGCCCGGCTTTACGCAAAAGCGGTGTGCCGGCCTGCTCTTCCAGCTTTTTCAGTTGCGCGCTGACGGCGGAGGTGGAGCGACCGAGCCGGTCGGCGGCCTTGGCGAAGCTGCCCAGCTCCACGCCGGTGACAAAGCTGCGCATAACGTCCAGATCGAAGGTGATGCGGCCCATGGAATGATCCTGTTTTTCAGGATTATATGTTCATAAATTCCCGATTTTCAGAACCATGCTGACTCGCTAGGCTGATGTCGTCAAGTCATGCCGAGGACGACGACCGCCATGATCACCATGCAATACCGCATCGTTCTGCCCGCCGATTACGACATGGCCATCATCCGCAAACGCATCGCCGAGCGAGGCCATCTCACCGACGATTTCCCGCGGCTCGCGTTCAAGGCGTATCTCTATGCAGATCGCACGGCGGCTTACGCGAAGGATCGCGAGAATCTCTACGCGCCCTTCTATCTTTGGCGCGACACGGAAGGCATGAACGCGTTTCTCGGCGGCGCGGGCTTTGCCGGCGTGATCGACTCGTTCGGTCGGCCTGTGGTGAACACGTGGTCGGTATGGCATGCCCAGGTCGCGACGGATCTATCCATTGCCACGTACGCAACGCGCGAAATCGCGCCGATCGCCCATCACATCGCGCTGGGCGAATTACGCGATACGGAACACGCGCGCGTGCAGGAGGATGTTGAGCGAGGCGCTCTTGCCGCTGTCACCGCCTTCGATCCCACGCATTGGACCTTGCTGCGTTTTCGGCTTTGGCGCAACGTGGTCGAGGTTGCCGACAAAAACATCGATGTCTATCAAGTTGGACATATCTCTCAACCCTCCGCCAAACACGATTCTTGAAGGAGATCCGATCATGCCTCTCGTCCGTATTGCTCTGCGTCGCGGCAAATCGCCGGCGTATATCGCAGCCCTTCGCAACGGTATCTACGCCGCCATGCGCGAATCGTTCAGCGTGCCCGAAAACGATCGCTTCATTCTGGTCAACCAACACGATGCCGAGGAATTCGATTACGACCCCAACTATCTCGACATCGCGCGCAGCGACGATTTAGTGATCGTGCAGATCGCTTGCAACAACACGCGCACGGTCGAGCAAAAGCAGGCGTTCTATCGAAGCGTCGCCGAAAAGCTAACGGCCGATCCCGGCGTGCGACCGGAGGACGTGTTTATCAATTTGCTGGAAACAGCAAAAGAAAACTGGTCGTTCGGAAACGGCATCGCACAGTACGCGTAATGCCGTGACGACAACAAAAGGGAGCGATCAGCTCTCGCGCAACCACTGTGCGGCGTCGATGGCGTAATACGTAAGAATCGCATCGGCGCCGGCGCGCTTGAACGCGGTGAGCGATTCCAGCACCACGGCGCGCTCGTTGAGCCAACCGTTCTGCGCCGCCGCTTTCAGCATCGCGTATTCGCCGCTTACCTGATACACGAACGTGGGCATGCCGAACGCATCTTTTACGCGACGCAAGACATCGAGATACGGCAGGCCGGGCTTCACCATTACGGCGTCGGCGCCTTCGGCGATATCCAGTTCGATTTCGCGCAAGGCTTCGTCGCTGTTGCCGACATCCATCTGGTAAGTGTGTTTGTTGCCCTTGCCGAGATTCGCCGCAGAACCGACCGCATCGCGGAACGGCCCGTAGAACGCGGACGCATATTTCGCCGAATAGGCAAGGATGCGCGTATGGATATAGCCCGCGTTTTCCAGCGCTTCGCGAATCGCGCCGATGCGGCCGTCCATCATGTCCGACGGCGCGACAAAATCCATGCCTGCTTCGGCTTGCGCCAGCGACATCTTGATCAGCGCTTCGACCGTCGGCTCGTTCATCACGTAACCGTGCTCGTCGATCAAACCGTCCTGACCGTGCGTGGTGTAGGGATCGAGCGCTACGTCGCCGATCAAACCCAGTTCCGGATATTTCGCTTTGAGCGCGCGCGTCGCGCGTTGCATCAAGCCTTGCGGATTCCATGCTTCGGCCGCGTCTTCGCTTTTTGCCGAGGCATTCGGCGACGGAAAGATCGCCAGCGCGGGAATGCCTAATCGCACGCATTCTCCCGCCAAATCCAGCAAGCCATCGATCGACAGACGCTCCACGCCCGGCATCGACGGCACCGGCTCGCGCTTGCCTTCGCCTTCGATCACGAACGCCACCATGATCAGATCGGTGGGCAACAGCGTGTGTTCGCGCATCAGCGCGCGGGAGAAGGCGTCGCGGCGCATGCGACGCATGCGGATGGCGGGGAAGTTCATGGGCGCGTCTCGAGCGAATTGTCCGCCTAGTCTAACGCTGCCAGACCAGGCGGCGCTTGCACAAAACGCCGCGCATGAACGACTCAGTGCGTGAGATGCCTAGGGCCTGTTCGCACTATTTGCGTAGCCCGCGCCGGGAGCTGTTTGCGCGCCAGCCAAGGAAGAGCGAAGGAGTGTACGTCCGTACACGACTGAGCGATGACGCCGGATGGCGCGCAAACAGACCCGGCCCTACGGGTTGTCGATGAGTGGCCGCCATGCGGCAGCGCGCGGCTTGGCTTGACAGCCAGTCAAGCCAAGCCACGCACTACCGCATGGCGGCCACTCATCGACAACGCGGGCTACGCAAATAGTGCGAACAGGCCCTAGGTTTAAGAATACGCACGAGAACTAAACGACGGCGCGCCCGTGCGCGAGTTCGACACATTTTGTGTGCCATCTTTGATGGTGCAGCCCCCGCCCCATTAGGTTAGGAAGGAGTCGCGTCATGAGCCAAACCGCCCAGCGTTCCCCGCACTGGACCACGCCCAAAGGCATGAAATATTTGGGTCCGCACGACAGTACCGATCCCATCGATGTGACCGTTGTATTGCGGCGTCGCTCCAGCACCATGCCAACGCCCGCCGAGTGGCCCAAAGCACCTATGTATCCGCGCGGCGAGTTCGGCAATTACTACGGCGCCAATCCGAGCGACGTGGAAAGTTTGCAGGGTTTTGCGAAGAAGCACGGTCTCAACGAAACCGGTTGCGACGCGCATCGTCGCGTGCTGCATCTGCGCGGCACGCCGTCGCAGCTGGAACAGGCGTTCGGCGTGACGCTTGGCAAGTATCAATTTAACGGCTGCACCTTCGTCGGCTGCGGCCATGCGCCCACGCTTCCCTCCGAAGCGATTGCGGTGCTGGGTTTGGATCGGCGGCCCGTCGCTACGCCGCAATTTCGCAAACCGCGCGCGCAGCCCAATACGTCGTATACGCCGCTGCAGCTTGGACAGCTTTACAACTATCCCAGCGGCACCGACGGTACTGGCCAATCCATCGGCATTATCGAATTGGGCGGCGGTTACAACAGCAGCGATCTCACGCAGTATTTTTCCAGCTTGGGTATTACGACGCCGCCCAAAGTCGTCGATGTTTCGGTCGCAGGCGGAACAAACACGCCAGGCGGCGACGCCGATGCGGAAGTGTTGCTGGATATCGAAGTGTCCGGCGCGCTCGCGCCCGGCGCAGCGATCGCGGTGTATTTCGCGCCCAATACCGATCAGGGTTTTTACGAAGCGATTTCGCAAGCCGCGCACGACACGACCAACAAGCCGTCGGTTATTTCCATCAGCTGGGGTGGCCCCGAAAGCAGCTGGGCCAGCCAATCGCTTGCAGCGATGGAAAGCGCTTTGCAGGATGCGGTAGCTCTCGGCGTGACGGTCACCGTCGCAGCGGGCGATAACGGCTCGACGGACGGCGTGACCGACGGTCAGTCGCATGTCGATTTTCCCGCCTCCAGCCCGTATTCGCTGGCGTGCGGCGGCACCACGCTGACCTCCAGCGGCCAAACCATCCAAAGCGAAGTCGTGTGGAACGAATCCGCGAGCAACGAAGGCGCGACAGGCGGCGGCGTAAGCGCGACATACAGCCTGCCGAGCTGGCAGCAAAACGCCAAGGTGCCGACCTCACCCAGCGGCAGTGCGGGACGAGGCGTGCCCGACGTCTCCGGCAATGCGGACCCCATGACCGGTTATCAGGTACTGATCGATGGCCAGTCGCAGGTGATCGGCGGCACCAGCGCGGTCGCGCCGCTCTGGGCCGCACTGATCGCGCGCCTCAACCAGAAACTCGGCAAACCGGTAGGCGATGTGCACGCGGCGATCTATCAGATCGGCGAGTCCGCATTCCGCGACATCACCCAAGGCAACAATGGCGCCTATCAGGCCGGCGCCGGCTGGGACGCTTGCACCGGACTGGGCAGTCCCAACGGACAGGCGCTGCTCACGGCCCTCACCACACAGCAAAGCTGATGCAGCGTGGATCGCCAACGGACCAAGCGGGCCGACGCACCGGCCCGCTTGGTTAGGAGGAAAACGGCATGCCTTCTGACAAATCGTCGAGCATTAGGCCCGCAAAGCAGGGCTCAAAAGCTGGACGAATCGAACGACAACGGGCAGTCTTGTAAGGCTTGCTAGCCTGGATTCCCCATGGATCGCTCCATCGCCTCCCCGACCCTGCTTGCCGACCTCGGCGGCACCAACGTTCGCTTCGCGCTCGCCGACACCAGCTCTGCATCGCCGTTGATGATGGACAGCGTGCGGCGCTATCGCGTGAAGGATTTCGACACGCTGGCCGACACCATCCGCCAATACTTCGCCGACACCGGCCATACCGCCACGCACGCGATCATCGCGGCCGCCGGGCGCATCGCCAACGGCGAGACGGTGCAGATCACCAACAATCCGTGGAAGGTGTCCGCGCATGGCCTGCAGGAAGAACTCGGCTTTCAGCGCGCGCGGCTAGTGAACGATTTCGCCGCGCAGGGCATGTCGATCCCGCTGCTGCTGCGTGAAGAATTGCAGGCGGTCGGCCGCGTGCTGCCGCCCGAGCACGATCACAAATCCACGCAGACCTTCGTCGTGATGGGCCCCGGCACGGGCCTGGGCGTCGCCGGTTTGCTGCTGCGTCACGGCCATTGGATCGTGCTGGAAACCGAAGGCGGCCACGCCGGCTTCGCCGCGCATACGGCAGAAGACGTGGAGATTCTGCATCGCCTCAACGCGCGCTTCGGCCGCGTGTCCAACGAACGCATGATCTGCGGCAACGGCCTGGTGAATCTCTATCTCGCGCTGGCCGATATCGCCGGCCAGCCTGCCGAGGAATACACGCCCGAAGACATCACCGCGCGCGCCACCGACGGCAGCGATGCGCTATGCGTGCGCACGGTGGAAACGCTTGCCGGCATCTTCGGCAGCGTGGCGGGCGACCTCGTGCTGAGTCTGGGCGGTTGGGACGGCGTGTATCTCACCGGCGGCGTGTTGAAGATTCTGATGCCGTGGCTGCAGCGCGCGGGTTTCCGCGAGCGCTTCGAAGCCAAAGGCCGTTTCCGCGAAACGCTGGAACACGTACCGACCATCGCCATCACGCATGCGGAACCGGGCCTGCTCGGCGCAGCGGCGTTGGCGGTGCTCGATTCGGGTCGCGCGTTGCCGCAAAACCATTAAGCACGACGCGCCGAAAACCCTAGCCGCTTACGCACGGAATTCGATATGCCTCGCTCCAACACGGCTTTTCTTTTCGACCTCGACGGCACATTGATCGATAGCGTGTACCAGCATGTGCTGGCGTGGAAAGAAGCGCTCGATCGGGAAGGCGTGGTGCTGCCCGTGTGGAGCATTCACCGCAAGATCGGCATGAGCGGCGGCTTGTTCACCAATATCCTGCTGCGCGAAACCGGCCTGGATATCACGCCCGAACGCGTGGAACGCCTGCAGCAATGGCATGCGGAAGCCTTCAATCGTCATCACACGCAAGGCTCGGTACGTCCGCTGCCCGGCGCGCGCGAATTGCTGGCGTTTCTTACCAAGGAAAAAATTCCCTGGGGCATCGCCACCAGCGGTCGCATGCAAACGGCTGCGCACAATCTCTCCGCACTGGGTGTCGATCCAAACGAAGTGCCGGTGATCACGCGCGACATGGTGCGTCACGCGAAGCCCGATCCCGATTTGTTCTTGGCTTGCGCCGAAAAACTAGACGTCGATATCCATCAATCGCTCGTTGTGGGCGACAGCATTTGGGACATGCTCGCCGCGCAACGCGCACGCGCGCTTGGCGTGGGCTTACTTTCGGGCGGCTACGGCCAAGAAGAGCTGCAACGCGCCGGCGCGTTTCGCGTGTATGACGACCCGGCGGACCTGCTGTTGCATATCGACGAAGTCGCGGCGCGCGACTAAAAGCCGCCAACAAACCGTATGCGCTCCCTCCCCTGCTCGCAGGGGAGGGCTGGGGTGGGGTTGCACGCGCTTGTCGCGCAACACAGATTTACCGCGAGACTGCGTTACCCCACCCCGACCCTCCCCTGCAAGCAGGGGAGGGAGTAGATCTCGTGGAATGCATCAATAACGTCACTAACAAAATGCGGTGCGCATCAACTCGGCGCCAGCAACGCATCCAGATCAGCCTGATCGAAACTGAGCTTTTCGCGCGTACCGCCACCCTCAAGCACCGCTTCGGCTAGCTCCGCTTTGCGCGCCTTCAATTCTTCGATGCGCTCTTCCACCGTACCCGCCGTAATCAAACGGAACACAAACACCGGTTTATCCTGACCGATGCGATGCGCGCGATCGCTCGCCTGCGCTTCCGCCGCGGGATTCCACCACGGATCGTAGTGAATGACGGTATCTGCGGCGGTGAGGTTGAGACCGACGCCACCCGCTTTCAACGAAAGCAGGAACAACGGCACATCGCCTTCCTGGAATCGCTGCACCGGTTCGGCACGATCGCGCGTTTCGCCCGTCAACATCACATAGCTCACGCGACGACGCTCCAATTCGTTCGCGATGAGCTTGAGCATTTCGGTGAACTGCGAGAACAGCAGCACCTTGCGCCCTTCCGCCAGCAGCGCCGGCAACATGTCCATCAGCAATTCAAACTTGGCGGAATCGCGCACGCCGCGCGCCGCTTCGAGCTTCACCAATCGCGGATCGCAACATACCTGACGCAATTTGAGCAGCGCATCCAGCACAACGATGCCGCTATGCGCGATGCCACGTTGTGCGATCACCTCGCGCAATTCGTCCGCCAACGACAAACGCAGGCTTTCGTACAACTCGCGCTGACGTCCGTCGAGCACCACGCGACGCGTAATTTCCGTCTTCGACGGCAGCTCCGACGCGACCTGCGATTTCGTTCTGCGCAAAATAAATGGCGCGAGACGACGATTGAGGCGCGCCTGGCAATCTTCGTCGCGCTGCTTTTCGATCGGCACGCGATAGTGACGACGGAACGCGCCTTCGTCGCCGAGCAAACCGGGCACGGCCAGATCCACCTGCGACCACAATTCGCCGAGATGATTTTCCAGCGGCGTACCGGTGAGGCAAATGCAACGGGGCGCACGCAAGGTCAATGCCGCGCGGCGCGCCTGTGTGCGCGGGTTTTTCACTTGCTGCGCTTCGTCGAACACGATCAATGAGAACGGTTGTTTGCGCAGCGTCACCACGTCGCGCGGCAGCAGCGCGTAGCTGGTGAGAATGATGTCTTGCGCGGCGATCTGCGAAAAATCGCCGCTGCGTTGCGGACCATGCAAGGCGAGCGCGCGTAGCGACGGCGCGAAGCGCGCGATTTCCGCCAACCAGTTCGGAATCAAACTGGTTGGCACCACGATCAAGGCAGGCTGCTGCAACGAACCGCGTTCTTTCAACGCAAGCAGATGCGTAATCAACTGCAGCGTTTTGCCCAAGCCCATATCGTCGGCCAACACACCGCCGACGCCTGCTTCGGCCAGCGCGTTCAACCAACGCAAACCCTCGCGTTGATACGGACGCAATTCGACCGTCAAACCTTCCGGTACCGCATCGCTTGCGCGTTCGGCGGCGTCGCGCAAGCGCGCGGTGAACCCACGTAACTGATCCGGCGCCTGCAATTCGCCGCCTGCAGGCAACGCTTCGACGATTTCTTCGAGTCGACCGGCCTGCACGCGCGGCAAGTGCAATTTCTTTTTCGGTTTTTCGAGATATTCGGCGAGCGGCGCGAGCAAGCCGCGCAGTTCTTTCAAACGCACGGGCACGCGGCGACGTTCGTCGACCGGCGCGTACCACACAGCGTCTTCGGGCTCGTTGGGCGCGGGGCTCAGATTGAGCTGATGTTCGGCCAGCGCTTGCGCCACAGCGGGCAACAAGTTGCGGCGTTTGCCTTCGACTTCGATGCCGATTTCCAGATCGAACGCATGGTCGTCGGCGTCTTCCACCACGTTGCCGTACCAGCGCACCGGACCTTCCAGCACTTCGAACGGAAAACTCGGTGCGTATTCGAGTACGAAACCTTCCGCTTCGAGTTTCGGCCGCAGCGCGAGCCAGCGCGCAGGGGTGTTCACTTCGAGCGCGCCGGCGTGGCCTTTGCCGGGGAACAGCCAGGCGTCTTCGGGCAAGGTGTCGGCCAGATCCCACGGCAGACCTTCGGTGTCTACGCCCAGCGTGAGGCCGGCGCGTTCAAGCTGCTCCATGGTGGAAAGCTCTTCCGCGCGCTTGCGGGTGATTTCCACCAGCTGACCGTTGCGCACGCGGCGCACTAGCGGCTCGCCGCCACGTCCGGGCAGGCGTTCGCCGGCGTAATCGAAGGCAAGGCGCGCGTACGCGAGCGGCGGCGTGCCGGCGGCAAGGCGCGCGTGACGCGTCAGCGCATGCAGGATCAGCACCGGCTTGGGCGCAAGTTCCGCGCGGCGCAATTCGTCGAACACCTGCGGTAGCGGCACGCGATGCGCGAGACGACTCGTCGGCAAGGTGCGGCGCAGGGTGCGGCTGTATTCGTGTTTGAGCGGCGGCAGGTCGAGCCAGTGCGTTTCTTCTGGATCGGCGTCGAGGTGACCGAGTTCGGCGCGCTCGGCGTCCAAGAACCACAAACCGTCGACGCGCAGCAGGCGCTGGCTGTGCGGCAGCGCCGGCAACAGGCGCTGGCTGCCGTCCTGCTCCAGTTGCCAATGCCAGTTGAGCTGATGGGATTTTCCGCGCGACAACCGCAAACCGCCCAAGCCGCCGAGGAAGCACGGCGCGGTATCGAGCATGTCCGCCAGCAAGGCATTGCCGACGTGGCCGATCAAGCGCGCGTAGCTGCGCGACTTGCGCACGGTTTGCGGCAGGCCCAGCAAGGCCGTCGCCAGTCGCTGTTCGTGCAGCGGCAGCGAGGTGTGCTGAAGCAATTTGCTTTCCAGCGGCGCGGGGCGCGTGAAGCGTCCGTGTTCGCTCGGCACCAGCAATACCGGCGCGGCGTCCAGGCGTGCGTACGGCACGCCTTCCTCCGGCATTACTTCGAAAAAGAAACCCAGCACGACATGTTCGTGCGTCGGAGCCGTAGCGGGCTTGGCCAGCAGCTTGCGCCACACGCCGGGCAGGCTTTCCTCGCGCTCGTCATTGCGGGCGGAAGGATCGCGTTGCTGTTTCTCGTCCGGTAGGTGCATGCGCATGCGATCCCTGGAGCGATCAAAACCTTGAGCTTAGCAGCGATTCGGGTGCGCATCGCAAGCGAAATGCGCGGACGTCGATCACGGCGCGAAATTGCTCAATGCGTTCCGAACAAACCTTGGGGATATTCCGGCTTCTGCTCGCGCGCCATCAAGGCTTTCAAGCCTTCCACCGGCGTGACTTCGCCGTGCAAGACGGCGCGCACGCCGTTGCTGATCGGAAGATCCAGGCCGTGCTTGTCGGCCAAGCGCATCACTTCGTCGGCGGTGACGACACTTTCGACAACCTGACCGATCTGCGCCACGGCTTCGTCGATGCCGATGCCCTGCCCCAGCGCCAAGCCGAGGCGACGGTTGCGCGACAAATCGCCCGTGCAGGTAAGCACCAGATCGCCCAGGCCGGACAAGCCCATCAACGTTTCCGGCCGCGCGCCGAGCGCGACGCCCAGGCGAAGCATCTCGTTCATACCGCGCGTGATCAGGCCGGCGCGGGCGTTGAGCCCCAACCGCATGCCGTCGGCGACGCCGGTGGCGACCGCCAGCACGTTTTTCATGGCGCCGCCCAGTTCCGCGCCGAGCACGTCGTTGCCGGTGTATGCGCGGAAGTTCGGCGCGTGCAGCAAGGTGGCGAGTTGCCGGGCGAAGGTTTCGTTTTCCGAATGCACGGTGACGGCGCTCGGCATGCCGGACGCCACTTCGCGGGCGAACGACGGCCCGGTGATCACCGCCGCCGCCCGACCCGGCAGCTTCTCCGCCACCAGCTCATGCAGAAAACGACCCGTGCCGGGCTCAAAGCCCTTGGTCGCCCACGCGATGTTCGCGCCCGGTTCGAGCAACGGCGCGATCTCGGTAAGCATTTCGGCGAAAGCATGACTGGGCACCACGATCAAGACGATCGTGGCGCCGCGCACCGCGTCGGCCAGATCGGGCTCGAAATCGAGCCCCGGCGGCAATTCGAGATCCGGCAGGTAGCGCTGGTTGCGGCGCGTAACCGCCATCGATTCCAGGGCCGCCTTGTTGCGGCCCCACAGCCGGGTCGGCACGCCGTTGCGCGCCGCCAGCGTGGCGAGTGCCGTTCCCCAGGAACCCGCGCCCAGGACAGCCAAAACCGGCTGATCGGTCATGTTGGAGGCCTGTTGGCTCAGCTGTTGAGCGTGGGGGCCTCGCCGCCCGCCATGCGGCGCTGCTGCTCGGCGTACAGGGCTTCAAAATTGATCGGCTGCAGCAGGAACGGCGGGAAGCCGCCTTCCTGCACCAGGCTGGAAATCACCTGGCGGGCATAGGGGAACAGCAGATTCGGGCAGTAGCTGCCGATCACGCCGGCCTGGTCGGCCTCGTTGAAACCGGCAATGCCGAACAAGCCCGCCTGCTTCACTTCCGCCAGATAAGCGGTGCGCTCGTTCAGGGTGCAGGTCAGGGTGAGGGTGAGCACCACTTCGAACATGTCGTTGCCCAGGCCGGTGGCCTGCTGGGACAGGTTGAGCTGAACCTGCGGCGCCTCGGTGATTTCGCCGATATCCTGGAAAATCTGCGGTGCGTTGGGGGCTTCGAAGGACACGTCCTTGACGTAGATTTTCTGCAGCGCGAGCTGCGGCTGGTTGGCCTGGCTGCTGGCCTGGCCGTTGGCGGTGATCTCTGCCATGGGTATCCCTCGGTTCTAAAAGGCTGTGCGCGTGAGGCGCAAAGAAAAAGGATTGTTCCATACATCCCCGTTTGTCGCTATGTGGGGCTGTGGATGAAATACCCCAACCGATTGCATAGACGGGCATTTTTCAGGGATAATGCACGGCTCGCCCTCCTCGACCCGGCCATCCGGGCATGTCCGCAACGCGATGTGGACCTCACGACCACGGCGAGAAGCAACACCCTCCAGCATCGCGTGGCGCACTGCGCCGCTGGGCCGATGTCGCCCTGGCCAACGGGCGGTAAACAAAATTACGGAGGTCATCATGGCCCGTGTATGCCAAGTCACCGGAAAAGGTGTGCAGACCGGCAACAACGTCTCGCACGCAAACAACAAGACCCGTCGCCGCTGGTTGCCCAACCTGCATGAGCGTCGCTTCTGGGTCGCCAGCGAAAACCGCTGGGTGAAACTGCGCGTCTCCAACCAGGCGCTGCGCACCATCGACAAGAAGGGCATCGAGGCCGTGATCGCCGACCTGCGTGCCCGCGGCGAGAAGATCTGAGGAGCGTTGAGCCATGTCTAAGAGCAAAAGCGACAAGATCCGTTTGATCTCCTCGGCCGGTACCGGCCACTTCTACACCACGCAGAAGAACAAGAAGAACACCCCGGACAAATTCGAATTCAAGAAATACGATCCGGTAGTCCGCAAGCACGTGATGTACAAGGAAGGCAAGATCAAGTGATTCGTCGTTAGACGAGTCCGTCGGGAAAACCGGGATCGTAGCTTTCAATTAAAACCCGCCCTTGTGGCGGGTTTTTCTTTTGGGGGAATGCATGGTGTTTTTGATTGCCAACATGTCGCGAACTGTTGCCAGTCACATTCCAGAGTTGGCATCGCCGCGGCGTCCGCTTTGCGTCGAAAGCGGACGCATATTCCGACCCAGTTGGATTAGCACGATTTCAATGGCCCGACACTGCTAGGTGCACAAATACAGCAAGCGCCCAAACCATAAAGGGAACGGCAAGGCACCAAAATATGGCATGCCAATAACTGATTTCACGCCGCATCCAAGGGCGACCAGCCCGATTTAGGCTCCAGAAAAACAACGGAAGCAAGGCAAAGAAGAAGACAGTCGGATAGCCAAGTTGATCAGCCTCAAGGCCGCCAAAGAGAAATACGACTGGGAAAATCCACGCGAGTGCAAAAGCACGCCAATAAGTTCTTCCAGTTTTTAGTAGCGTCGCATGTTGAGGTTCACTCATTGACGTCATTTCGTTCGTTTAATTTTCTTAATTTGATGTCCACTTTGGGTTGCGGATTCAGCCGGTCGATGCAACACACTAAAGACTGTGTGAGCAGCGGGAGTGTTGCATCGACCGGCTGAATCCGCAGTCGAAAGCGGACACTAGGATCGAACATATCAGAGCAACCGTTCGGACAGAACACTAAACGGGACGCTTGGAACGCGGAAGCAAAATGGCCTGCCTGTAGCGCCGATTTGCCTGAGGAATTTTCCTCTTTCAGGCTGATCCAATGAAGTCAGCGGCTCCACGGCGTCGATATCGACGGGTAGATCTATCTCTGCATACGCGAGTCGGGCGCAGTGTTCGACTTGTGAGATCGCACCATGTTGCAGACACAAGAAGGTAACGGCGCTGAGCCATGAGTCGAAAAACGGGGCGAGCGCTTGTGGCAATGATCGCTCGGACGTTGTTTCGGCAACACACTGAAAATCGGGCGCACTGCCCGCACCTGCGAAAATCATTGTGCTGAATTGCTCATTCAACGCTGCATGCTCGAACCTTTCAGCGAGGTGAGATGGCAGAGCATCGCTGAAAAGGCGAGTTCCTATCGCGTAGAGCGGATTGTCAAAGATGTTCTTGACGAACAGGACAGTCTTTTCTGTTGGGACATCACCTGGAAGCGCCTCGACATAAAACCGCCAATTGCTTTGAAGCGGCGAGGGGAAAATTCGTCGAAGAGGTCCGGCAATTTTTGGCCCGAAATGGTCGTGCGCATAGGTAAGAACGGTGAAAAGCGTCGATCCATTACGTTGTTTGAGCACAACACCGGGTGGCACTAAATGGATAACGTCACTGACAGCGACCACCCATGTGCAATACACGACATTTTTGACATCGCTAGCCAATGTCAAAAAAGGTAACCGGGAAAAAAGCGCACGGCGGAACCTCAGGAGCAATTGGCACGCGACTAACCGATTGATGAATTTTCCAAGCAGACCCGCTGTCGGGTACACAAATCCATTTTTATTTGTCATGTCCTCTACCGAATGACCTTCCATTGGACACCCCTTTGTCTTTGCCGTTGTCCGTTTCGGATCGGAAACAAACACATCCATGGTATTCCACAATTACAGCGCAACGGAGCAGCGCCCTTAACGGCCTGGCGAAAAGCCAGGCCGTCGTCTATTGAACGAATACACAAAAGAGTTCTGCGGGAACGACATACGAATAGGCGAAATGAAGCCGGACGCGCTTACATCAAGCCGACATCCGCAAGACACAAACCCGGCAAAACTTTCTCGAAGGCTATTTGCACTTATACGGGCTTTCGTTCGTCAACTCCTTATTGGTGTTGACGTCAACGATAGACACCGTTGCTCCTGGGTTCGCAAGGCAGAAGGCATTTCGTGCGGCATAGATATTCGAACCATGAGCATGCATAACAAAGAGAGCCGCTGTCCCGTCTTTTCTAACGGCGGTAACGCGATAATCACCTGACATTGTGACGCAGCCCGTTAGACCAAGGGCAAATGAAGCAAAGACAATCATCTTTTTCATTTCAAATTCCTTTTTAATTTCGAATATCCACTCAACGATAGAAATAGAGAAGGCGTGCCGACGAAAAACAAAGTCGACTTGTGCAGATTTTCGCGTCAGCGTGAGCATTTGAAGCCAAAACTATTTGTCCATCACTTCATAGTGGGCAACCCAGCCGTCGCCAATTTCCTCAAAGCGCACATGTGCCGCTTCCGTCGACCCCGCGCTCATCTCCATCAATATTTCGACGGCTTTTAAGGCGAGCGAAAGTGCGCGGGTGTCTACGTAGGGGGAAAGTTGCATGGCATCGCGCATGACTTTGACAACGCCGTGCGCGTTTTCGATCAACATGTATGCGTCGTCGAGCAGGCGGAGCGGGTTAACGACGGGGGCGGGAAAATAACTGGTGCTGAGGGTAAGCCAAGCGCCAGGGGCCTTTTCTTTCATGGAAGAATCCTTTTCACAGTGCGCCGATCGCGCATGGCGTTATTCGCCGTGCACGCTTAAGTCCCGCCGCGTATTGCGCGCGGCGGGAAGGGGTGCAGGAAAAATCCTGCATATGCAGAGGTTTTATCTGACTGAATTCTCTACAGACGCCCAGTTAGTCCCGACGCCGTCCAGTATGAGCGGCGGTGAAGCAGTGTGGCTCTCGGCGTGGCGGGGGCTCGTGGATGCGAGCGTGCCGTATGATCGGGGGTAACCATGATCAACTCCTTGTCCTTTCGTTGGTTGTGGCCAGCGGATCGTTTGGGCTGCAACCCAGGCGATCCGCGCTTTTGCTTCACTCATGTCGGGTGTGCCGGGTTCTTTAGAGCAGGATGGGCACACCCGACTTTTGGACCTTCGCATGAATGCGGCATGGTCATCTGTCAGCGAACGCGGATTCGATGACAGCGGGAAAGCTGATCTATGAGTGCTCGCCGGATAAGTGCGGGGAAGCATTATCAGATTTGGGTCGAAAGCGGACCATTTGCATCGCCTTCGTGCGAACTGGAACTCCATATCGTGAACTGGCTATTTGTCGACCGATACGTACAAACCCACAGCTAGGATGACCATGAACATGGCCATTGATATGTAGAGCTGTCGCTTGGTTGCGCGGGCCAATTTGGCCTCAGATGTTCCTGCCGTCAGTCCCAAACCAGGATCACTACTCGTCAGTACGCGGTAAGCCGTCATCAGATCCGTCTCGAACGGTTTTGCAGCACGTCGGGACAAGGACCATATCTCGGCATTGCTCTCCTTCAATTTTTTCGCAAAAGCGAAAAGCAGCGCGTAGTAACACAGGCCACTCAGAAACGTCGACACGATAAAAGCTATTGCGAGATATCCGATGGCATCACTCATATTCATTTCCAGAAAGCCCGCAATTATCTGCTATGGGTCGAAAGCGGACCTTATTAAGCTCGACAGTCTGCAACTTCTTTCCCAACATCGTCGAGAAGAGTCATAAATTCTCGCAGCGGGACAGCCAACTGTGTTGGTCTACCTTTCTCACAACGTCGACGAAAAGCTCCACCTCGAGCACTCTATCCGAACGCTCATTTCGTACACGGCAGAGCACTTGCCCGTCGTATGAGATTTCTGCAGCCAAGTACTCGAAGTCCATCGGGCTTACAAAATCCACTGTAAAACCAAACATGAGAAACTCCGTTGCATCGACCGGCTGAATCCGCAGTCGAAAGCAGACATTACTTGGTTCCATTTTGCGCGTTATCCGAATGCGTCAGTCAAATTGCCTCTTAGTCACTCGACTTCCAGATAACTTACATTGGTTGTGATGCACCAATTGCACAAACAAAAAGGCCGCCCTAAGGCGGCCTTTTCAATTTGCTAGAAGCTAACGCCAATCAGGCGTTGCTACTCGCTAGCGAATAACCCTTCAACCGTTGCGCGAAATCCTGCAACGTGCGAATGCCGCTTTGCTCCGCTTCAGCAATCCACTGCTGCAAACCCTTAAGCGCTTGGTCGGCGCCACGCTGATCCATCAAGTCGGCAAGGCGATTGCGGAATTCACACACGGTGCTGAGCGTGGGACGCTTGGCCAGCACGGCCTGCATGCGCTCGCGGCCTTCGCCATCGAGCCAGCGACCGCCGTCGGCAAGCGCGCGACGCAGGCGACGCGGGGTGGATTTGATGCCTTCGCCGGCGTGCTGCGCTTCGTCGCGCAGGGTCGGCACGATGACGTTGCGGTAGTAATCGGTCATGGCCTGGAAGCGGTGCGTGAGCACGGCTTTCAGGGTTTCGGCGTCGGGCAGATGCACGTTAGGGCGCATGTCCAAAGTCGGCGCTACGCGCAGCACTTTGGCGAGACCCACTTTGCGCAGCAGCACGATCGCGGCCCAGCCGATATCGAATTCCCACTTGCGCAGCGAGAACTTGGCCGAGCTCGGGAAGGCGTGATGGTTGTTGTGCAGTTCTTCGCCGCCGATCCAGAAACCCCACGGGATAAGGTTGGTGGCGGTGTCGGAGCTTTCGAAATTGCGATAACCCCACCAGTGGCCGATGCCGTTGACGAAGCCGGCGGCCCAGAACGGAATCCACGCCATCTGCACGGCCCACACGGCCAGGCCGATCACGCCGAACAGGGTGAAGTTGATGATGAGCATCAGCGCCGGACCCCAATACGGGTGGCCGGTGAAGAGCTTGCGCTCGAACCAGTCGTCGGGCGTGCCGCGACCGTATTTTTCCAGGTCTTCTTTTACGAGGCTGGCGTCGCGATAGAGCGACACGCCATCCCAGAACACCTTCTTGATGCCGTGGATCTGCGGGCTGTGCGGATCTTCCTCGGTTTCCACCTTTGCATGGTGCTTGCGGTGAACGGCCACCCATTCCTTGGTGACCATGCCCGTGGTGAGCCAGCCCCAGAAACGGAAGAAGTTCGCGATAAGCGGATGCAGGTCGATGCCGCGATGCGTTTGGCAGCGGTGCAGATACAAGGTGACGGTGAAGATGGTGATCTGCGTGACCACCAAAAGGTAGACGAGAATCGCCACCCAACCAGCGCCAGTAACGCCACTGGTAAGGAAATTCAGCACAGCGTCGAACATCGTAGGAATATCCCGGTACGTAGAAAAAAGAGTCTAGTCGAGGGCGTCCGTACCCACCAGCATGTTAGCCGGCCCCGTTTGGCAATCCGTTAACTCGTAAAGCCGTGACGGGAAACGGTTGTCTGGTGGATGGGGTCGCCCTGACAATCATGCAATGAACGCGCCTAAACCGACGTCACCCCCCGTATTGGAATTGGAACAGGTCAGCCGCCGCCGGGCCGGGCGCCCGGCCGTGAGCGACCTGACCCTGAACCTGCATGCCGGCCAGATCCTTGGGCTGCTTGGGGTGAACGGGGCGGGCAAATCCACCACCCTGGCCATGATTGCCGGGGCTTTGCGGCCCGATCGGGGGTTTATCCGGCTGCAAGGAAAGGACTTTATCGAGCGACCTGAACAGGCGCGGCAGGTCATCGGCTGGCTGCCGGAAGGTGCCCCGCTGTGGCCGGAACTGACCGTGCGCGAACACCTCGATGCCCACGGCCGGCTGCGCGGTCTCACCGGCGCCAAACTGAACGAAGCGCGCGATGCGGTGATCAACCGGCTGGAGCTGAACGACTTGGCGCGCCGCCTGGCGGGCGTTTTGTCGCAGGGACAGCGCCAGCGCCTTGGACTGGCCTGCGCCCTGCTCCATCGGCCGGCCTTGCTGGTGCTGGACGAACCGGCCAATGCGCTCGATCCGGTGCAGGTGGTCGCCTTGCGCGGCTTGCTGCGCGAGTTGGCCGCCAACGGCACGGCGGTAATTCTGTCAACGCATCAGCTGACCGAAGTGACGGCGGTGTGCGATCGCGTGGCGATTCTGCATCAGGGCACGCTGCGCTACGACGCGCCGTTGCCGGCGGATCAGCACGCTGCTTTGGAAAAAATCTTCTTCGACATCGCGATGGCTAGGCAGGCCGCATGACACTTTTCGCTGTGACGCGGCTGGAGTTGCGCCGCTTGTTTGTGCGCCCGCTTGGATGGATCGTCGCTGCGCTGGCGCTCGCGGAATTGGGTTGGCGCTTTGCGTTGTTGTTGCAGATTTTTCTGCTCAATCAGGTGAAGCTCGCGGCGCTGCCGGATGGACCCGGCTACACCGATCTGGTGGCGGTGCGGATGGATAGCAGCTTTATCACTGGCAGCCCGTTGCCGTTCGGCGTGATCGAACTTGCGCTGTTGCTGGTGCCGCTGTTGACAATGACGACGTTAGCCAGCGAACGCAGCAGCGGCACGTTGCCGTTGTTGTTCGCCACAGGGCTTTCCGCGACGCGCATTTTGATCGGCAAATATCTGGCGGTGTTGATTTGGCTCGCCCTGTGGTTGCTGCTTGCGATGGCGGTGCCGTTGAGTCTTGCGCATGGCGCGACGTTGGATTGGGGCAAGCTTGCTGCAGCAACATCGGGGACGTTTCTTGCGCTTGCTGTGCTTGGCGCTATTGGCGTCGCGTGCTCGGCGTTCGCATCGCATCCAGCGGTTGCTGCCGTGGCGGCGTTGATGATCAGCCTTGCGCTTTACTGCATCAATCTTGGCGCGCAGCTCGCGGGCATCAATAGTGGCTTTATCAATTGGCTGGCGATGAGCACGCATCAGGAAAACTTGTTGCGCGGGCTGGTATCGACTGCGGATGTAACGTGGTTTCTGCTCGCCATAGCGGTCGCGTTGATCTTGGGCACGCAACGTTTGGCGGCCGACAAGGAGCGCAACTGATGAATGCGCCGCTTACTCGTCGCCTCAACGGTTGGTTGGCTGCGTTGCTTGTGCTCCTCGGTGCGGGCGCGATCGGTTTTCTTACCGCGCGTCACGATCATGTCGCCGATTGGACGTTCAACAGTCGCGTCAGCATGTCGCCGGAAACGCGCGCGGTGCTTACCAAGCTCAACGGCCCGGTGGATATCGTCAGCTACGCGAGCCCGCAGGGCGATCTGCGCCAAACTATCGCGGCGTTCTTGCAGCGTTACGAACAGGCGAAGCCCGATCTGCATGTGAGTTTCGTCGACCCGCAACAAGATCCCAACGCGATGCGCAATCTTGGCATTACGGTGGATGGCGAGTTGATCCTTCATTATCGCGATCGTCAGCAGCGCTTGGATACGTTGAACGAGCGCAGCCTTACCGATGCGCTGGAACGCTTGGTGCGAGGTAACGATCGTATCGTGGCCTTTGTCACCGGCGACGGCGAACGACGCGCCGATGGTGTCGCTAATGCGGATCTCGGCACATTCGCTTCGCAACTTTCGCAGCGCGGTATGCGCGCCGTGCCGTTGAATTTCTCGCAAGTCGCGGCGGTTCCGAATCAAACGGATCTCGTCGTGCTGGCGGGGCCGCAAGCAGCACTGTCACCGGGCGCCACGAAAGCGCTGACGGATTATCTCGGCAGCGGCGGCAATCTGTTGTGGCTTGCCGATCCCGGCAATATGGACGCAAGCCTGCAACCGATGGCTGACGCACTCAGCATTCGCGTGCTGCCGGGCGAGTTGGTCGATGCGTCATCGTCGGCGCTTGGTTTGAAGGACCCGCGCATGATCGCGCTCGGCGATTACCCACCCAGCGCGATTACACGCGGCTTTACGCTCGCCACGCTGTTTCCGGAAGTCGCGCCGTTGGCGCAAGTGCGCAAGAGCGAATGGAACGTGGAACCATTCCTTCGTTCGAGTCCTCAAGCGACGACACAATCGCTAGGCGGCAACGCAGCAGCGCCGTTGAAAGGTCCGCTGGATTTCGGTTTTGCTTTGAGCCGACTGTCGCCCAGCCCCGCGAAAAGCGAGCAGCGCGTCGTGGTCATCGGCAACGGCGATTTTCTCTCTAACAGTTATCTCGGCAACGGCGGCAATCGCGCGCTGGGCGACCGTATTTTCGACTGGCTGCTCGGCGACGACGAACTGATCAATATGCCGCCGCGCGGCGCGCCCGATCGCGTGTTGACCGTTTCGCAGGGCGAGCTGAGTGCGCTCAGCATTATTTTTATTTTGATTATGCCGGTGCTGTTGCTGGTGATCGGCGGCGTTATTGCGTGGCGGAGACGACGCGCATGAAACGGGCTGTACGCCGGCAATTGGCGCTGATTGTTGCTGTGATTGTGCTGCTCGCCGCAGCGGCATGGCAGTTGCGCAGCGACGAGAACGCCGCGCCTGGGACGCTGTTGTCGTTCAAGCCCGAAACGATCACGCGCGTCAGTCTGGCGATGGGCGCCACGCCGACCGAAAAATATGTGAAGCGTGACGAACATTGGTGGCGTATCGATCAGGGCGATCCGGTGCGCGCGGATGATCGTCGCATCGGCGAGCTGATTCGTATCGCCGCCGCGCCGGTGCAGAGTTGGCAGCCCGCTGCCAACTATGACATCGCGAAAATCGGCCTAGCACCGCCGCAAGCGAAGCTGACGCTGGACGACGCCACACTCAGCTTCGGCAGCATGACGGCGATCGGTCACGACGTTTACGTGCAAACCGGCGAACGTGTCGGCATTGTGTCGATGCTTTATATGCCGCGTTCGGCGCAAAGCACCTCCGTGCAGGCGCAGTAAGAGCCTGCTTTGGGTCTCGGCGTGGCCCGCGCCGGGTTTGTTTGCCTGACGGGCAAGGAGGAACGAAGGCGTGTATGTCGATACACAACTGAGTGAGGACGCAGCCCGGCGGGCAAACAAACCCGGCCCTTCGGGTTGTCACGGTGCGTCCACCATGCGGCAGCACGCGGCTTGGCTTGCCAGCCAGGCAAGCGCTGCGCCGCGCGCCACCACCTGGCGGACGCACCGTGACAACGCGGGCTACGCCGAGACCCAAAGTAGGCTCTGAATGCCTGAATTGCCGGAAGTCGAAACCACGCGTCGAGGCATTGCGCCTCATCTGATCGGTCATCGCATCACCAGCGTGACGTTGCGTCGCGCGGATTTGCGCTGGCCGATTCCGCGCGAAATCAGCGAGCTGCTACCAGGCCAACGTATCGACGAAGTGGAACGCCGTGCCAAATATTTGCTGCTGCATACGCACGCGGGAAGCGCGCTTCTGCATTTGGGCATGACCGGTGTGCTGCGCGTGTTGCCGCCGGATATTACGCCGGGCGCACACGATCACGTCGATATGCATCTGGAACCCTTGCGAGGCGAAAAGCCACGCATCCTGCGTTTTACCGATCCGCGGCGCTTTGGTTGTTTGTTGTGGCAAGCGCCCGGTACTACGCACGAACTGCTAGCCGACCTGGGCCCGGAACCACTTACCGATGCATTCGACGGCGATTTGCTGTGGCGGCGTTCGCGCGGTCGCAAGGCTGCGGTGAAATTGTTTTTGATGGACAACGCGATCGTGGTCGGCGTGGGCAATATCTACGCCAGCGAAGCATTATTCGCGGCCGGCATTGATCCGCGTCGTCAAGCGGGCTCCGTATCGCGCGCCCGTTATCAACGCCTGGCGGGCGAAGTGAAACGCATCCTGGCGTGGGCGATCGAACGCGGCGGCACCACGCTGCGCGATTTTCTCAATCCGGATGGCGCGCCCGGCTATTTCTTCCGCGAATTGTTCGTCTATGGACGCGAAGGCGAGCCGTGCAAAGTGTGCGGCACGGCGATACGCCAACAAGTGATCGGACAGCGCTCCACGTTTTGGTGTCCGCACTGCCAAAAGTGACGATGTTTACTCTTGGCCTGGCCAGTAGAACGACACATACGTGTTATTGAATTGCGGATCGTCCATTCCACCGCCCAATTCAGCGGTCAATCCGCCAAACACACCGTCGACTTCCAGCGATTGACCGTCGACGAAACGCGCACCAAGCGCCTCCAATTCGATCAACTTCTGGCAAAGCGCTCCCGCACGATCGGTGTCGGTCTCGGGAACGTCGTGCAAGCTGATATCGGGGCGACCGAATTTGCGCATGCCGCGCGTGTGAATCCACTGGCGACCCGATGCGTCTTCCTCGTCACGCAGAATCAACACGTGATTGCGCAACGGCGCGCCGTCCTTGATTAAATAACGTCGACGCCATTCGTCCGCGCTAAACAAGGTGAGAATCTGCGGATCGAGAATCGCCACGCCGCCGATATCGAGCAAGCCGGCGAGCACGCCGTAGGTATCGCGCAGATAGCCCGTATCGCCCTGATCCTTGAAGCGCCCATGCAGTACCAGCACTTGCGGTGCGGCCAAGGCTTGCTCGAAGGCTTCCGGCGCGTCGTTTTTGAACAGGTCGCCCAGCGCTTCTTTGAGCGGATAACCTTCCCAATCGCGCAACACGTGGTGGTGATGACTGCTCAGTTGCACTTCTTCCGGCAACCCGTCGCTGCCATAAGGTTCCGAAGGCACGCGCGTGGGTTTGAAATTGCCGAAGACGTAGAACTGCAGAATGACTTCTTCGTCACTGGGCTGCCAATGCGGGCGCTGCCAGGCGGGAAAATAGGTGACCGGATTGCTCATGCGTTTTCCTTGTCTTTATGCCGGTCCCGATCAGGGCTTTTCATCCAGCGGCAAATGAGGTTGCTTCAATTCGATGCGCCCGCGGCCCTGCGTGATTTTCTTGAACTCCGCGCGGCTTACCGAGACATAGCGTTCGTTGCCACCGATCTCAACCTGGGGGCCTTCGGTAATCGCGCGCCCCTGCTCGTCCACGCGCACGACCATGGTGGCCTTGCTGCCGGTGTGGCAGATCGTCTTGATCTCTTCCAGCACGTCGGCCCAGGCCAGAAGGTAACTGCTGCCTTCGAACAATTCCCCGCGAAAATCGGTGCGCAGGCCATAGGCAAGCACGGGAATCTTGAGCACGTCGACCACGTCGCCGAGCTGCCACACTTGCGCCTTGCTTAAGAACTGCGCCTCGTCGACGAAGACGCAGTGCAGTTCGCCGTGCTCGGCGATATTCGCGCGCACCAGCGCCAGCAAATCGGTATCCGCCGCAAAACGCTGCGCCTGCGATTTCAACCCGATACGCGACGCCACCACGCCTTCGCCGTAGCGATTGTCCAGCGCCGGCGTGAGAATCAAGGTGCGCATGCCGCGCTCGAAGTAGTTGTAAGCGCTTTGCAGCAAGTTGGTGGTCTTGCCGGCGTTCATCGACGAATAATAGAAGTAGAGCTTGGCCATGCGGGTTCCGGGCACGCGCAATAGCGCATGGTACCGCGACTGACATGCTGGCGGGCCACTTACAAGCCTGCTCGGGAGACGCCGGGTTTGCTAGGATCGCCCGGTACGCCGTAGCCACCCAGCCGACCTGATCGACGCATGCTCAACCCCCAACAATTGGCCGCTGTCGAGCACGTCGAAAGTCCGCTGCTGGTGCTTGCGGGCGCCGGCTCCGGCAAAACCTCCGTTATTACGCAGAAAATCGCGCACCTGGTGCAGCGTCGCAAATTAGCCGCGTCGAAAATCGCCGCCATTACGTTTACCAACAAGGCGGCGCGCGAAATGCGCGAACGCGTCAGCAAGCTGGTAAGCGCAGACGATGCAACGGCGCTTACGGTGTGCACGTTTCACGCCTTGGGCTTGAAGTTTCTGCAAATCGAACATGCGCGCGCCGGCATGCGTCGCGGCTTTTCCGTATTGGACGCGGACGACAGCGAAAACATCGTCAAGGAACTGGCGCCCAAAGGCGTGAAACCCGATGTGCTGTTCGGCTTGCGCAATTTGCTGAGCCGCGCCAAAAACAGCGGCTTGTCCCCGGAAGAAGCGCTCGCCGCCGCGCGCAGTCCACGCGAGCTGGAAGCGGCCACGATTTACGACTTGTATCAGCAACGTCTCGCCGCGTTCAACGCGGTCGATTTCGACGATCTGATTCGCCTGCCGCTGCGCATTCTTGAAAGCGACGAAGAATGCCGCAACGCGTGGCGCGAACGCTTGCGTTATTTACTGGTGGACGAATACCAGGACACCAACGACGCGCAATATCGTTTGCTGAAAGCGCTGGCGGGCGAGCGCGGCAACTTTACCTGCGTGGGCGACGACGATCAGTCCATCTACGCGTGGCGCGGCGCCAATCCCGAGAATATTGAACAGCTCGGCAAGGATTGGACGAATCTGCGCGTGATCAAGTTGGAGCAGAACTATCGCTGCGGCAAGCGCATTCTGCGCTCCGCCAACCAGCTGATCGCCAACAATCCGCATCTGCATACCAAAAAGCTGTGGAGCGAGCATCCGGAAGGCGCGCCGATCCGCGTCATCGAATGCAAAGAGGCGGAGCACGAAGCCGAACGCATCGCCGGTATGGCGGCGACGCTGGCCGAGAAGCACAAAGTGCGCTGGCACGATATGGCGATCCTGTATCGCGGCAACTTCCAGGCGCGTCCTCTGGAAAAGGCGCTGCGCCTTGCACGCGTCCCGTATCACTTGACCGGCGCGTTGTCGTTTCTCGATCGCGCGGAAGTGAAAGATTTGCTGTGCTATCTGCGCCTGCTCACCAATCCCAGCGACGACGCCGCCTTTTTGCGCGTGGTCAATGTGCCCAAGCGCGAAGTCGGCTCGACGACGTTGGAAAAGCTTGGTCAAATCGCACAGAGCAAACATTGCTCGCTACTCGAAGCCACACGCAGCGACAGCGTGCTGCGTCAGCTAACGCCGCGCCCCGCCGCCGCGCTGGCATCGTTCTCCGATTTGCTCGACGAACTGCGCAGCGCGTCTTTGCATGAGAGCGCAGCCGATCTGGTCGACCGTATTCTTACGCGCACCAACTACGCCGCCCATATCGCCGCCGGCACGCCGGACGCCGCGTTGCGCGAACGCCGCATGGGCAATATGCGCGAACTCGCCGATTGGTTTCGCGCCATGCAAAAAGGCAACAACAGCGCGGGCGACCTCGCCTCGCAGCTTGCTCTGCTGTCGCATGCGGATCGCGACGAACCCGGCAACGCCTTGCGCATGATGACCTTGCATTCGGCAAAAGGCTTGGAGTTTCGTTTCGTTTTTATCGTGGGCTGCGAAGAAGGCACCTTGCCGCATGATGGCGCGATCGATGAAGGCCGCATCGACGAGGAACGCCGCCTGATGTACGTGGGCATCACGCGCGCCAAGGAATTGCTGACGCTGTCGTGGTCGGCCAAAACCAAACGCTACGGCGAAGTGCACAACAACCAGCCCAGCCGTTTTCTGCACGAATTGCCGCAAGACGATTTGCATTGGGAAGGCAAAGATCCGGAAGCGGACAAGGAAGCCGTGCGCGAAACCGCCGAGTCGCATATGGCGAAGATCGCCGCGATGTTGGCAGGCAACTGAGACCGCTTATGACCGATCATCGCTTTTCCGACGCACAGCGCGAGGGTCTGTATCGCGCCATTCACGAACGACGCGACGTTCGCTCGCAGTTTCTGCCCGATCCCATTGCGCCCGATGTGCTGGCTCGCCTGCTGCATGCGGCGCATCACGCGCCGTCAGTGGGCTTTATGCAGCCGTGGGATTTTGTGGTGATCGACAGCATCGAGATTAAGCGCGCGGTGAAGGCGCTTTACGACGACGCCAACGCGGATGCCGCCCACAATTATTCCGGCGACCGCGCGGCGCAATATCGCCGACTGAAATTGGAAGGCATCGTCGACAGCCCGATCAATCTTTGCATCACCTGCGACCGTCAGCGCGGCGGTCCGCATGTACTCGGCCGGAACACGATGCTGGACGCCGATCTTTTCAGCACGTGTCTGGCCGTGCAGAACCTGTGGCTGGCCGCGCGCGCCGAAGGGATCGGCGTGGGCTGGGTGAGCATTGTCGATCCGTCGCGCTTGGCCGAAACGCTCGGCCTGCCGGAGCAGGTTTATCCGCTGGCCTATTTGTGCCTGGGGCACGTAAGCGAGTTTCTGCCCAAGCCCGAATTGGAAATGGTCGGCTGGCGTTCGCGCTTGCCGTTGGAGCAATTGCTTCACGGCAATACGTGGGACGGCGCCGTGCAGGACGACTCGCTGTTGTCCGCGATTCGCGAATCGTGAGGCGCGCGCGTCAAATCATCTCGTTCGCTTCAAGCTCGCTCTTGAGATACGCGTAGTAGATCGGCGCGGCGACCAGTCCGGCCAAACCGAACGCCGCTTCCATCACCAGCATCGCCACCAGCAGCTCCCACGCTCGCGCGCGAATCTGCGTGCCGATGATGCGCGCGTTGAGAAAGTATTCCAGCTTGTGGATCACGATCAGAAAGCCAAGCGACGCGGCCGCTACCCAAAGCGACACGGACAAACTGGCAATCGTCACTGCGGTGTTGGAGATGAGGTTGCCGATCACCGGTAGAAGCCCGGCGAGGAAGGTCACCACCACCAGTGTTTTCGCCAACGGCACGTGGATATCCATCAGCGGCAATACGCCGAGTAGAAACACCGCCGTGGCCAGCGTATTGATCAGCGAAATCTTGATCTGCGCAAAGACGATGTTGTGGAACGCTTCGGCAAGACGCTGGCAACGCACGCCCAATGCAGCGGCGAGCGGCCCGATCTGATGCGGTGGACGTGCACGATTGAGCGCCACCAACGCGCCCAGCACCAGGCCGAGAATGATATGCACCAGCACGCGCGCCGTTTCCTTGCCTGCGTTCTGCAAACTCATGGCATGGCGGCGCGTGAGATCCAGCGCCATCACGCGCAATTCGTCGACGCTGTCGGGCAGCAGGTTGGTCAACGATGCTGGCAATTGCACGCGGGCTTTTTCGACCAGCGGCATCAGCTGCTGCTCCCAAATAAGTCCGGGATTGCTGATTTCGTTCCGAAAAAACCCGACCAGCGCGACGATCAGCAAGGTGAGCAATCCCACCACCACCACGCCCAGCGTCGTCACTACCACCAGTCGCGCACGCTCGCCGGAAATGCGTCGGCCGAGCAAGGGCGTCATGGCGTGCACCAATTCGTAGACCAGCAAGCCCGCCAGCAGCGCGGGCAGCAGATGCAATCGCAGCACCAGCACCAACGCCAGCGCCGTCAGCACGTAACTGGCGACGCGAACGCCGCGGGTGGATTCGGGAAGTACCGACACGGGGATAACCTTTGGCAGCGCCGAATACCCGCAAGTCTGTCATAAACTTGCGCCATCCTCTGCCGGTTTCGTCTCTTTCACAGGGTGTTTCATGATCAAGTCTTTGCCCGTTCTGCTGGGCATGTCGTTGTTGCTTTGCGGATGCGCCAGCCAGGCGCCGCATCCCACCGCGCCCGCGTCGAACGCGACCGCGCCATCGCAACCAGCGCCTGTCGCCCACGCCGACGACAATCTCAACGCCGTCGCTTGGACACAGACCGCGCTCGAACACGATCTGATTTATCAGGAAACCTTTCGCAGCGCGCAGTCGCAGTTGCTGACCGCACTCAAAGACAAAAACTGGGATGCGTTACCAAGCGACGATCGCATTGCGTCGATCAAAGATCTGAAGCCGGCCGTGATCTTGGATATCGACGAAACCGTGCTCGACAACTCGCCTTATCAAGCGCGCCTGATTCGCAGCGGCGGCGAATACAACGAAGCCGATTGGGCCGCATGGTGCAAAGAGGAGCGCGCACGCGCGATGCCCGGCGCTGTGGCCTTTACGCAATTCGCCGCCAAGCACGGCATTGCGGTGATTTACATCTCCAACCGCGCACAGGATCTCGACAGCGCCACCATCGACAACCTGCGCAAGGTCGGCCTGCCCGTTTCGGGACCAGACGCGTTCCTTGGACTGGGCACCATCCTGCCGGGTTGCGATCAGGTCGGCACCGAAAAGAACTGCCGCCGCCAGCTCGTCAGCAAGCGCTATCGCGTGCTGATGCAGTTCGGCGATCAACTTGGCGATTTCGTCACGGTACTGAGCAACACCGCCACCGGCCGAGCTCAAGCTATGGCAACCTATATGGGTTGGATCGGTACCCGCTGGTTTGTGCTGCCCAATCCCACCTACGGTTCCTGGGAGCCGGCGTTGTTCAACAACGAGTGGGGCCAGCCGCGCGATCAGCGTCGCCTGCAGAAGATCCGAGCGCTACATGTAGATTGAATTAATTCAATCACTTATACAGACATACTTAAAGTATTGCTTGAAGACAGGAAGAGCTCTATCATGGGCTCGCCTGTCCTGCTGACCTCCAATTCTCTGCGGGCATGGCCATTTCCCTTCCGGCTCTGCCGGCATGACCCTGCGAGGCCCAACGCCCGCGGGGTTTTCTTTTAAGATGCACCGCGCCCTCTCTGTGGCGCCTGTTTGTGCCCTTTGCCTGGATGGCAAGCCACCGCCCTCGTCCGAGAGAGATTCCATGCGCTTTCAAACACTTGGCCGCAGCCTGCTGCTCCTGGCGATGCTCGCCCTGGTCGCCTGCCACAAGAAAGAAGAGAACGCAGCGACGCCCGGCGGCGCCACACCGGAAGCGTCGGTGGAGCAGTCGATCGCCCTGATCAAAACGGGCGACTTCGCCGGCTTCTGGCAACATGAGCTGCCCCCGGCGGACTACGCCAATCTGCGCACGGACTGGACCAAGCCCCGCCCGGACCAACGCCCCATTACCGACGAAGATCGCGCCCGTTTCGCGCAATCGATCCAGCAGATCACCGCGCCGAACGCGGAAACCACGCTGTACAACCAGCTCAAGCCCAAGCTGGTGCAGATGGATCAGCAGTACCACGATCAGTTGCCGGTGATGATCGGCATCGGCCAGGCGATCCTCACCACCGGCATCGCGCAAAACAAAACGATGACGGAAAACCAGAAGCAGCAAGCGCGCGACGTGCTCAACGTGCTGCTGCCCTGGGCGCAGCAAACGCCGTGGTTCGATCAGGACAAAGCCAAGCAGGCAGTGGGCGTGGTGGTGACCACCGCGCGCCAGCTCAACTTGAAGTCCGCCGACGACGTTTTGCATATGGATTTCGATACGTCGATGAAGCAGTACGCCATCGGCTACACAGGCCTCAAGCAATTGCTCAATATTTACGGCTTGTCGGTCGACGACGTGCTGGATTCGGCGAAGGTGACGACGCTCAGCGTGGATCACGGTCACGCGCATGTGAAGATCGACTACACCTTGCTGGGTAAACCGCTGAGTACGGATTCTCAATTGGTGTTGATCGACGGTCGCTGGTACAGCCAGGACGCGATCGACAGCGAGCATGCTCAGCACGAGCAGCTGCTGCATCCGCCCGCGCCTGCCGGCAGCGCCAGCGCCCCGGCGCCAGCGGCTTCCGCGCAAGCGCCGGCAAGCAGCGCCTCCACCAGCACGACGCTGGCCGCAAAACCCTAAGCCGGCCGTAGGGCCGACCGCTACACTATGCAGATGCCGATGATGACGACCGCGGAACAGACTTACCGCAGCCGCGCCCCCTGGTGGTTCAACCTCGCCGGGCACCTGCTCGAACCCTGGGTACGCATTCGCCGCGATCCAGCGGAGCCGGCTACGCTGCTACAAGGCGATGCACCGGTTTGCTACGTGATCGAACGCGATGGATTTTCCGACGCGTTGATCCTGGATCGCGCCTGTCGCGAAGCCGGCCTGCCCAGCCCGATGCAACCGTTGCCGCATACGCGGCGGCGTCGTTCGGTGTTTGCGTTGGCGCGTCGCGATGGCTGGATTTTCGGACGCAGTCGCCAGCGCTCGCCGAACGAACCGCTGGGCCAATTGGTGCGTTCGCTGGAAGGCTTTCCCGAACGCGATATTCAGATCGTGCCGGTTTCCATTTACGTCGGTCGCGCGCCCACGCGCGAATCCGGCTGGTTCAGCGTGCTGTTTTCGGAAAACTGGGTGGTGGTCGGCCGCTTCCGCCGCATGTTGGCGTTTCTGCTCAACGGGCGCGACACGGTGGTGCATTTTTCCGCGCCGGTGTCCTTGCGCGCCGCGTTGAATGAACAAGCCGAAGTTCGCCCCGAACGCTTCGCGCGCAAAATGGCGCGCGTATTGCGCACGCACTTCCGCCGCATTCGCGCGGCGGTGATCGGCCCCGATCTTTCGCACCGTCGCACCGTCGTCGACGCGGTGCTCAACGCCGAACCGGTGCGCTCCGCCATCACGTCCACCGCGGCGAAGGAAAACATCAGTTACGCCAAAGCGTGGCAACGCGCGCATAAGATGATGATGGAAATCGCCGCCGATTATTCGCACCCGGTGGTGCGTTCGGCATCATTCCTGCTGCGCAATTTCTGGAACAAGTTGTACGACGGCATCACCATGCATCACTTCGACAAGGCGCGCGCCGCAGCGCCCGGTTACGAAGTGGTGTACGTGCCGAGCCATCGCAGTCATGCGGACTATCTGCTGATGTCGTATCAGCTGCATGCCTCCGGCGTGGTGGTGCCGCATATCGCGGCCGGCGTGAATCTCAATTTGCCGGTAATCGGGCCCTTCCTTCGTCGTGGCGGCGCGTTCTTCCTGCGTCGCAGTTTCAAGGGCAACGCGCTGTATTCAGTGGTGTTCAACGAATACGTGGCGCAGTTGATCGATCGCGGCGTGCCGATGGAATACTTTATCGAAGGCGGTCGTTCGCGCACCGGTCGTTTGCTCGCGCCGCGTGCCGGCATGTTGGTGATGACCGTGCGCGCGTTTCTTCGTGCGCCACGCCGTCCCGTGCTCTTTCAGCCGGTCTACATCGGTTACGAAAAGCTGATGGAAGGCAAAAGTTACATCGGCGAACTGTCCGGCAAACCCAAAGAAAAAGAATCGCTGATCGGCCTGATTCGCGGACTTGGCGTTTTGCGTCAGCGTTACGGCCACGTCGCGCTCAATTTCGGCGAGCCGATCGAATTGACGCCCATGCTCGACGCCGCCAGCACGAACTGGCGCGACACCACCACCGATCCCAACGCCAAGCCGGAATGGCTCGGGTCCGTGGTCGATCAACTCGCCGAAAAGATTCAGATCAACATCAATCGCGCCGCGGACGTTAACCCGATCAACCTGCTCGCATTGGCGCTGCTGTCAACACCCAAACATGCGATGGCGGAAAGCGACCTGCTAGCGCAGCTCGATCTGCTCAAGGCGCTGCTGGAAGAGCTTCCCTACTCCGACCGCATGACGCTCACGCCGATGGCGCCCGACGCCATCATTCAATACGGCGAGCAGATGGGTTGGATCACCCGCGTACGTCATCCGCTCGGCGACGTGCTGACGGTGGAAGGCGAACCCGCTGTGTTGCTGAGCTACTTCCGCAACAACGTGCTGCATCTCACCGCGACCGCCGCGTGGGTGGCGTGCTGCTTCCTCAACAATCGCCGCATGTCGCGCGCGTCGGTGCAGCGACTTGGGCGCATCATCTATCCCTTTATCCAAGGCGAGTTGTTCCTGCCCTGGGACGCCGACGGTTTCGGCGTGCAGCTTCAGGCCACCATCGACTTCTTCGTGCGTCGTGGCTTGCTGGAGACCACCGGCGACGGTCGCGTACTTGAACGCGGCCCTGGACAGGACGACGCCGCTTATCAATTGAAGATCATCGCGCGCAGCCTGATCCAGGCGTTCGAGCGCTACTACATCGCCATCGCCGCGTTGGTGAAAAACGGCCCGCACACCATCACCGCCAGCGAGCTGGAAAACGTCTGTACGCTTACTGCGCAACGCCTGAGCTTGCTCAGCGAACCGCTGGCGCCGGAGTTTTTCGACAAGGCGCTGTTCCGCGGCTTTATTCAAAAGCTGCGCGAACGCCGTGTGGTGTGGACCGACGCGAACGGCAAGCTCGATTACGACGCGGCGCTCGAAGGCATGGTGCGCGACGCACGCGTGATTCTCGCGCGCGAAATGCGTCATGCGATTTTGAAGATCACCGGCAGCGAAGGCGAGAAGGAACCGACGCGCGCGCCGCCTGTGCCAGAACCAGAACCCGAGCCACCGTCATTGACGCTGACGCCGCCGCCGGGACCCCCCGAATCGATGAACACCAGCGAAGAGCTGCACGAGCGGCATGTGATTGCGGAGCATCGGGAGCATGAACATGCTCCGCCGGATCACGAGAACGATTGACGGCGTTCGACGCGGCCCTTGAGGCGCGTCGAACGCGATCGATAAATCAACGCATCGTTACTGCTTGGAACTTCCTTGCCCTAACATCGTTCCGTTGACCGCCACGCCATACAGCGAATCCGGCGTATCGTGAAACGCGCTGCGCGTTTCCGAAATGGAACCGTTGAAGCGCGGGTCCTGCGGTCGTTCGTGCGCATCCATGAAATACGCGACGTCCCACGCGTCCTGATCGGTGAGCGTGTTGCCACGACCCAGCGGCATATTGGCTTTGATAAAACCGGCCGCGTTGTTGATCTGTTCCATGCCCGCGCCCCAATTGAAGGACTGCGGACCCCATAGCGGCGGAAACACCGTGCGATCGGCGACCTGCTGACCTTGACCGTTGTTGCCGTGGCACAGCGCGCAATCGCGTTTGAACACCGCCTCGCCACGCGCGTAGTCAGGCGCCATCGCCGGCTTCGACAACTTGGGATAACCGCGTCCGGGCAACGACGTGCCGGTCGGCGCGCCCTTCGCCATCCAATACGAGTACGTTTCCAACGCCACCAACACAGGATCGCCAAGCGGCGGCGCCTTACCGTTCATGCTGTACTGAAAGCAACCCTGCAAGCGTTCTTCAAACGTGTTGACGTGGTGATTCTTGGCGCGATACGCGGGATACATCGGATACGCGCTCCAAAGCGGTGCGGAATGCGCCAGTCGGCCCGCATCGAGATGGCAGTTTTCGCAACTGAGTTGATTGCCGACATACGCTTTGGCGTAACGGCCTGGGTCGATAAAGATTTGCCGACCTAATGCGATCTGCTTGCCGAATTCGTCGCTCGGCATGGACGATTCCGACGGCGGCTCGAATCGACTCGCGCTTTTCGCTGACGACGACGCGGGAGCCGGCGTCTTCGATACGGGCGCAGCTGCCTGCTGCGCAGGCTGATGACACGCCGCCAGCGAAAGCGATGCGCCAACCATGATCCATTGCAACGGCTTCATGGCTTGAGCTCCTTCGCTACGGCGGAAGGTTGCGACGCATACCATGCGCTGATCGCAGCAATGTCGGCATCACTCAATTTTCCGGTTACGCTTTGCATCAATTGCAGCGGATCGTTATGCCGCGCACCCTGCTGCCACGCATGCAGCGAATTGCCTAAATAGACCGAAGATTGTCCGGCCAATGGCGGGAAGTGATCGCCTACGCCGATGCCGCCCGGGCCATGACATTGCTCGCAGGCAGGCAAGCCCGTCGACCAGCGTCCGCGCTCAGCCAGCGATTGACCTAATTGAGCCGTTGTGCCCGAAGGCGCCGGAGCAGGCGTGGCATTCGGTACCGCGAGTTTGCTGTAGTACAGCGCGAGCGCATCGCGCTCGGCATCGCTCAATGCGCTCGCCACGGGTTGCATCGTGGCGTTGTTGCGCGAGCCGTTGGCGAAATCTTCCAGCTGCTTGCGCAGATAGGCTTGCGGCAACCCTGCCAGACGCGGAAAACCTGCCGCTGCTTGGCCACCGCCATCTATGCCGTGGCACGCCATGCACGGCGCAACGCCGTGTCCGTTGCCTTGATGCGCGATGGTGGCGCCATCTGGCGTGTCCGCCATGACGCTTTTCACGCACAGCGCGCAAATCAACAACGTGACGACGAAATACTTATTCATGGCTTTGGCGGCTGAAAACCGTATTTGCGATAAATCGCCTGCGCGTCGGCAGACGCCATAAACGCGAGAAAATCTTTCGACGCCTGCGCATGCGGCGCGTCTTTCATCCGCGCAACCGTGTAGGTCGCCGTGACATTTTGATCGGCCGGAATCGCAATCGTCTCCACCGGGCGATGCAAAACCTGTTGCTGAAAATACGCTTCGGTCGACCACACCGGCGCCGCATCCGATTCGCCTTGCAACACGCGCAGCGGCGATTCGCGGTGATGGATGCGCGTGAGATACGTGCTGCCATCCTTCACCTTGGTTTGCATGATCGTGCTATCCAGCGCATCGCCGCCCGCTTTGCGATAGCTCGCTTCGATTTGCTTGGCGATGCCCTCCCACTGCGGATTGGGCATGCTGACGCGCACATCGGCGCGACCAAGATCCTTCAAGCCTTCGACATGCTTGGGATTGCCCTTCGCCACCATGATCGCCAGCGGATTGAGCGCATAGTCCACGGTATCGGCAAACCATGCGTGCTGCTTTTGCAATTCCGCGATGGAACTTTTGCCATTGGTGAAAATATCCGGCTTCAAGGCAATGCGCAGATTGCCCATCACCAGCGAGCCGGTTTCGATCTGCTTGGCGAGAATGCCGGGTGGCAACGTTTCCACGTAAATGCGCTGATATTGGGGATAGCGTTGCTTGAACGCTTCCACCAAATCGTGCACCACCATAAATTGATTGCCGGCGAAAAACACCGTGAGCTGCGGATCGACAATATCGCCGTGCAAATCGGCGATCGCATCGAACGGCGGCACCGCGAAGGAAACGCCGCCAGTCGGCGGCGGATTCCAGGGCGGCAGATAATCCGTTTGCGTCGCCTGCGCGACACCGCACGCGGCAACCAGCACCGTTGCCAGCAACGCGTGTTGCCGACGCCGTTTCCAACCTAGCGACATGATCGACTCCCTCGATTACAACGGCAGCAGGGCATAACCCTGCAATTCCAGCTCGCTGATCGTGGTCAGCGCGGACAAGCTCAGTGTCACGTCTTTCGACGCCCATTCGTTGGGATAGTGATGTTCGGCCATCGCCTGTCCGCACACGGCCACGTCCACACCGGTTTTGCGCAATTGCGCAATCACTGGGAGATTGGGATTGGCGACGCCGAATTGCGCTTTGTAATGCTCATCGTCGAGCACTAGCGGCGTCGCGGGCCCGTAAGCCACCGCGACGAACTTCAGATGATCGAGCGGCACGCCGGCGCCCGCATAAATATTGACGGTGCGCGCCACGCGTTCCAGTGCCGGATTCACCTGATCGGGCTTGTCGCTGTTCTTGGTCAACGAGAAAACGATTTTGTAAGTCGCGGACGGACTGGGCTGATATGCCGCCTGCGGCAAGGGATGGTAGTTGCCTGCGGCGGTAATGACTTGCGTCGATGCCGCTTGCGCGGCCATCGCGGTGCAGCCAAGCAGACTGATCGCACAGCACAACAGAGTCGAACGTTTCATCCTTGCATCTCCTCGTGGCAATGTCCGCAAGGCTACGCCGGCCGGGTCCATCAGGCCACTTTGTGTTGCGTATATGACAAATAAGATCGCCTTATCCGTAAAATCGATCGGCGCGCGCCCATCCTGTACCATGGGCGGATGAGCGATCAGCCCACTACCCATTTCGGCTTCCGCGACGTTCCGGTCGAGGACAAGCAAAAGCTGGTCGGCCAGGTATTTACCTCGGTCGCCGGCAATTACGACCTGATGAACGACCTGATGTCGTTCGGCATCCATCGGCTGTGGAAGCGCCATTTCGTGGCCACCAGCGGCATTCGCCCCGGCGATCGCGTGCTGGATCTGGCCGGCGGCACGGGCGATATCGCCGCGCTATTGAAGCCGGTGGTCGGCGAAAACGGCGATGTGGTGGTCGGCGATATCAACGCCGCCATGCTCACCGTGGGCCGCGACCGGCTTACCGATCGCGGTGTGGTATCCGGCCTGCGCTGGACGCAGTTGAACGCCGAGGCCCTACCCTTTCCCGATAACAGCTTCGATGCGGTGACGATGGCGTTCGGCCTGCGCAACGTCACCGACAAAGACAAAGCGCTCGCCGATATCTGCCGTGTGCTGAAGCCGGGCGGTCGCGCCTTGGTGCTCGAGTTTTCCAAGGTAAAGAACGAGCTCTTCAGCAAGCTCTACGATTTCCACTCGTTCCAGGTGTTGCCCAAGCTCGGTCGACTCTTCGCCGGCGATGCGGACAGCTATCAGTATCTTGCCGAATCGATCCGCAAGCATCCCGATCAGGACACGCTCAAGAGCATGATGGAACGCGCAGGTTTCGGTCGCGTGGAAGTGCGCAACTTGAGCCAGGGCATCGTGGCGATTCATCGCGCTTACAAGCTCTGATGTAACGCGTGAATCTGCGCGCGTTACGACGCGCGCAGATCTTCCAGTAAGTCGCCTTCGCGCAGCGTCTCTTCTTCGTGATCGGGATCGCGCCAGGTTTCCTTCAACCCGGCCTCGTACCAGCGCTGCATGGACGGTAGCGCAAGCATGCGCTGCACGTAGGCTTGGCCCGGCGCGTCCATCTTCAGTCCGTAGCTTTGAATACGGAACACGACCGGCGCGTAAAACGCGTCGACGGCGGTAAACGTAGCGCCTGCGAGATAAGGCCCGCCGAAACGCGTCAGCCCTTCGCTCCACAATTCGTTCAAGCGCGCGACATCGCTCGCCAAAGCGTCCGGCATCGCGTGGCGACGCAATCGAATGCCGCAATTCATCGGACAGTTGGAACGCAGCGCGGTGAATCCCGAATGCATCTCCGCCGCCGCACTGCGCGCCCAGGCGCGCGCGCGCGCGTCGGCCGGCCATACGGCGGGATGGCTTTCTGCGACGTACTCTGCAATCGCCAAGGAATCCCACACTGCGATATCGCCGTCGTGCAAGCAAGGCACTTTGCCGGTCGGCGAGAACGCTCGGAACGCCGTCCAACTCGACGATGTGCCTGATGTAAACGGCGTCAGTTTTTCTTCAAACGGAATACCCAGTTCGCTCAACAACACCCATGGCCGCAACGACCATGACGAATAATTTTTATTGGCGATGTAAAGCGTATACATGGATTCCCCTTCTCGATGACGTAAAGGATCGAACTCAACACTGCTTCGCGGTGGCCGAGTCGTTCGGCATCGACGGAGCCGGCGCGCGCCGCTTCGCATTCGCCAGGGCCACGCCACCCACCGTAATCGCGCCGCCGACCAAGGTCAGCAAGCCGGGCCGTTCGCCCAACCACACCCAACCGATCAATACCGCAATCGGCGGCGAAAAATAGATAAAGCTGGAAACCTGCGAGGCCGACGCGCGATGCAAAGCCGCGTTCCATGCCAGATAACCCACAAACGTCGGCGCAATGCCCAACCACAGCAATGCGGCGATATGCGACCACGGTGCGGTCGCCAGCGCGTGTGGCAAGCCCAGACCAAACGGCAACGCACCCAAGGTGCCGGCGAAGAAACCGAAGGCGGTCACACCGATCATGTTGTTGCGGACGAACAGCGGCTTCTGGCCGACAAAGAACACCGCCGAGCTCAGCACGCTCACCAACACCAGCGCCGCCATCGGCTGAAACGTCACTTGCTTGCCGCTCGCCAACACCACCAGCACCACGCCGATCAACGCCACGAACAAGCCTGCAATCATGCGCGGGCTGAGACGCTCGCCAATCCACACCGCGGAAAGCGCCGCGGTCGCGGCCGGCACCAGGGAAATAAGAATCGCGGCCGTGCCGCTGGCGATGCGCGTTTCCGCGACGTTGAGGCAGAGGTGATAGACGGTCAAACCGAATACGCCAAGTACGGCCAGCTGCGGCCAGTCGCGACGCTGTGGCATCGCCACGCGTTTGGCCGCCAACAGCGCGGCGAAACACAGCGAACCAATCGCCAGTCGCGCGAGCGCCACTTCGCCCGGGGTAAACGAAGCCAGCGCATACGCAATCGCCGCATACGCGGACGACCAGGTCACCAATGCAATGGCGATGTAAATCAAAGCGCGCCCGTCTAGGCGCTCATGGCTGTCCATGGGTGAAATCCGCGGGGTAGGAACAGGTAAATCCTAGTCTTGCGCTGCCGATGGAGGAATAATGGAACCGTATTCCTATCCGTTGTTTCACCGTCGAACGAAGTATCAAAGGCCGTATATGACCTACGAATCGAAACCCGATTGGGACACCAAGGATTGGCAACTGTTGGAAGCCCTGCAACAGGATGCGCGCCTTGGGTACGCCGAACTGGGCCGCAAGGTGCGATTGTCTGCGCCCGCCGTTGCCGAACGCGTCAAGCGATTGGAGGAAGCCGGCGCCATCGTCGGCTATCGCGCGGTGGTCGATCCCAAACGCGTCGGCTTCGGTATCGAAGCGATGGTCCGCCTGCGTTGCGATGGCGGCATTTGCGCGCGCATCGGCAAGATTGTTGCGGACATACCCGAAGTGCTCGATTGCCGACGCCTCGCCGGCGAAGACTCGGCCCTGCTGCGCGTGGTGGCGATGTCGATCACGCATCTGGAAGCCGTGCTCGATCGTCTGCTGAAGATTCACTCCAGCATCAGCACCACCACGCTGATCGTGTTGCAAACCCCGCACGCCAACCGATCGATCTCGCGCGCCATGTGGGATGCGGCTCGCCAGCTATCGCAAGACTGATACACGCTCCCTGCAGAACAGGGAGCGCGTTGGTCGAAAGGCTAGTTGTGTGTGTCGTCTTTTTTCTGCGGCTGATGCGGGTTGTTGTTTTGATGTTGCGGCTGCGCCGGATGCGCCTGTTGTTGCGGCTGCGGCGCAGGAGGCGGCGGTGGCGCATGTTGCACAGGTGCGGCCGGACGCTCAGCGGGGGCAGGTTGCGGACGTGGCTGCGGCGCTGGTGCTGGTGCTGGCGCCGGATGAAATACAGGTTGCGGGCGTGCCTGTGGAGCCGGCGCTGGTGCCGGCGTTGGATGAAATGCAGGTTGCGCTTGCGGCGCTGGCGCAGGCGCTGGATGAAATACAGGTTGCGGACGCGCTTGCGGAGCCGGAGCCGGCGCTGGATGAAACGCGGACTGCTGCGCTGGCGCGGGACGCGCTTCGGGTTGCGGGCGCGGTTGCGCAGGTCGAATCACAGGCGGCTGCGGCAAGATATGCGACGGCGCAGCGGGACCGGGAGCGGGCTGGTGGAACTCCGCGACGTGCGGCGCGAGGTTTGAACGCGGAGCGGGCGCCGGTTGCGCAGCGCCTGGGCGTGGCGCCTGTGCATGCGGCGCCGCAATCGGTTGCGTAGGTGCTTGTGGATGCGCTGCCGGCGCCGCTGGACGATTCGCAACCGGCGGATAACCCGCACGTCCGAAGTTCGGCATGCTCATCGGCGCTGCGGTCGTAGGATGATTGTTGGTCGGGTTGTTCGCGACCGCATTGTTCGGGACGGCGCGATTGTTGTTCGTCACGTTGTTGGTAGTGCGATTGTTGTTGACGTAACTGTTGTTGACCGTGCTGTTATTGACGTAACGATTGTTGGTAACGGTGTTGTTGACGACATTGTTGGTGTAACGGTTGATCACCGTCGTCGAACGCGACACATAGGTCTGGTTGTTGTACACCACAGCTGGCCGGCGCCAGCCACCCTCGCCGCCACCATCTTGGCCACGGTTTCCGCCACCCCAATTCATACCCCACGAATGCCAGTCGCCACTGCGGTCGCGATCGCGATCGTGGTGTTCGATCAGCGCACCGACCACGATGGCCGCACCGAACGCGACCGCGCCGACCATTGCAACTTGGCCCGCGCTGTACGACGGCTGTTGATACTGATAATCGGGATACGCCGGCACTTCTTCGCCGTAAACCGTTTGCGGGTCGTACGACGGCACGTAGACCTCGTCGGGCTGCGACGGCTGGATCTCGAAAACCTGACCAGGCTGCGGCACCACAGAGGGGCCGGAATACGTCGGCTGCGCTTCACCGTTATCGGCATAGCCGGTTTGCTGGCTTTCCTGCGGCTGCTCTACCGGCTGCATGGTGACGCTCTGCTGCGCCGAGCTGCGCAAATTGCCGCTCGCCGATGCGCGTTGCCGCATCACTTGGATGGCGTTGAGCACATCGGTCGGATCGTTGGCATACGCCTGGCCGAGCGCGGTCGTCCACGGGATGTTTTGCGCCATCTGACTCAGCACGGCCGGAAACTGCGTAAGTCCTTTGACGCTCGGATCCCAATTTTGCGGCTGCATGGCGGCCTGCAGCAGATCGCCTTTGAGATTCGGATTCTGCGTGACCAGGTTTTCCGCCGCGGTAATCTGATCGGGATACGTGGAACCAGCCAACACTTGCGCGACCAGCTTGTCGGGAAACAACGCGATAGGCGCCACCATCTGGTAGAGCTGGTCCGCCGTTGGCGGCGTATACGCGGGTTGCTGCGGCGCTGTGCTCGCCGCCGCCGGCGCATTGGCTTGGTTTTGCGCCGGCTGTTGATTGCATCCGGCCACGATCAACATGCCTGCGCACATGGCAGCTACGATGGCCACACTCAGCGAATTTCGTTTGCCCACGGCATCACTCCTCGAGCGATATCTGCCACGGGAAAACGAAACATTTTCCCGGATTACGCCACGGACATTCCGTGGCGTTCGAGCCGAGTATGCACACGCTTCTTCGACATTTGGGCAAATGCGCGATAAACGAAAATCGCATTAGGCCGGCGTTTGGCAAACCGGTAAGCTTTGTTTCATAAGTGCGCCAACTATGGCGTCAATTGCTAAGGACGCGTTATTCCATGCATACGATGTATCCCGAAATCGAACCGTATCGCACGCATCGTATCGCCGTGGACGACCGGCATACGCTTTATGTCGAAGAGTGCGGCAATCCGGACGGGCTGCCGGTTGTGTTTTTGCATGGCGGTCCTGGCGCGGGTTTATCGCCGTATCACCGGCGCTTTTTCGATCCGGCACGTTATCGCATCGTCTTGTTCGACCAGCGCGGCGCAGGGCAATCCACGCCCTTCGCCGATCTCACCGACAACACGACCTGGCATCTGGTCGCGGATATCGAAGCGATCCGCGAGCAACTGCAAATCGAACGTTGGGGCGTGTTCGGCGGCTCATGGGGTTCCACGTTGGCGCTGGCGTATGCGCAAACGCACCCCGAGCGGGTGCTCGGCTTGGTGTTGCGCGGCATTTTTCTTTGTCGCCCGGAGGAAGTCCGCTGGTACTACGAAGAAGGTGGCGCGTCGTGGATCTTGCCGGAGAAATGGCAGCGGTACGCCGAAGCGATTCCGCCCGAAGAACGCACCAACATGCTCGACGCGTACTGGAAACGCCTGACCAGCGACGACGAAAACGTCCGACTGCAAGCGGCTACAGCCTGGGGCGCGTGGGAAGGCGGCGGCATCACGCTGGAAGAAAGTCCCGAAACGGAAGCGAGTTTCGCCGCGCCGGAAGTGGCGGTGAGCCTTGCCCGCATCGAGGCGCACTATTTCCGTAACGGCGCCTTTTTGAAACACGATCAATTGCTGCACGGCGTGGAAAAGTTGCGCCGTATTCCCACCGTTATCGTGCACGGGCGTTACGACATTATCTGTCCCGTGAAAAATGCATGCGACCTCGCTGCCGTATGGCCGGAAGCGGAGTTCCATATTGTGCTGGCCGGCCACGCGGCATCGGAGCCGGCCATCGTCGATGTGCTTGTGCAAGCGACAGACAAGCTTGCCGATCGCTACGTCTAGCGTCGCGCAAAGAACGGATATCGGCCCATGCACGGCTTCTGAGATAGTCAGCCGACACACATGAAAAGGTGACGCTCGATGCTCACGCTGTTCGACTACCCCGCTTCCGAAAACGCCTGGAAAGTTCGCCAACTACTGCATCATCTCAAGCGGCCTTATCACACCGTGAACGTCAGCATCTTCGAGGGCGAAGGTCGTACCGCGGCGTATTTGCGCATTAGCCCGACGGGCACGGTGCCGGCGATCCAGCTTGACGATGGGCGCTCGCTGTCCGAGTCGAATGCGATTTTGTTTTTTCTGGCCACGGATACGCCGTATCTGCCCGCTGACGCCTTCGGCCGCGCGAAGGTGCAGCAGTGGCTGAGTTTCGAACAGGAGCGTGTGGAGTCGGTGATCGGTTCGCTGCGTTACTGGACGCTTACCGGAAAGCTGGAGCGCCGCCCGCCGGCTTTAGTTGAGATGAAGCGCGCCGCGGGCGAACGAACGCTGCAGATTCTCGACCGCGAACTGGCTCAACGCCCCTTTCTCACCGATCACGGCTATAGCGTGGCCGACATCTCCCTTTTTGCGTACACCAGCCACGCGGAAGAAGCAGGCTTTTCGCTGGCGCCGCATCCGCATGTTCGTGCGTGGATCGATCGCGTGAAATCGCAACCGGGCTTCCTGGCCACGATGCACCCGTATTCCGACGACCCGCACAGCAGCGGCGAATTGCCGTGACCTAACGTTCGTCACGGGCCAGGAACGAGGAGGGAGTGGCATACTCGCTGCTCCCGATTTTCTTTGGAAGCCGCATGATGTCCCCGCTTCGAACCCTGGCCCTTGGCGCCCTGCTGCTGCCGGTGGCGGCCTATGCCGACGATCCCTATTCCTACGCCCAGCCCGACGAGGTGCGCGTCACCCATCTCGACCTGAAGCTGGCGATCGATTTTCCGCAGCGCAAGCTGGACGGTCAGGCGACGTTGACGCTGAACTGGAAGGATCCCAAGGCCAGCATGCTGGTGCTGGACACGCGCGACCTCACCATCACGCGTGTCGATGCGGTCGATGCGCAGGGCAAAACATCGCCGCTGACGTTTGCGCTCGCGCCACGCGATAAGCAACTCGGCAGCAAACTCACCATCCAGGCGCCGCAACATCCGCAGGAAGTGCGCATTGTGTACGCCACCTCGCCCAACGCATCGGGCCTGCAATGGTTGCCGCCCGCGCAAACGGCGGACAAGAAGCAGCCTTTCATGTTCTCGCAATCCGAATCTATCCACGCGCGCTCGTGGGTGCCACTGCAGGATTCACCCGCGATTCGCTTCACGTACACGGCCGATGTCACGGCGCCCAAGGACACGCGTGTCGCGATGAGCGCGCCGAACGATTCGTCGCATGCGTTGAATGGTCACTTCAACTTCGACCAGGCGCATCCGATTCCGTCGTACTTGCTCGCGATCGCTGCAGGCGATCTTGCCGCGAAAGACACGGGACCACGCTCGGCGGTGTACGCGGAGCCTTCGGTGGTCGGCAAAGCCGCGCATGAATTTGAAGATACGGAAAAGATGATACGCACCACGGAATCGTTGTACGGCCCGTATCGTTGGGGCCGTTACGACATCTTGGTGTTGCCGCCGAGTTTCCCGTACGGCGGCATGGAAAATCCGAATATGACGTTCGCCACGCCGACCGTGCTGGTGGGCGACAAGAGTTTGGTTTCGTTGGTTGCGCATGAGCTGGCGCACTCGTGGTCGGGCAATCTGATTACGGCGGCATCGTGGCGCGACATCTGGCTCAACGAAGGCATCACCACATACGTGCAAGGCCGCATTACCGAGGCGTTGTACGGCAAGCGCCAAGCCGACGAAGAAGCCTTGCTCGATATCCATACCGTGCAAAAGGAAATCGCCACACTGCCGTTGAATTCGCAGCGGCTTGCTCCGGTGCCCGGCAAGGTGGATGCGGACGACTCGCTGTCAGATGTCGCATACAACAAAGGTTCGTGGTTTCTGCGCACGCTGGAACAACGCTACGGTCGCGAGAACTTCGACAACTATCTGAAGGGCTATTTCAGCCACTTCGCGTTCCAGAGCATTACCACCGAACAGATGCTCGATTATTTGAAGCCCAATCTGATCGACAAATACCCCGGCAAAATGAGCTGGAACGAAGTGAAGGAATGGGTCTACGGCGCCGGCCTTCCCAAGAACGCGCCAATTCCCGACTCGCCGCGCTTCGACGCCATCGACAAGGAACGCACAGCGTTTCTCGGCGGCACGCTGACGGCCGCCAAGCTCGATGCGAAGAGTTGGAACACACAGGAATGGATGTACTTCCTCGACGGCATGCCGGAAGCGCCGTCGCTCGCCAAGATGCAGGAACTGGATGCAACGTGGCATCTCACCGGTACGCCCAACGCCGAAATCGGCATGCGTTGGTACGTGCATGCGATTGCCGCGGGCGACAAGGCCACCTGGCCTGCCGCAGCGGAACATATGACGCGTATCGGCCGCCTGTACCTCACCATGCCGGTCTATCGCGCGCTAAGCAAAACGCCGGAAGGCCTGGCCTTTGCCGAACAGGTGTACAGCAAGGCGAAGGACGGCTATCACCCGCTCACGCAACAGGCGGTCGAAGCCTTGTTTGCGAAGGCCAAAGGCACCAAATCCTGATCCGACGTTCTGGACCTTCGCTATCCCGGCCACGCCGGGATAGCGAACATCCCCTTGGTTATTGCGAGACACCTCAATGAGCACTCCCGCTAACGCGAATGCGCGCCCCCTTTGGCAACGGCTGCTGATACGCCGACTTAAATTTCTCGGCATGCTTGCCGCGTTGCTGATCGTGCTCGGCGGCGGCACTTATCTCTTTGCGCCGCAGTGGCTGATGAAAGCCAACACCTGGCGCGAGGCGATGAACGCCCAGCTGTCGAAGCGCTCGGTGCAAGCGGGCGATACGCGCTGGGTGTATTACGAAGGCGGCCAAGGTCCGACTATCGTACTGCTGCACGGTTTTGCGGCGCGCAAGGAAGTGTGGCTGAAAGTGGCGCCGCTGCTCACCGCGCATTTCCATGTTGTGATTCCCGATCTACCCGGCTGGGGCGAGTCGTCGCGCGTCGCCGGCGCCAGCTACAACATCGACAACCAGGCGGATCGGTTGAACGATTTCGTCCAGACGCTTCATTTGCAGCACGCACTTATTGTCGGCCACTCCATGGGCGGCGCGATCGCCGGCGTGTATGCCGCGGAGCATCCTCAGGATGTCGCCGAGCTGGCGCTCGTCGATTCGTTTGGCCTCAAGTTCAAGGAAAACGACTTCGCCAAGGAAGCGATGAGCGGCAAAGATCCGTTCGTTTTCAACGACCGCGCCGGCTTCTACCAAGCCAATGCGCTGGCCTTCGAACACGTGCCGAAACTGCCCGGGCGCCTGGTCGACGTATTCGTCGAAGACAATGTCAACAATCGCGCGTTCATCGATCATACGTTCAACGAGCTGCGCGAAAACTCGCAGGTACTGTCGCTGCAGAACCAACTCGACAAGCTCACCATGCCGGTGCTCGGCATGTGGTGCCGCGACGACAAGATCATCGATATTTCGGCACTCGAAAGTTTGCGCGGCGGCCTAACGCATTCACCTTCGATCAGCACCAGCGTGCTTAACGGATGCAATCACATGCCGCAGATGGAGAAGCCGCAGGCGTTCGTGCAGGTATTGACGAGCTTCGCGCTGGCGCATTGATGGCGCGTTAGCAACATGCGTGTACGGCATCCTCACGCATCGGATGCCGCGCACGCACGATTTGCATGATGATCGGGTTTTTCATGCAGCAATCGACGCGTGACGCCATTGGTCCATCCGAAGCCGTCCTGCAGCGGATATTCGCCGCCGCCACCGCCGACGGCTTGACCGGTCGATCCGACTAGCGCGTATTTCTCCACCAGCTTGCTTTCCCGCTTGTACAAGCCGCTGACGGTATGAAGCCAGCGATGCGCAATGTCGTCGGCTAAATCGTCCAGTGCGTATTGGCGCAGGCCGTGAATCGCCAGCCATTGCAAGGGCGCCCAACCGTTTGGCTTGTCCCACTGCTCGCCTGTTTCGACTTCGCTGGCGACCAGGCCCCCTTTGGCCAGCAGTCGTTTGCGCAATGACTCGGCGACGCGTTCCGCTTGCGTCTGGCTCGCGAGCCCTACATAAAGCGGCGTGCAGGTTGCTGCATTAAGTGCTTCGCGTGACGCATGACGTTGCCAGTCGTAGTCGAGATAGACACCAACGACATCGTCCCAAAGCAAACGGTTGATCGCTTGGCGTCGCGCTTCCGCGCGCTTGGCGAATGCCTCCGCTTGTTTTCGTTGACCGTCTGCGCGACTGAGTTCGGCGATTTGTTGTTCCAGCTTGTAGACGAATGCGTTGAGATCCACTGGCAAGATGGCGGTGGTGCGAATCGTTTCGAGCTTGCCGTTGTCGCACCAGCGCGAACTGAAGTCCCAACCGGACGCGGCGCCGGCGCGCAGATCGCGATACACCTGTGAGTGCTGGCGCGGCGAGCGCTGGGCGGTTTCGACATCTTCGGCGTGCGATTCTTCGCGCGGCGTTTCGCGGGTGTCCCAATAACGGTTGAGCAAGGTACCGTCGTCCAATCGTACGCAATGGCAGTACGCATCCCCTGGGCGAAGCTCCTCCGCGCCAGCCATCCAGAAGCTGTGCTCTTTAACGAGTTGCGGCAAATATTCAATCGCCTCGCGAACGCCGTGCTCTTCAAAGAGCTCCACCATCAAGGCGAACATGGGCGGTTGCGAGCGACTCAGGTAGTACGTCCGGTTGCCATTGGGCACGTGTCCGTACGCGTCGATGAGATAGGCGAAATTGTTCGCCATATCGTGTAACAAATCGGTACGCCCACTCTCACGCAAGCCGAGCATGGTGAAATACGAATCCCAGTAATAAAGCTCGCCAAAGCGACCGCCCGGCACGACATAACGATTCGGCAGCGGAAGCAGAGAGCATTGGGCGGGGTGTTGATGCGGGTGGCGCGTCAGTACGTCCCACAAGCTGTCGATATGATCGCGGAGCGACTGGCCCTCCACCGATACGTAATGGTGCTTGTGAATCTTCGGCGCGTCGAAATGCGCGTCGACAAACGCGGCAAGATCGAAATCGGCTTCGCTTCGCTGTTGCCGATACAACGCGAGGATGCGCTCCGGCTCGCCATGCGGTACGCAGTCGACAAAGGTTTTACTGTCGGGAAACACGCGCGCCAGCTGCACGTCGACAAACAATTCCTGATAGCGATCGGCAGGCGTAAGCGTGTCGGCGGATGCTACGCCGGCAAGCTTTGTGTGCGCGCTTGGAAGGGATGGATTGTTCATGGCCGATATCGTGTCGGAACGACGCCCGCACCTCAAAAAAACTAGGCGTCTTGTCTCAACAAGAGAAACTTACGGTGCAAACCGTGGAATATCGGTGAAGTCCAACATGCCTAGACCACCCACGGCACCAGCGCTTTCACGCGGCGCATGTACGCACGATATTGATCGCCAAAGAGCTCGCACAGCCAACGCTCTTCGAGTCGAAGTTTGCGCCAGAAAGCGAACGCGACGAGAGGCACGCCTAGCAGCGCATGCCATTCGCCATTGCCGAGCACGGTGCCGAAAAACGCCAGCAGCAAACCAGTGTAAATCGGGTGGCGCACCCAAGCGTAAGGGCCGCGTACGATCAATTCGTGATTTTGCTTGAGCTGCACGATGCCGCTCCAGTTACGCCCTAACGTGACACGCGCCCAGCATGTAAAAGCTAAGCCGATTACGGTGAGGCCGAAACCCACCCACACAACCCAAGATTGAGCAGGCACGAAACGCTCGATAAGAAACGTGCCATCCATCCAGTTGAATCGGTACAACAGCAGCACCGCAACGACAAGCGGGATCACATGCCGGCCGAGGCGAGAGCCCGATGATTCGACACGCGCGGCCGGTTTCACCCCCAGCGCGCTGACACACCAGTAGATAAACCAAACCGTCCAGACAACTCGGAATCCATCTTCGAATGACACCGGCATCATTGCCTCCAAGAGTGTTCGCGTGATTTATGCCTGTTGCGGCAGTACTGCGCGCATCGGATGAATGTCGAAACGAAAACCGCGCTCGGCCTTGATGACCGGATCTTCGTTAACCAGCGATTCGGGCGCAGCGTCGTCGGGCAATTGCATGACGAGAATGCCGTATACCGCATGCGGATCCATCACCGGACCGAATACGACGACATAGCCCTGATTCATCCGTTCGCGCCAGTAGTCCGCGTGCGACTTCATCAGCGCCGTTTCTTCCGGCGTGATGTCGGCGGGAAATGTATCGCGAGGTCCGTGCAGCTTGCAGAAGAAATAGCGCATGGCGAGCATCCTTACTGCAACGGTGCAGTTCGACCCTTAATCGGCCACATCGGCGATCAGTCGATCCAACTCCGCCTTCAGCATGGCGCCGTTTTGACGCAGCCAATCACGCTGCTCGCGCCAATCGGGAAAGATCGATTCGACATGCGCCCAGAAGCGCGGCGAGTGGTTGCGCACTTTCAGATGGCACAACTCGTGCGCGAGCACATAACGCAGCGCAGCGGTCGGCGCGAGCGCGAGCGAAAGATCGAGATTAATGCGATCCCGGGTATCCAGGCTGCCCCACAGACTCTTCATGGGACGAATGCGCAATGCCGTCGGTGCTAGACCGAGCTGCGGCACATAACCGGCGAGCCAGCGCGACACGTCGCGGCGAATCTGCGTTTCGAAATACGACGCGAGCAATCCGCGCGCGACCGGTAAAGCGCGACTGTGCGGACGCGGAATTTCCAGCGTAAGACCGCTGTCGTGGGCGACGACGCGCGGATACGCACCTTCGGCCCAATCCAGCGTCGCGATTTCGCCGCGCAACGGGAATTCGATGGGCGACCCCAAACGCAACGGCGGCAGCGGCTCGACGACGAGGTTGAGCTCGTCGAGTTTCCGCTCCAGCCAATCGGCGTTGTGCCGCAAAAATGCGTTGACCTGCGACGGATGCGTGCCCTGCGGATAGGTGATGCGCGCGCCTTTCGTGGACACGGTCAGGCGCAGCCGTCGTGCTCGTGGATGCGAAGCCTTGAGCACACGGATGGTGTTGCCGCTGGGTGTCGCCAACTCCAGCCAGTCGCCGTCGAGATACGCCATGGGGTTCTGCCTTTGGGTACTGCTTCCGGGGCCGAAAGGGGGCTCCGGCTACAGCCAGAATGTGGGGCGCGGGGTCTCCGCGCAAGGGCTTTTTTGCCTCATTGGCGGGAAGCGCGATCTGGCGCGCGTCTCACCTGAGGGTGGGACGCGGAAGGGGGTCCAAAGGCTGTCCGGGGCAAGGACTTATTCGGGCCGAGGCAGCCCGAACCACTCTTCCAGCTTGGCCAGCAGGCGCTCCAATTCCAGGGTCAGGAGGGCGAACCGGGCGTCCATTTCGGCGGCTGCATCCTGTTGGCTGTCGCCCATTTCATCGAGCACCGCGTCGAGAAATTTGAGCTTGCGCACGACCAGATCCTCACCCAGCACGAAGCTGATGCGATCGTCGAACACCAAGCCGAGCTGGAACACTTGCTTGCCGTTGCGCAGATGCTCTTTCACTTCTTCCGCATCGAGATCCTGACGACGGCAACGCGCGATCGCGCCGGTGGCCGTGGCCGGATCGCGCAGTTCGCATTCGTCGCCGAGCACCAGGCCGCCGGGCAAGTTGCCGTGGGCGAGCCAATCGGTCATCAACACGCGCGGACCTTCTTCCGGCGCGAGCGGCACGGCGGGGAAACTGCCGAGCGCTTCGCGTACTTGCGTCAGCGCGTTCTCGGCGCTTTTTCGGCTCGATGTATCGAGCACCAGCCATCCGTTCTTGCGATCGACGTATGCCGACATGCGCGAGCTGCGCACAAAGGCGCGCGGCAGCAGTTCGGTCAGCAAGTCTTCTTTCATGCGCTTGCGTTCGCGACCGCCGATCTTGCGGCCTTCTTCTTCGGCGATCTTTTGCACTTTGCGCTGCAATTCGTCGTTCACGACGGCGGCGGGCAGAAGCTTTTCTTCGCTGCCCACCGTGACCAAGGTGCATGCGTTCACGACGTGCGTCATCGGCGCATCGTCGCCACGGCCGACGGGCGGCACGAAACCGCGCGTACCCATTTCCAGCGGGCCGCACGGGCGCAGACGATGGTCGGCCAGCGCTTCGTCGAGGCGCTTCAGATCATCGGCTACGGAAGGAGAAAAGCGGAACAGCGTGAGATTGCGGAAGAACATGCGGTATCCGATTGCAGCGATACGCCGTGACGACACAAACCAGGACCCAATTCCTTATGCGAGGCACAAGACACTGGGCCCCGGCTTTCGCTGGGGCGACGGTGATGAGAGTTTTAGCGAATGACGGCCGAGACCGCAGCAACCACGGTATCGAGGTTGTTGCGATTGAGCGCCGCCACACAAATGCGCCCCGTACCGATGGCGTAGATCGCATGCTCTTCGCGCAAACGGTCGACTTGCGCCTTGCTCAGACCCGAGTACGAGAACATGCCGGCTTGCTTCTGGATAAAGCCGAATTGCGGCGCGCCGCTTGCAGCGAGCTTTTCCACCATGCCGGCACGCATCGCGTGAATGCGCTCGCGCATTTCGGTAAGTTCCTTCTCCCACAACGCGCGCAATTCGACGCTATTGAGCACGCCGGCCACCAACGCGCCGCCGTGCGTCGACGGACTCGAGTAGATAGAGCGAATGATGCGTTTGACCAGCGACTGCACGCGCAGCGCTTCATCGCGCGACGCGGCGACGATCGACAATGCGCCGACGCGCTCGCCGTACAACGAGAACGACTTCGAATACGAATTGGCGACCACGAACGATTCGATGCCCGACTCGGCGAACAGACGTACGGCCGCGGCATCTTCGTCGATGCCTTTGTCGAAGCCTTGATATGCCATGTCGATAAACGGCAACAAGCCGCGATCTTTCACCACGGCGACGACTTGCTTCCACTGCTCGACGGAGAGATCCACGCCCGTCGGGTTGTGGCAGCACGCGTGCAACAGCACGATCGTGCCCGGCTCCAGCTTGTTGAGATCGGCCAGCATGCCGGGGAAATTCACGCCGTGCGTGGACGGATCGTAGTAGGCGTATTCGATCACGTCGAAACCGGCGGCATTGAACACCACGCGATGGTTTTCCCAGCTCGGGCTGCTGATCGCCACCTTCGCATTCGGCAGCGCTTTCTTAAGCAGTTCCGCGCCGACGCGCAGCGCACCGCTGCCGCCGACGGTCTGCGACGTCGCCACGCGACCGGCCGCCAGCAACGGCGAATCGGGGCCGAACACCAGCTTCTGCGTCGCCTGCGTGTAAGCCGGCAGGCCGTCGATAGGCAGATAACCGCGCGGCAGGGACTGTTTGGCCAGCGACTCTTCCACCTCGCGCACCGCGCGCAACACGGGAATACGTCCGCTTTCGTCGTAATAGATGCCCACGCCGAGATTGACTTTGCCCGGACGCGTATCGGCCACGTAGGCTTCGGTGAGGCCCAGGATGGGATCGCCTGGGGTCATTTCAACGGATGCAAAATGGGACACGGTTCTACTCGATTGAAGAGGGGGACTATGGACGTCTAAACGTCCGCCTAAAATTTATGAATGGCTTTCGCCATCGGGCCCTGCCAGCCAGCCGTGGACATCCGCGCGCTTGGCGCCGTCGCGCGAACCCAGCGATGCGAAGTCGAACAGCTGCCGATCCGTCAATTGCGAGGGCGCCACGTTGCTCAGCGCGCGAAACATGATTTCGCTGCGGCCAGGATATTGACGCTCCCAATCTTGCACCATGCGACTGACGGCCTTGCGTTGCAAATTTTCCTGCGAACCGCAGAGGTTACAGGGAATGATCGGAAACTGCCTGTGCTCGGCGTATTCGGCGATGTCGTCTTCTTTGCAGTACGCCAGCGGCCGGATCACCACGTGCCGCCCGTCGTCCGAGCGCAGCTTGGGCGGCATCGCCTTCAAACTGCCCTGGTAGAACATGTTTAGGAAAAACGTGTTCAAGATATCGTCGCGATGATGCCCCAGCGCGATCTTGGTGACGCCGTTGTCGGCCGCCCACTGATACAACGCACCGCGCCGCAGCCGCGAGCACAGGCTGCACATCGTTTTGCCTTCCGGAATCACGCGCGTCACCGTGCTATAGGTGTCCTGCTCGATGATATGGAACGGCACGCCACGCTCGGTCAGATAGTTCGGCAGCACATGTTCGGGAAATCCGGGCTGCTTCTGATCGAGATTCACCGCGACCAACTCGAAACGCACTGGCGCCCTGGCCTGCAGCGACAACAGCACGTCCAGCATGGTGTACGAGTCTTTGCCGCCGGAGAGGCACACCATCACCTTGTCGCCGTCCTCGATCATATTGAAGTCGGCGATGGCCTGGCCCACCTGATGACGCAAACGCTTGGCCAGCTTGGCGGCCTCATAGGCGCGCTTGCGGGCGATATCGGGCGGAGTGACCTCGGGATGGGCGGACATGGGCGGGCATGGCGGACGACAGGCAAGCGCATAGTGTACCCGCCCCGCCGGCTGCGGTCCGGCGCGCTACAATTGGTTTTCTATCGCCGCCCTTCGCGCCATCGCCATGCAGGCTCAGGATCCCGCCAAGATCGCTCATCTACTGGCCGAATTGCGCCAGGAACATCGCGACCTGGATACCGCCATTCAGCAGCTGTCGGCCTCGATCGGCCAGGACGAGCTGCAAATTACCCGCATGAAAAAGCGCAAGCTGCTGTTGAAAGACGCCATCGCGCGATTGGAAAGCAAGCTGATCCCCGACCTGGACGCCTGATGTCGACCCTTGCCCCCGCTACGCTTCAGGACGAGCACGTCCTGCTCGAACCCCTCGGCCTGCATCACGCGCCCGACCTGGAAGCGGCCGCCGCCGATGGCGAACTATGGGATTTGTGGTTCACCAGCGCGCCGGCGCCGGGCGAGGCCAAGGGTTATATCGAAAAGGCGCTCAAAGGCCTTGCCGATAACGCAATGCTGCCCTTCGCCGTAAGAGAGAAAACCAGCGGCGACATCGTGGGCACCACGCGCTTCTACGAATTCGTGCCGGAACTACCGCGCGTCGCGATCGGCTATACGTGGTACGCGAAGCGATGGCAGAAGAGTCATCTCAACACGGCATGCAAGCGCCTTCTGCTCAAACACGCCTTCGAAACGCTGAACTGCGTGGCGGTCGAATTTCATACGGATCGGCGCAATCTCGATTCGCAACGCGCCATCGAGCGCCTGGGCGCCAACAAAGATGGCGTCTTGCGCGCACACAAGCGCCGTCCGGACGGCACGCTGCGCGACACGGTGTATTACTCGATCATCGATAGCGAATGGCCCGATGTGCAGCGCTGGCTGGATATGCGGCTGACGCGACTGAGCGGCCAGGGACGTCCGTAACGCGCCGCCGGGCCAATAGGTCGGCGTCAATCGGGCTCGCGAAATAGTTTTTTGAGCGACTGCGCTACCGCAACGATTTCGCCTTCTTCGAACTGCCGCCCTGCATGCGCGAGCATCCCGCCCATCACGGGCAGGCATTGCTCAAGCGCCTTCTTCCCTTCGTCCGTGAGCGCGAACAGACCCATACGCCGATTCGCCGGCCCCACGATGCGTCGGATCATTTGTTTGGCGGCAAGCTGTCGGACACTACGGTTTACATCGGCCGGTTTGCTACCCAGCAACCTCGACAATGTACTTATCGGCAACGCGCCCTCGCCGTCGGTATAGAGCGACGAAAGCACGAGGTATTCGTCGTAAGTGATATTCCAGGCGCGCAGGAACGTGCTGGCATCGCCATTGACCTGATGGCAGATGTGCACGATCAGACGCAACGCCAGCACCCATTCGAACGGTACTTCGGGGTGTCGGCGACACAGAACAGCGGCGTTCTGCTCGACAGCGGACAAGACACTCATTGGAGTTGGGCCCTCTGTAGGGAGGCCGATACGCCAGTTTCCCGCTGAAAGAGACGCGGCGTTAGTCACGCAATGACTCTTCTAGATGTAGTCCATCGCCTAGACAACCGACAGCCGCTGTGGTTTTGGTGAGCTTCGATGTCGGGAGTATCGAATTAGTCCTATCTCGTGGAGTGGCGCTGCTTTTCGATGTTCAAGCACACAACAACAGCACCATTCGCATGCGAATCGCGCCTTCAATTTTGTTTCGAACGAAACCATGCCGCGAAAAACGCGCTTTCCCGTTTGGTTTCCAATGAAACATCTTTTGCGCGAAATGCTTGATACATCTAGACGTTTAGCCATCCAAATTAGTCGCATTTGGCAATTCGGAAAAATTTTCATAAAAAAATAGTTGACATGCTCGTCGCGTGTGCCGTACGGTCGATGACATGCCGCAGCGCAACAGCCACCGCTATACCACCCGCGCGATCCGCCCACCGACGGTGACGGACATGTTGCCGCTGGCAGGCCTCCTTCTTATTTCCCTTGTACTCGTACTCCTTATTACTAACGGAGGTGCGGGCTGAGGCGCGTGTCAAGGTAAAGCAAAACTAACCTAGATACCCCGAAGAACCCCGCACCCGACAAGGATGCGGGGTTTTTTATCGCCCTCAGCCCGGCCCAAACGGAGCCAGGCATGAACCCCGAGACAGCACAACCGCAAAGCACCGGCGAAAACGACGAAGATCGCGTACGCATCTTCGACACGACCCTTCGCGACGGCGAGCAGGCGCCCGGCTTTTCCATGGACCGGCGCGCGAAATTGTGCATGGCACAAGCCCTGGAAACGCTGGGCGTGGACATCCTGGAAGCCGGTTTTCCGCAGGCCTCGCCGGACGATTTCGCGGCGGTCGAAGAAATCGCGCGAACGTTGCGCAACACCACCGTGTGCGCCTTGGCGCGATGTCAAACCGGCGACATCGATACCTCCGCACGCGCCTTGGAACGCGCACATCAATCGCGCATTCACTTGTTTCTCTCCACCAGTCCGTTGCATCGCGAGCACAAGCTCGGCATGAGCAAGCAGCAAGTACTGGACACCGCCGTCGCTTCCATCGAACACGCGCGCAAATACTGCGCAGACATTGAATTTTCCGCCGAAGACGCGCTGCGCACCGAGCCGGAATTTCTCGCCGAAGTTTTCAGCGCCGCCATCGCCGCAGGCGCCACCACGCTCAACGCCCCCGACACCGTGGGCTACACCACGCCCAGCGAAATGGTCGAGCTGTTTACCTATCTCCGGACGCACGTGCGCGACGCGCACAAAGCAGTGTTCTCCGCGCATTGTCACGACGATCTAGGCATGGCCGTCGCCAACAGCCTCGCTGCTGTGAGCGCGGGTGCGCGTCAAGTGGAATGCACGATCAATGGCATCGGCGAACGCGCCGGCAATGCGGCGCTGGAAGAAATCGTGATGGCGCTGAAAGTGCGCGCGCCGCATTTCGCGCTGCGTACCGGCATCGACACGCGCAAGCTGTATCCCACGTCGCGCCTGCTGACGCAGCTCACCGGTCAGGCCGTGCCGCGCAACAAAGCCGTTGTGGGCGAGAACGCGTTTGCGCACGAATCAGGCATTCATCAGCACGGCATGCTCAAGCATCGCGGCACTTACGAAATCATGCGTCCGCAGGATGTCGGCATTGCCGAAACCACGCTGGTGCTGGGCAAGCATTCGGGCCGCCACGCGCTGCGTCAGCGCCTGGAAACGCTCGGCCACACGGTGGACGACGAAGCCATGGACGGCATCTTCAAGCGCTTCAAGGCGCTGGCCGACCGCAAGCGCGACATTCGCGACGAAGATCTGGAAGCGCTGGCATTGGGCCAAGATCCCGATGCGACCGGTCCGTGGCATATCACGCAATTGCACACCACCTCGCACCTGGGCAGCAGCGCGTCCGCCACGGTAAAGCTGACTCATGAAGACGGCCGCGAAGTCGGCGAAGCCGCCATCGGCGACGGCCCCGTCGATGCCGTGCTGCGCGCGATCGAACGCGCAACCGGTACCGACATGGTGCTGACGCGCTTTCAAGTCCGCGCCATCAGCGAAGGCGGCGACGCGCAAGGCCAGGCGCAACTCACCGCGCGCCACGACCACCGCGACTGGCAAGGCAGCAGCGTCAGCACCGACATCATCGAAGCGACCGCGCACGCCGCGCTCGCCATCGTCAATCGCATCGAGCGCCAGAACGCTTCGCGCGTCGACGCTTCCACTGAAGAACGCGGTCATGCGCGGCCGCATTTCGACCGCCGCGCGAACGGACGCGCGCAACAGGAGACCTCCGCATGAGCACGCCCTTTCTCTGGCACAACGGTCGCATCAAGCCATGGGCCGAGGCCACCGTCCATGTCACCGCGCATGCGCTGCACTACGGTTCGTCGGTGTTCGAGGGTGAGCGTGTTTACGCCACGCCGGAAGGACCGGCCTATTTTCGTCTCGCCGATCACACGCGCCGCTTGTTCGAGTCCGCGCGCATCTACGAAATCGACATCGGCTACACCGAAGACCAGATCAACGAAGCGTGCCTGGAAGTCATTCGCGCCAATCGCATGGCTTCGGCATACGTAAGACCCATCGTTTTTCGCGGCGCCGGCGGGCTCGGCGTTCTCCCCAGGGACGGCGCGCCCGTCGATGTCGCGATCATGGCGTTGGAATGGGGTGCTTATCTTGGCGATGCCGCCGAGGTCGGTGCTGATGTGTGCGTGTCCTCGTGGCATCGTCCGGCGCCCAACACCATCCCGAGCTGGGCGAAAGCCGGCGGAAATTATCTGAGCAGCCAGTTGATCGGGCTGGAAGCGCGTCGCGGTGGATTCGATGAAGGCATCGCGCTTGGCTACAACGGTTTGTTGAGCGAAGGCGCCGGCGAAAACCTGTTCCTGGTCAAGCGCGGCAAATTGCTCACGCCGCCGTCGAGCGCCGGCATTTTGGCCGGCATCACACGCGATTCCGTCATCAGCCTGGCCAACGATCTTGGCTTTGTCGTCGAAGAGCGCGATCTGCCGCGCGAAGCGCTGTACACCGCCGACGAAGTGTTTATGACCGGTACGGCCGCGGAAATCACGCCGGTGCGTTCGGTGGATCGCAAGAAAGTCGGCAGCGGAACGCCCGGCCCCATCACGCGCGCGTTGCGCGATGCCTTCTTCGGCTTGTTCGACGGTCGCACACAAGACCGTTATGGCTGGCTGACGTCGGTTAGTGCGGTCGTCCATGACCGCGAAAGTCAAAAATCGGCCATCCATGGCCGCACTCCTCACCAAGAGCACGTCACGTCGGAGGCTTCCGCATGACCCCGCGCACGTTATTCGAAAAAATTTGGGACGCGCATGTCGTTGCGCCCGAGAGTGCGGATACGCCCGCCGTTCTGTATATCGATCTACACCTGGTGCACGAAGTCACCTCGCCGCAAGCATTCAGCGAATTGCGCTCGCGTGGATTGAAACTGCGTCGCCCGGATCGCACGCTGGCGACGCTGGATCACTCCACGCCCACGCTGCCGCCGCAAGCCAATGGCGAACGCCCCTACGCGAACGCCGAAGCCAAAGCACAAGTCGCGCAGCTGGAAGCGAATTGCCGCGAATTTGGCGTGCAGCTGTACGGCTGGGATAGCCGCGATCGCGGCATCGTGCATGTGATCGGCCCTGAACTCGGCGCCACGCAACCGGGCATGACGATCGTGTGCGGCGACAGCCACACCTCCACGCACGGCGCGTTCGGCGCGTTGGCGTTCGGCATCGGCACCACGGAAGTCGGCCATGTGATGGCGACGCAGTGCCTGCTACAACGCAAGCCGAAAACCTTCGCCATCAACGTCGACGGCGCGCTGCCGCGCGGCGTCGGCGCGAAAGATCTGATCCTGCACATCATCGGCGAGATCGGCGTGGACGGCGGCACCGGCTACGTCATCGAGTATCGCGGTAAAGCCATCGAAACGTTGTCGATGGAAGAGCGCATGACCGTATGCAACATGTCCATCGAAGCCGGCGCACGCGCGGGTTTGATCGCACCGGACGACACCACGTTCGCGTGGTTGAAGGGTCGTCCGCGCGCTCCGCAAGGCGCAGCGTGGGATAACGCCGTGCAACGCTGGCGCCATTTGCGCACGGATGCGGGCGCCACCTACGACCGCGAAGTGCATATCGACGCAAGCCAGATTCGCCCGACCGTCACCTACGGTACGCATCCAGGCATGGCGATCGCGATGGACAAGCCCGTGCCTGCCCCGCGCAACGCAGTGGAGCAGCGCGCGTTGGATTACATGCGCGCCAAAGCGAATCAGCCGATGCAAGGCACGGCGGTCGACGTGGTGTTTATCGGCAGCTGCACCAACTCACGCCTTTCGGATCTGCGCGAAGCGGCCGATGTGTTGCGCGGACATCGCGTGGCCAATGGCGTGCGCATGCTGGTGGTGCCCGGCTCCGAAGCGGTGCGCCGGGATGCGGAGAAGGAAGGTCTGCACGAAGTGTTTCTCGCGGCAGGCGCGGAATGGCGCATTCCGGGTTGCTCGATGTGCATCGCTATGAACGGCGATCTGGCGCAGCCAGGACAGCTCGTGGTGAGCACGTCCAATCGAAATTTCGAGGGCCGCCAAGGCAAAGGCGCGCGCACCGTGCTCGCCAGCCCTGCCACCGCCGCCGCATCCGCTATCGCCGGCGCGATTGCCGATCCACGTGAATACCTGACGGAGGTGGCCGCATGAAACCCGTAACACGCATTCACTCGCGCACCGCCGTGCTGTCGGACGAAAACATCGACACCGATCGCATCATTCCGGCGCGCTTTCTCACCACCACCGAACGCGCGGGCCTAGGCAAGTTCTGCTTCAACGATTGGCGCTATACGCAAGATGGTGGCGACAACCCGGATTTTCCGCTCAATCAATCCGCGGCGCGCGGTTGCTCGATTCTTGTCGCAGGTCGCAATTTCGGCTGCGGTTCGTCGCGCGAACACGCGCCGTGGGCGCTGCTCGACTACGGCATCCAAGCCGTGTTGTGCAGCGAGATCGCCGACATCTTCCGCGGCAACGCGCTGAAGAACGGTTTGCTCGCCATCGTGCTGGACGAAGCCGAGCATCACTGGCTGCTCAAGAACCCCGGCATCGAACTTTCCATCGACGTGCGCGAACAGGCAATCGAACTGCCGGACGGCGGTCGCATCCATTTCACGCTCGAACCGTTTGCACGGCATTGCCTGCTCAACGGCGTCGACCAACTCGGCTTTTTGCTTCAGCACGCCGACGCAATCACTTATTTCGAACAGCAACAGGAGAAGGCGGCATGAAAGCGCGCATCGTTACCCTGCCCGGCGACGGCGTAGGTCCGGAAGTTCTCGACGCGGCTGTTGCCGTACTTGAAGCGGTTGCCGAACGCAGCGGCCACACATTCGAATTCGAGTCGCATCTGATCGGCGGCTGCGCCATCGATGCCACAGGCGAGCCGCTGCCTGCCGCCACGCTGAATGCCTGCAAGAAGGCCGACGCCGTGCTGCTCGGCGCGGTGGGTGGACCGAAGTGGTCCGATCCGCACGCCAAGGTTCGCCCGGAGCAAGGCCTGCTCGCCATTCGCGCTGCGCTTGGCGTCTACGCCAATCTGCGCCCACTGCAAGTGCATCCTGCATTGGCGTCGCTGTCGCCGTTGAAAAACGAGAAGCTGAAAAATGTCGACGTGCTGTTCGTGCGCGAACTCACCGGCGGCGCGTACTTCGGCGCGAAAACGCGCACCACCGATACCGCCATCGACGAATGCAAATACACCGTCGCCGAAGTCGAACGTGTTACGCGCCGCGCTTTCGAGTTGGCGCGCGAACGCCGTCAGCATGTCACGTCGGTCGACAAAGCCAACGTATTGGAAACCTCGCGTTTGTGGCGCAGCACGGTGACGCGCATCGCGGCGGAATATCCGGATGTGAAGCTGGAGCATCAGCTCGTCGATTCGATGGCGATGCTGTTGCTGACGCAACCTTCGCGCTACGACGTGATCGTTACCGAAAATCTGTTCGGCGATATTCTTACCGACGAAGCCGCGGCATTGGCCGGCTCGTTGGGGCTGCTGCCGTCCGCGTCGCTGGGCGAAGGCAAAGTCGGTTTGTACGAACCGATTCACGGCTCGGCGCCGGACATCGCCGGCCAAGGCGTCGCCAATCCGGTGGGCGCCATTCTTTCCGCGGCGATGTTGTTGCGTCATTCGTTGGAGCTGGATGTCGAAGCCACCACCATCGAAGCGGCGGTGAGCCATGTGCTGACCAACGGCCCGCATAGCCGCGATATCGGCGGCAAAGCCACCACGGGCCAGATTCGCGACGCCGTGATCGCGGCGCTGGATGACGTCGCCACGCCCGCGTTTTTGTGCGGCCTGCGTGCGTGCGGTTAAGCGAGGGCACGATGCGTAGCGATCTCATCAAAACCGGACCCGACCGCGCTCCCGCGCGCGCCATGTTGCGCGCCACCGGCCTGCAGGATGGCGATATCACCAAACCGTTGGTGGCGGTGGTGCACACGTGGTCGAACGTGAGTCCTTGCAATCTCAATTTGCGCGAACTTGCCGAGCATGTATCGGCAGGCATTCGCGCGGCCGGCGGCACGCCGATCGAATTCAACACCATCGCCGTGACCGACGGCATCGCGATGGGCACGCCGGGCATGCGCGCGTCGCTGATCAGCCGCGAGGTGATCACCGATTCGATCGAACTGGCTGTAGACGGCCACTGCCTCGACGCGATGGTGGTGTTGTGCGGCTGCGACAAGACCATTCCCGCCGCGGCGATGGCAATGGCGCGGTTGAATATTCCGTCGGTCGCGCTATACGGCGGCAGCATCGCGCACGGCACACACGACAATCATCCGATCACCATTCAACAAGTGTTCGAAGCCGTCGGTGCGCACGGCGCGGGCAAAATCTCCGACGCCGAACTGACCGCCGTCGAGAAAGACGCCTGCCCTGGCGCTGGCGCGTGCGGCGGCCAATTCACCGCCAACACCATGGCGATGGTGTTGCAGACACTCGGCTTGTCGCCGATGGGATTCAACGACATCCCAGCCACGCATCCGGCAAAAGCGCATGCCGCATTTCGTTGCGGCGAACTGGTGATGGATTGCCTGCGCGAAGAACGCAAACCGCTGGATATTTTGAGCAAGACCGCATTCCGCAATGCGGCGCGCATGGTCGCCGCCACCGCAGGCTCCACCAATGCGGTGTTGCATTTGCTTGCGATCTCGCGCGAAGCGGGCGTGCCGTGGACGATCGAAGATTTCGAACCGGCTTCCGCGCACACGCCGGTGATCGCCGATCTGTTGCCGGGCGGACGCTACACCGCCGTGGAATTGTTCGGCGCGGGCGGCAGCGCACGCGTGGCGCAGGAACTGATCGCCGCTGACATGCTTGACGATGCGCCGACCGTGACGGGTCGCAGTCTGTTCGACGAATGCGCCGCCGCGCCGCGCGCGGAACAGCAGGATGTCGTGCATGCCGTAAGTGATCCGCTGAAACCGCGCGGTGGCTATTCGATTCTTTACGGCAATCTCGCGCCGGAAGGCTGCATCCTGAAACTGGCGGGCAAAGGCGCCACGCATTTCGAAGGACGCGCACGCGTGTTCGAAAGCGAAGAACAGGCGTTCGCCGCCGTGCAGGCCGGCAAGCTCACCAAGGGCGACGTGGTCGTCATCCGCAACGAAGGCCCGGCCGGCGGCCCCGGCATGCGCGAGATGCTCGGCGTCACCGCCGCGCTGATCGGCCGCGGACTCGGCGACGATGTCGCGCTAATCACCGACGGCCGGTTCTCCGGCGCCACACACGGCTTCATGGTCGGACATATCGCACCGGAAGCGGCGCGCGGCGGTCCGATCGCGTTGTTGCACGAAGGCGATCGCATCGTGATCGATGCGCAGTCGCGCACGATTTCCACCGACGCCGATCTCGCTACACGTCGCGCCAGCTGGCATCCGCCGGAACCGAAAGTAAAACGCGGCGCGCTCGCCAAATACGCGCAACTGGTCGGCTCCGCTTCCGAAGGCGCGACCACGCATCCCTCGACACAAACCAACAAACAACCCACTACGCCATCACCTCTCACATCAGGTACCGAAACAGGAGTTATCGCATGAGCACCACCGCCACCACCGAAACGCTCGCCAAGGCGCGCATCGCCGTTCTTGGTTACGGCAGCCAGGGCCGCGCCCACGCGCTCAATCTGAAAGACTCCGGCCTCGACGTCGTGGTCGGGCTGCGTCCGAATGGTCCCACCTGGCACAAGGCCGTCGCCGACGGTTTTCATGTGGTCGAACCCGGTGAAGCCGTGCGTGGCGCCGATCTGGTCGCTGTGCTGACGCCGGACATGGTGCAGCCCGCGCTGTACAAAGAATCGATCGAGCCGAACATCAAGCCAGGCGCCGCGCTGCTGTTTGCGCATGGTTTGAACGTGCATTTCAAGCTGATCGAACCGCGTACCGACATCGACGTCGTGCTGGTCGCACCGAAGGGACCGGGCGCGCTGGTGCGCACCGAATACGAACGCGGGCGCGGCGTGCCGTGCATCTACGCCGTGCACCAGGATGTAAGCGGCCATGCGGAAGAAAAAGCCACCGCGTACGCCGCAGGCTTGGGTGGCGCGCGCGCGATGCTGATCAAGACCGACTTCAAGGAAGAAACCGAAACGGATCTGTTCGGCGAGCAGGCCGTGCTGTGCGGCGGCGCTAGCGAGCTGGTGATGAAGGGTTTCGAAACGCTGGTGGAAGCCGGCTATCAGCCTGAAATCGCCTATTACGAAGTGCTGCACGAACTGAAGCTGATCGTGGATCTGTTCTACGAAGGCGGCATCACCAAGATGCTGGAATTCGTATCCGAAACTGCGCAATACGGCGACTACGTCAGCGGCCCGCGCGTGATCGACGCCGGCACCAAGGAGCGCATGAAGGCCGTGTTGAAGGACATTCAGGACGGCACGTTCACGCGCAACTGGATCGCCGAATACAAGGCCGGCCTGCCCAACTACAAGAAGTGGAAGCAAGCCGATCTCGAACATCCGATCGAGCAAGTCGGCGCGCAGCTGCGTGCACGCATGGCGTGGTTGCACACCGGCGCGAAGCCCGCGCAAGCACCGCTTAAGAAGGTCGGTTAAAGCCCATGCGGCGCTCACCCAATCCCCCATCTCCGGCGGGTGAGCGTCGCATGGCCCTTATGCCTGTGCTGCGTATTTTCTGATTTGTCGCATCAAGAAACGCTTCTTCGATAACAACACGCAATCACCTAGGGATTTTCGTGAACATGCCGTTGCTGAAACCCACATCCGCCGCCGTTGCCGAACCCGGCATCGCGCAACATCCGCTGGCCGGGATGGCCATGAGCGGCGCGGATGTCGTCGTACAAGTGCTGGCCGACGAAGGCGTCGATGTGCTGTTCGGTTATTCCGGCGGCGCGATTTTACCGGTCTACGATGCGGTGTTCCGACATAACGCTGAAAACATAAGGGCCGACTGTAGCGAGCCGATGCCGCTGATCGTGCCCGCCAACGAGCAAGGCGCGGGTTTTATGGCGTCGGGTTATGCGCGCGCGTCGGGCAAAGTCGGCGTCGCCATCGTTACATCCGGTCCTGGCGCCACCAATATGGTGACGCCGGTGCGCGATTCGACCGCCGATTCCATTCCGATGGTGGTGATCTGCGGACAGGTCGCCACGCAAGCGATCGGCAGCGATGCGTTTCAGGAAGCGCCCATCAGCAACATCATGAGTTCCTGCGCGAAGCATGTGTTTCTGGTTACCGAAGCGGATCGATTGGAAGCCACGCTGCGCACCGCATTCACCATTGCGCGCAGCGGTCGCCCCGGACCGGTGGTAGTAGACGTTCCGAAAGATGTGCAGAACACGATGATGGTGTTCGACGGCCGGGAAGAGCTACCGCTATCCGGTTACCGTGCGCGTCTGCGCGACGTGGAACAGGCCACCTTGACTGATGCGGATTGCGTAGCGTTCTTCGAAGCCTTGTCGCGCGCCAAGCGTCCACTGATCTACGCCGGCGGTGGCATTGTCGGCGGCGGCGCGGCACCCGCGCTACGGGCGTTTGTCGACGCATTCGGATTGCCGGTCACGACAACATTGATGGGCATCGGCGGTTTCGATACCACCGATCCGCTGGCGCTGCATATGCTTGGCATGCACGGCACGGCGTACGCGAACTATGCGGTGGAAGATTGCGATTTCCTGGTTGCGCTCGGCGCGCGCTTCGACGATCGCGTCGCCAGCGTGCCCACGCAGTTCGCGCCGCGCGCTAAGTTCGTGGCGCATATCGATATCGATCCAGCCGAGATCAACAAGGTAAAACCTGCCGATTGGCATCACGTCGGACCGCTGGATCGCGCGCTGCAACGACTCACTGACTACGGCAAGGCGCACGGTCACCAGCCCGCGCTCGCCGATTGGCATGCGCACGTCGCCGCGCTCAAGCGACTGCACGCGATGAACTACGACCGCGATAGCGCGTTGATTCAGCCGTATGCGGTGCTGGAAGAAATCAATCGCCACACGCAAGGCCGCGCCATTTTCAGTACCGGTGTGGGCCAGCATCAGATGTGGTCCGCGCAATATCTGGATTTTCGCGCGCCGCGCCATTGGCTCACGTCTGGCTCGATGGGCACGATGGGCTTCGGCTTGCCTGCCGCTATCGGCGCGCAGTTCGCGCAGCGCGATGCCTTGGTGATCGATATCGATGGCGATGCAAGCATCCGCATGAATCTGGGCGAGCTCGAAACCGTCACCACTTACGCCTTGCCGGTGAAGATCGTCATCCTTAACAACGTCGGCGATGGCATGGTGCGGCAGTGGCAGAAGTTGTTCTTCAAGGGACGCTTCGCCTCTTCCGACAAGAGCCTGCATCGCAAGGATTTTGTGCGCGCAGCCGAAGCGGACGGCTTCGGCTGGGCGCGACGCTTGGAACGTCGCGAAGATTTGGCGGCGACCATCGCCGAATTTTTGGCGTACGACGGACCGGCTTTTCTGGAAGTGATGATCGATCCGGATGCCGGCGTGTATCCCATGGTCGGCCCCGGCGCTAATTACTCGCAAATGATCACGGGCGATTTCATTCCCTCGCGCACGGTAGCGCACACCGGCGAAGCCGCCGCATCCGACAGTTTCTAACGTTCACGACGCACCGATCCACACGACAGGAACAGGCCATGCAACACACGCTCTCGATTCTTCTGCAAAACGAAGCCGGCGCCTTGGTTCGCGTCGCAGGCCTGTTTGCCGCGCGCGGACATAACATCGATACGCTCACCGTTGCCGCCACCGCCGATCCCGCCGTATCGCGCCTCACGCTGACCGTGCGCGGCGACGACGCAACGCTGACGCAAATCCTGCAGCAGACACGCAAACTGGTCGACGTATTGCAGGTCGAGCATCCGGCGCAGGCATGAACGCGCAGTTGATCGACAACGACGCCGCACCAACGGCCGCCTCGGTATTGCGACGCGCCGAAACGGCGCGGGTCTACGAAGTCGCACAACACACAGCGCTGGAGCCTGCGTTGCAGCTTTCGGCGCGACTCGGCCATCGCGTGCTGCTCAAACGCGAAGACCAGCAACCGGTGTTTTCATTCAAGCTGCGCGGCGCTTACAACCGCATGGCGCACCTCGAACCGACGGAACGTGCGCGTGGTGTGGTCGCCGCGTCGGCGGGCAATCATGCACAAGGCGTCGCGCTGGCCGCGTCGCGCTTGAAAATCCCGGCCATCATCGTGATGCCCGTGACGGCGCCGCAAGTGAAAGTGGATGCCGTGCGACGCTTCGGCGGCGCCTTCGTGGAAGTAGTGTTGCACGGCGATTCCTTCAGTGATGCGCAAGCGGAAGCGCAGCGATTGCGAGAAGAACGCGACGCAACGTTCGTGCATCCTTTCGACGATCTCGACGTCATCGCCGGCCAAGCGACGATTGCGCTGGAACTGCTGGCGCAACATCACGGACCGTTGCACGCGGTGTTCCTGCCGATCGGCGGTGGCGGCCTTGCGGCCGGCATGGCCGCGGTGATCAAGGCGCGTCGCCCGGATGTGCGCGTGATCGGCGTGCAGGCCTGCGACGCCGACGCCATGGCCCGCGCCATCGAAGCCGGCGAACGCGTATCGCTGGATGAAGTGGGATTGTTCGCCGACGGCACCGCCGTCAAGCAAGTCGGCACGCTGACGTTCTCGCTGTGCCAGCGCTACCTGGACGATGTGTTGCGTGTCGACACCGACGCCATCTGCGCGGCGATTCGCGATATCTATCAGGACACGCGTAGCGTTCCCGAACCCTCCGGCGCACTCGCTTTGGCCGGTTTGAAGCAGTACGTCGCCACGCATGGTGCTTGCGATGGCGCCTTGGTTGCGGTGGTCTCCGGCGCCAACATGAATTTCGATCGGCTGCGTTTCGTGGCGGAGCGCGCGGAAGTGGGCGAACAGCGCGAAGCGGTTTTCGCCGTGACCATTCCCGAACAGCGCGGCAGCTTTCGCCGCTTCTGCAGCGCGCTAGGCCAGCATTCGATTACCGAATTCAATTATCGCATCGGAGATGCGCAGGCCGCGCATATTTTCGTCGGAGTGCAGACCGCGCAACGCGGCGAACGCGAGGCGCTGGTCGATGCATTTCGCACCAATGGATTTGGCGTACTGGATCTAACCGACGACGAACTGGCGAAACTTCATTTGCGCCATATGATCGGCGGCCGTTCGCCGTTGGCGCGCGACGAGCGTCTGTATCGTTTCGATTTTCCAGAACGCCCCGGCGCATTGGCGCGGTTTTTGGATCGGATGCATCCAGATTGGAACATCAGCCTGTTCCACTACCGCAATCATGGCGCCGATTATGGGCGCATCCTGGTCGGCATCCAGGCGCCGCCGAGCGAGTTGGGTTTGCTGCAGGATTTCCTAGCCACGCTGGGCTATCCGCATGTGGATGAAAGCGAGAATCCCGCGTACCAATTGCTGCTACGCGCGTAACAGCCCGCGAAAGGCGTCGTCGATCGAACCGCCGGCATCCAGTTCGAAAACGTGGTTGTCGTAATCCATAAAATAAAGCGCGCTGTCTTCGCGCGCCATGAAGTGCTCTACATCGGACGTGGCGAGCATGCCGGCGAAATGCCTTAGCTCGTCGTGGCTGACTTCGAACGCGATATGGTCGCCGTTGCGCATGGGCGGCCCCTCCCCCTGCCGCAACACGAACCACACGCCCCCGAATTTCGCGAAGGTTTGCAAACAGCCTTCGTCGTCGGGTTGGTCGGCGACCACCTGCGCGCCCAGCACGCCGGCGAGCAGCTCCGCGGTGCGAGTGGGATCGCGCACAATCAAGGCAATATGTCCGATAGACGCGCTCATTAAGACCCTGCCCTCGATGTGGTCGAAATCCTGGACGGATCCCTCTCGGGCGACAATGTACTACTGATGTGAAGGCCGCGTCGTGGCGCACCTTCCTGCGTTAAGCATGCACGCTACACTGAGGGAATGGCACCGACTTCCCGCAAGCGCCCTCGGCGCACGTCTCCCGCGCCCGTACCGCACCGCGCCCGCGCGTCGGCGACCCCGACGCGAACGCAACCGGTTCGACCTGCCGACAGCTCGACCCGGGCGGCGCGAGTGCTGGATTGGCTGCTGCAGAAACTGCCTGAAAAACATAGGCAAAAAGCGCACGACATCCTCGTCCTGACCCGCATGGATCGCCCCATCGGCGCCCTGCTGCTGCTATGGCCAACTTGGTGGGCGCTGTGGCTGGCGGCGGGCGATTTTCCGCCCTGGAAGCCGTTGGTGATCTTTACGCTGGGCGTGTTTGCGATGCGCGCGGCCGGTTGCGCCATCAACGATTATGCCGACCGCAAACTCGACCCCCAGGTCGCGCGAACGGCGGGACGGCCCATCGCATCCGGACGCGTCACGCCCCGCGAGGCGCTGATCGTATTCGTCGCCCTGCTGGTCTTCGCCTTTCTTTTGGTGCTGATGACCAACCCGCTGACGATCAAGCTCTCTTTTATTGGCGCCGCGCTGGCCGCGCTTTATCCGTTTACGAAGCGCTACACCGATCTGCCACAGGTGGTGCTGGGCGCCGCGTTCGGCTGGTCGATCCCCATGGCGTTCGCCGCCATTCTGAACGACGTGCCGCCGGTCGGCTGGGTGTTGTTTATCGCCAATATTCTGTGGTCGGTGATCTACGATACCGAATACGCGATGGTCGATCGCGACGACGACATCAAAGCCGGCGCACGCTCCACCGCCATTCTTTTCGGCGATGCGGATCTGCTGATTATCGGCGTACTGATGGGTACCTTCATGGTCTCGTTGGTGATGATTGGTACGCGCGCGCACCTGGCGTGGCCGTATTGGGTGGCAGCGATTGCCACCGCCGGATTGTTCGGCTGGCAGCAATGGCTGATTCGCAATCGCGAACGCGACGCGTGCCTTACCGCGTTTCGCCACAACAACTGGCTTGGCTTGACGTTGTGGATCGGTATCGCGCTGGCGCTGGCGGTGCGTTAACGACCCGGCACGGGTGCACGCGCCAACGCCCAGACATCGACTCGCTGAACACCTGCACGCTTGAGTGTGCGAGCGCATTCAGCAAGCGTGGCGCCGGTCGTAAATACATCGTCGAGCACCGCAACGTGCGATGGAAGCGCAGCATCGTCGCGCAAAGCAAACGCACCGCGTAGATTGCGTCGCCGTTCGACTGCATCCAATCCTGTTTGCGCTTCGGTTTTCTTGACTCGCGACAAAACATCGTGCCGACAAGCGACGTCTAACGTGCGCGCCAGTGGCTTGGCAAGTTCCCACGCTTGGTTGTAACCGCGCTCACGCAAGCGACGCACATGCAATGGCACGGGAATAACAAGCTGAGGCAAAGACGAAGGCCGCGGCGCACGCTGCCACATCGTGACGAGCGCGCGCCCCGCAGCCAAATCGCGACCGAACTTGAAGCGCGTTTCCAACCGATCCAGCGGCCACGTGTAGCGAAACGGCGACCATGCAGAATCCCACGGCGGCGCCTTGCGTTGGCATCGTCCGCATTGCGTCGCCGAGATCGGCAAAGGCAGCGCGCAACGTTGGCAACAATGCGTGTTGCGCGGCAGTTCGGCCGCGCATTCACTGCACAAATCCAGGCCGTTTGCGCCGGCATCGCCGCAAAGCAGACAGCGCCACGGCAGAAACCACGATTGCAGCGTGGCGAGCGTTCGACTCAGCGCATCCATGCGCGAAACCGTCGTCAGTTATTCGGCTTGAACATCGCGGCGTCGATGATCGACCAGAGATGGATGATCCAACCCATCCAGAAGATCCAAAGCACCCCCGCCAGCACGAACATCAGCAGGGCCTTCAACACGCGTCCTTGCACCAATTGGCCCAGCCCGGGAATAAACAGGCTGCATATCGCAGCAAGAACGTTTCCGGCGCTGCCCTGACCTGTACTCATGAATCGACTCCTTCGATGGATGATGCCCGATGGTAGAGGTACGGCCCCGTTTGTGGAAACGCCCTGAGTCTGGGGACGCCAGCCCAGGCCCGGCGTGGATAGTCGCAACCGGACGAACCGCCAAAATCGTTGCCATATGGACTTTACACATAGGTTTATTGCGCGAAAATCATAGGTGTTCAGACTATCCCCAGTCGCACTAAGCGACATCACGGAGATGCTTCATGAACACCCGAACCTTGCTGTTTATGCTTGCCGGCACGACCTGCGCCATGGTCGGCGTCGCGCAAGCCGCGCCACCCATGCACGATATGGGCATGACCGCGCAAGACGCGCCGAGCGCCGCGCCGAAGTTGCAAGCGGCGATGCGCTCCCTATGGCATGGTCATGTGGTGCACACGCGCGAATACGCCATGGCTGTGCATGCGCACGACAACGCCAAAGCCAAGGCCGCTGCCGACGCTGTGGTCGCCAACGCGAAACAGATCGCCAATGCTGTCGCGGGTTTCTACGGCAAACCTGCCGGCGCGCAGACCTTGCAATTGCTCGCCGGCCACTGGGGCGGCGTGAAGGCGCTTACCGATGCGAGCGCCGCCAACGATATGGCCGGCGAACAAAAAGCAATGACCGATCTCAACAACAACGTCAACGACATTGCGAAATTCTTCTCCAGCGCGAATCCGAACTTGCCTGAAAACGCCGTGCAAAGCTTGTTCGCGGCGCATGTCGCGCATCACGCGACGCAGATCAGGCAGATCATGAGCGGCGATACCAAGGGCGAAGAGGCAACTTGGACCGAGATGCAGGCGCATATGAATACGATCGCCGACGCGTTGTCGAACGGCATCGCCAAACAATTTCCGGACAAGGCCAAATAAACGATGACGGCGCTCAAGCAACTCGGCGCCACGCAGCAGCGCGTAATGCGGCAACTGCTGATGGGCAACGAGGGCGGCACGGTGGAATCGCTATGCGCGCAATTGCGCATCAGCCATAACGCCGTGCGCCAACACTTGAGCGCCCTGATCGCGCGCGATTACGTGGAACGCTCGCAATCGCGCCCCAGCGGCGGACGGCCGACGGCGTGCTACCGACTCACCGAGACGGGGCGCGCTTTGTTCCCCCGCAACTACGACACCATCGCGTCGGCATTGCTCGCGCAGTTGAGCGCACGATTCGGCGAGGCTGACATGGAGAACACCTTGCGCGATCTTGGCCGCGTGCTTGGCAGTCGCGAGGTGGCGCCGTCGTCGGACACGCCGCTTGAGGAAGTTGTCCAAGGTTTGGCGCAGAAGCTCGACGCGCTCGGCTATGAAGCGGTACCGGCGCGACATGGCGAGGAATGGCAGGTGGAAGCGTTCAATTGCGTCTTTCACGCCTTGGCGCGGGAACATCCGCAGGTATGCAAGTTCGACCTTGCCTATATGGAGGCGGCGAGCGGTCGACGTGTCCACCATATGGAGTGCATCGTGCGCGGCGGCCATGTGTGCCGGTTTCGGCTGGGCGCCTTGGTGGCGAACGAGAAGAACGACGGCAAACGTTGAAATTCAGGCGAAACGCCGTGTTGCCGCCCGTCAACCATTCGCAGAAGCATTGAGTTGACAACTTTTGGGGCGACTTCCACACTGTGCGTCTGTTTTCCGGAGTTTTCCCATGACCGCAGCCGCTCTTCGCCACGACTGGGCCCGCGACGAAATCGTCGCCCTGTTCCAACTCCCGTTCAACGAGCTGCTGCATCGCGCACATGGCGTGCATCGCGCGCATCACGATCCGAACGCGGTGCAGGTTTCAACGCTGCTGTCGATCAAGACCGGCGGATGTCCGGAAGATTGCGGTTATTGCCCGCAGGCGGCGCGCTATCACACAGGCGTGAAAGCGGAAAAACTGATGTCGGTAGATGCGGTCGTCGCGCGCGCACAAGCCGCCAAAAACGCCGGCGCCAGCCGCTTCTGCATGGGCGCCGCGTGGCGCAGCCCGAAGGATCGCGACGTGGCCCAGGTGGCCGAGATCGTTTCCGCGGTCAAATCGCTGGGCCTGGAAACCTGCGCAACCTTAGGAATGCTCACGGGCGAACAAGCGCAAACGCTCAAGCACGCGGGTCTGGACTACTACAACCACAATCTGGATACGGCGCCGGAGTTCTACGGCGAAATCATCCACACGCGCCAATATCAGGATCGCCTCGATACGCTTGAACACGTGCGCCAAGTCGGTTTGAAGACGTGCTGCGGCGGCATCGTCGGCATGGGCGAAACGCGCGATCAACGCGCCGGTCTGCTGCAAACGCTGGCGAATCTGCCCGAGCATCCGCAATCGGTTCCGATCAATCAGCTGGTGCAAGTGGAGGGCACGCCGCTGCACGGCACCGAAGCGCTGGACCCGTTCGAATTCGTGCGCACGATCGCCGTTGCGCGCATCTTGATGCCCGCATCGATGGTACGTCTCTCCGCCGGTCGTCAGCAGATGGACGATGCCGTGCAAGCGCTGTGCTTCTTCGCTGGCGCCAATTCGATTTTCTACGGCGAAAAACTGCTCACCACCGGCAATCCGGACGTCGAGCACGATCGCGCCCTGTTCCGCCGCCTCGATCTGCATGCGCTGGAAGTGACGGAAGAAGCCGACACGGTGCACGCAGACATTCTTGAGACGGAAACGACGGGTTGCGGCCAAGGTTGCGGCTGCAGTGCCGCGGCCTGATCTGATTGAGCGTTTGGCCGTCCAAACGGCCGAGCGCGCGCAAGCACAGCTGCAACGCAGACTGCGCACGATCGCCCGCACGGAAGGTCCATTTGTGGAAAGCAACGGGCGGCGCCTGCTTGCTTTCTGCACCAACGATTATCTCGGCCTCGCCCAAGATCCCCGTCTGATTGCAGCGTTGAAGCAAGCCGCCGATGAAAGCGGCGTCGGCAGCGGCTCCGCGCATCTGATTTGCGGTCATCGTCGCGAACATGCCGCACTCGAAGAAGCGTTGTCCGAATGGACCGGACGCGAGCGCGCGCTGCTGTTTTCCACGGGCTATATGGCCAATCTCGGCGTGATGCAGGCGTTGCTGCAGCGTGGGGAATTGTGCGTGCAGGACAAACTCAACCACGCCTGCCTGCTCGACGGCGCGCAACTTGCCGGCGCCGTGTTGAAGCGTTATCCGCACGCCGATGTCGATGCCGCCGCGCGGCAATTACGCAGCGATGCCGAAGGCTGCGCGCTGGTCGCCACCGATGGCGTATTCAGCATGGACGGCGATATCGCGCCACTGCCCGAACTCGCCGCGCTTTGTCGGCAAGAAAACGCCACTCTGATGGTGGACGATGCGCATGGCCTTGGCGTGCTGGGCGATCACGGCGCCGGCAGCGTGGCCGAGGCCGGTTTGAGCGAACGCGACGTGCCGGTTTTGATGGCGACGCTCGGCAAAGCGCTGGGATGCAGCGGCGCATTCGTCGCCGGCCCTGCCGCGCTGATCGACGGACTGATCCAATTCGCACGCACTTACATTTACACAACCGCCATGCCGCCGGCGCTCGCCGCGGCCACGCATTGCGCGGTGATGATCGCGCGCAATGAAAGTTGGCGGCGCGAAAAGTTGAATCGACTGATTCAACGCTTCCGACGCGGCGCAGAAGAGCTGGGCCTGCCGTTGATGCCTTCGCGCACGGCGATCCAGCCGCTTTTGCTCGGCGATGCGCAGCGAGGGCTGGACGCCGCCCGCGCCCTGGAAGACCAGGGCTTGCTGGTCGTCGCCATTCGCCCGCCTACGGTCCCACACGGCCAGGCGCGCCTGCGCATCACGTTGTCGGCGGCCCATGAGGAAGCCCATGTGGATCGCCTGCTGGAAGCCTTGGCAGCCCTGCGCCTGGAAAAGGCCCCGGTATAATGGCGGCTTGAGCTTTCCGTACTGCCTATGTCGACTCTAAATATCTCCGCCTATCGCTTCGTCAGCCTGGACGATCTGCCCACGCTGCGCGAACGCGTGCTCGAACGCTGCCACGCGCTGGCGTTGAAGGGCACGATTTTGTTGGCGCCTGAGGGCATCAATCTTTTTCTCGCCGGCTCGCGCGAAGCGATTGACAGTTTTCTCGATTGGCTGCGCATCGATTCGCGCTTTGCCGGTTTGCAGGCCAAAGAATCTCTGTCGGACGACGTGCCGTTCAAACGCATGCGCGTACGTCTCAAGAAAGAAATCATCACGCTGCGCAAACCCACCATTCGCCCGGAAGGCGGTCGCGCGCCCGCGGTGGATCCGGCCACGCTCAAGCGCTGGCTCGATCAAGGCCATGACGACGAAGGGCACGATGTCGTCTTGCTGGATACGCGCAACGCCTATGAAACCGACGTCGGCATGTTTCCGCAGGCGGTCGACTATCGCATCGCGAGCTTTACCGAATTGCCCGACGCGTTGGCGGCCGATCAAACGCGTTACGCCGGCAAAACCGTGGTTTCCTATTGCACCGGCGGCATTCGCTGCGAGAAAGCCGTGTTGCATATGCAAGACATCGGCATGCAACGCGTGTTTCAACTCGAAGGCGGCATTCTGAAATATTTCGAAGAAGTCGGCGGCGTACACTGGCAAGGCGACTGTTTCGTGTTCGACGAACGCGGCGCCGTCGACAAAGCCCTCGCGCCCTCTCTATCGGCTGACGAGCGCATCGACAACGAGCACCCTTCCGGAAGCGCCGCTGCATGAGTTTGTACATCGAAACGGCAGGCAGCGGGCCGATTCCGCTGGTGATGCTGCACGGTTGGGCCATGCACGGCGGCGTGTTCGCGCCGCTGGTCGAAACACTGAGCGACCAATGCACGATGTACCTGGTTGATCTGCCCGGACACGGTTTTTCGCGTGATTGCGGCCTACCGCTGGAACCGCATGCTTGCGCGCGCGCCATCGTCGAAGCGACGCCGCCCGCGTTCTGGCTTGGCTGGTCGCTCGGCGGATCGATCGCACTGACCGCAGCGCTGGATTTTCCGCGACACGTGCGCGGGCTCGCCATGCTCTGCGCAACGCCGCGTTTTGTGAGCGGTGCCGATTGGCCGCACGGACGCGACCCGTCGCTCGTGCAGCAGCTCGCCACCGACCTGGAAACGGATTACCACGCCACCATTGAACGCTTTCTTGCGTTGGAAGTGATGGGCAGCCCCGATCCACGCGGCGAATTGCGCAAGCTGCGCGGCGATGTGTTCTCGCGCGGCGAACCCGATCTGCGTGTGTTGCAGGAAGGCATTCGCGTACTCGATCAAACCGATCTGCGCGCGTACTTGCCGGGCTTGAAGCCCGGCAGCAGTTGGTGGAGCGCCGGCCGCCTGGATCGCCTGGTACATCCCGATGCGATGCAATGGTCCGCGCAGGCGAGCAAGGGCGAATTTCACGTTCTTGCGCGCGCCGGACACGCACCGTTTCTTAGCCATGCGCCGACCGTCGCGCAAACCTTGCTGCCATGGCTGGAGGCCGCCGCATGAGCGACTTCCAACTCGATGCACATCGTATCCGCGCGAATTTTAGCCACGCCGCCGAAAGCTACGAACAACACGACGCCTTGCAGCGCGAAGTGCAACAATTGCTGCTCGAACGCCTCGATTTCTATTTACAGCAACCCGAACGCGTCATCGACGTGGGTGCGGGCACGGGTCGCGGCAGCGCGTTGCTGAAGAAGCGCTACGCCAAGGCGCAAGTGATCGCCATCGACGCTGCGCTGCCGATGTTGCGCACCGCCAAATCGCACGCAAGCTGGCTCAAGCCTTTTGCTCGCGTATGCGGCGAAGCGACGGCGCTGCCATTGCCCGATCACAGCGTGGATATCTTGCATTCCAATCTGTGCTTCCAGTGGATCGACGATCTCTCCGCGTTGTTCGGCGAATGCGTGCGTGTGTTGAAGCCTGGCGGCATGTTGGTGTTTTCCACGTTTGGGCCCGACACCTTGCGCGAATTGCGCGCAGCGTGGGCATCGGTGGATCAGCATTCGCACGTTAGCCGCTTTCTGGATATGCACGATCTGGGCGATGCGATGATTAACGCCGGCTTGCGCGATCCGGTGCTGGATGTCGACCGCTTTACGCTTACTTACAGCGAGCCGAAAGCGCTGCTGCGTGAGCTGAAGGGATTGGGCGCCACACACGCCGATCGTGGCCGCGAACGCGGCCTTACCGGCAAACAGCATTTTCGCGACATGCTGGCCGCTTACGAAGCGATGCGCGTGAATGGCCGTATTCCGGCGACGTGGGAAGTGGTGACCGCGCACGCCTGGGGTCCGGCATCGGGTCAATCGCGCCGCGTCAAAGGCGGCGGCGAAATCGCGAGCATCTCGCTCGAATCATTGCGCGGTTCGCGACGACGCTGAACCGCGCGACGGCTTACTTTTGCGGCGTGGCCGCACTCGCTGTCGATGCGGGCGCCGAGGTTGCGGGCGCGGGCGCACCCTCCTGCTTTTGCTTGGGCAGATACGTCATGCTGATATTGCCCGTGCCGGTGAAGTAGGACGTGTTGGTGTTGTAGGTCAGCTTGTCGGCGTGCGCGTCGCCCATGCCTTGCTGGGTGACGACGGCATCCGGCTGCAGCACGGCGATGCCGTTGATGTTGTCGTAATCCAGCGTCGGCGCTTCGCCGGTCATCAGATGATTGTTGTCGTCCAGCTGCTCGATATGCGCCGGACTCCCTTTCATCACGATACGCGCGACCTGGCTGTCCTTATCGAGATAAAGCTGCGCGACGGCGCCCTTGGCTTTCATGGTGCCCTGAGTCACGACGACGTTGCCGGTAAGTGTGGTGATGGTATTGGGCGCATTGAAGCCATTGACCGACGCCTGCGACGTGTTCATGGGCTGGTTGCGGTCGCCGGTTTTGGCGTGGGCCGCCAGCGGCAGGAGCAGCAGCGCGGCGCACAGTCCGAGCAGAGGGCCGTTGCCGTAACGCGCGCGCGAATCGTGAACCGGCTTCATATACGGCATCTCCGTGGGCCCTGGATGGAAGCCATTCTAGCGTGACTGAGAGCTTGTCTCGTCATCACTTTTTGGCCGCGCACGCTTTATGCCGAAAGCACTCCACCAAGTGGTCGTTGACCATGCCGGTCGCCTGCATAAAGGCATAGCAAATGGTGCTGCCAACGAAGCGGAAACCGCGCTTTTTCAGCGTCTTGCTCATATGGTCGGAGATCGGCGTAGTGGCGGGCACGTCGCCCCGGGTGCGCCATTGGTTGCGGACGGGCTTGCCCTCGACGAAGGACCATAGGAAAGCGTCCAGACTGCCGAAATCGTCGATGGCTTCCAGCGCCGCGTTGGCGTTATCGCGCGCCGCCGTGACCTTCAATCGATTGCGGATAATGCCTGGATCGAGCAACAGCTTTTCCACTTCGCGGTCTTTCATGCCAGCGACGCGCGCGATATCGAATTGATGGAAAGCGCGACGGTAGTTGTCGCGTTTGTGCAACACGGTGCGCCACGATAGTCCCGCTTGCGCGCCTTCCAGGCATAGGAATTCGAACAATGCCTGATCGTCGTGCAGGGGCACGCCCCACTCGGTGTCGTGATAGTCCTGCATCAAGTCGCCGTCGGCTGCCCAGTGACAGCGTATGCGTGAGGTCGTCACGGATATCCCCTTTTGCACGACGGTATCGAAGACACGGAGGATACCGCCAGCGGTGCGCGAACGGTCAACTCACCGCGAAATTTCCGACGTGTCGACAACGCTTACAAAGCGTGAACTGTTAGGCGCTTTCACTACCAGGGCAACGCATCCACATCCACGTTGCCGCCGGTGAGCACCAATCCGATGCGGCGACCGGCAAACTGCTCGCGCTGCTTGAGCACGGCGGCAAGCACGGTCGCGCTCGAAACTTCCACCACGACTTTTAGCGTCTGCCACAGCAGCTTCATGGCGGCGATGGTTTCTTCGTCAGTCACCGTAATGACTTGAACGCGGTGCTCGCGCAACGCATCCAGATTCGTTACGCCAATCAAGGTACGCAAACCGTCGCACACCGTGTCGGGCGAAAAATGCTCGATACGTGCGCTTTGTGCGAGCGATTGCGCCGCATCCGACGCGCCTGAAGGCTCCGCGCCGATCATGACGATGGAGGGCAGCGCGCCGTGTGCGGCAATCGCACACCCTGCCATGAGACCGCCGCCGCCGATCGGCGTGACGATGCCGTCCAATTCGCCGCTTTGCTTGAGCAACTCGAGCACCGTCGTTCCCTGCCCCGCCATCACCCGCGTGTCGGCGTAGGGGTGTACCAAAATCGCGCCCGTCGCTCGTTGCACCTCGGCGGCCTTGGCTTCGCGCGCGGCGGTAGTGGGCGCGCATCGATGCAGAATCGCGCCAGCCCGCTCGATCGCTTCCAGCTTGGCGCGTACCGCACCCTCTGGAACCACCACATGCGCGGCAATACCGCGCGTCGCCGCCGCCATCGCTAGCGCATTGCCGTGATTGCCCGACGAATGCGTAACGACGCCGCAACGCGCTTCGTCATCCGTCAGCGACCACACGGCATTGCACGCGCCGCGAAATTTGAACGCGCCGCCGCGCTGCAGGTTTTCGCATTTGAAGTACAGCTGCGCGCCGACCATGTCATCCAGCGACGCATTCCGCAGCACGGGCGTCAGCGTCGCAAACGGCGCAATGCGCGCGGCGGCATCCTGAATCTGGCTGAGAGTTGGAAGCGCGTCGCTCATACGCCTTCGATCTCCACGCCGCAGCGGAATACGCGCTCGGCGCCCGGTTCCAAGCGGATCGTGTCGGCGCAATCGACTCGATTGAACGCATTGGATAGGCATTCCATCGGCTCCAACGCCACCGAGCGACGCACGTCGCGACCGATCGTATCGGCGGTAAACACCAACACGATGCCGCGCTCTTGCCACATAGCGAGATGCACGCCGGTCGCCGGATCGCGCAAATGCGTGCGTGCGCGACCGTCTTTGTCGAATATCAGCTGCGAGAACGCACAGTCGACATGCGTGGCACCGATGGGTTTCATGTTGCGGAAATCCAAGGATGGCGATGCTTCGTCGAGCGGTTGATACGCCTGCGCGTCGGGCAACGGAATATTGTCGGCGGTCGTGCGAATCAAGGTTTTGGCGGGCACTTGCAGTTCCCACGTATCGACGCTGGTGTCGCCCACGCGGAAATACGGATGCCATCCGAAGAAGCACGGCGCGATCGTATCGCCGACGTTGCGCATGCTCACATGCAGCGACAATCCGTGAGCATCCAGCACGTAGGTGACGGAAAGATCGATGGCGAACGGATATCCCGCGAAGGCGCCCGGTCTTATCACCGATGTGGCGAACGTCACCTGCGCACTTTGTGCATCAGCGCGCTGCGCAACGACATCGAAATCCACGCCACGCACAAATCCGTGACGCATGGCGCGCTGTGCGCCTTCAACACCGGGCTGCGTGTCGTACATGTGGCCGTCGAAGGTATATCGCGCGTCGTCGATGCGATTGGCAAACGGCGCCATGACCGCCGAGCGCGAGCTCGGGCGCGTATCCAGTTCGGCCGCATCGCGATAGCCGTCGACAAACTGTCGCGTCACGCCATCGATTAGCTGCTCCAGGGAAACCAAGGTCGCTCCTCGGCGAGCGACAAGCGCGCGGCGATTGCGCTGGGTATCGCGCAGAACCACCACCTCATGCGAACCCCACGGTGTTTTTTCGATGCTGAAGGCGGCCATCCGCTTGTCCTGGAACCCAAAGAGCCTCATGTTAGCCTGACTTGTCTTTTCCTTGCCGTGCGTGCCACATGACTCTCGTCCACGAACCCTCCGTCACCCCGATCCGTCTGCACGATTACCGACGACCCGCCTGGTCGGTGGACACCATCGAGATGGAAGTGGACCTGGGTATCGACACGACGGACGTATCGTCGCGCCTGACGCTTCGGCGCGATCCAGAGCAATCCGCGCCGCTGCGCCTCGATGGCGAAGGCCTGGAACTGCTGGCGATTTCGCTCGACGGGCAGCCGCTCGACACCCAACGCTATCGCTACGCGAACGGCGTGCTTGAGGTGGATGGCGTTCGCGACGGTAGCGTGCTGGCAACACGCGTGCGCATACAACCCGCCGCCAACACCACGTTGGAAGGCTTGTATCTATCCGGTCCGCGCGAAACCGGTTTTCTGTTGACGCAGTGTGAAGCGGAAGGTTTTCGCCACATCACGTTTTTCCCCGACCGTCCGGATGTGCTGACGCGCTTCACCGTGACGCTGCGCGCGGACAAGCAACGCTTTCCCGTACTGCTGGCCGGCGGCAATCCGGCCGGCGCGGGCGAGTTGGCGGACGGCCGTCATTGGGCGCGCTTTGTCGATCCGCATCCCAAGCCTTGCTATCTGTTCGCCTTGGTCGCGGGTCGCCTGGAAAACATTCAACGCGACTACGTCACGGCCGACGGCCGCACGGTGAAGCTGGTGATTTGGTCCGAAGCCAACGTTATCGATCACTGCCACTACGCGCTCGATGCGGTGGAGCGCTCGATGCGCTGGGACGAGCAGACATACGGGCGCCAGTACGATTTGGATGTGTTTCACGTCGTCGCCACGCACGATTTCAATATGGGCGCGATGGAAAACAAAGGCCTCAATATTTTCAATGCGAAATACCTGCTCGCCGATCCGGACAGCAGCACCGACGACGAATATCGCGCGGTCGAAGCGGTGGTCGCGCACGAGTATTTCCACAATTGGACAGGCAATCGCGTCACGTGCCGCGACTGGTTTCAGCTCTCTCTGAAAGAGGGCCTCACCGTGTTTCGCGAGCAGCAGTTTTCGGCGGATATGAATTCGCCTTCGCTCAAGCGCATTGAAGATGTCGCCCTGCTGCGTCGCGCGCAGTTTCCGGAAGATGCCGGCCCGCTCGCGCATCCCGTGCGTCCAGCGGAATATCGCGAGATCAATAATTTCTACACGGCCACGGTTTACGAAAAGGGTTCGGAGCTGGTGCGCATGGTGGCTGGCCGACTCGGACCGAATGGATTCCGACGCGGCATGGATCTGTATTTCCAGCGGCATGACGGACAGGCCGCGACGATTGAAGATTTTCTCGCGGCGCTCGGCGATGCAAATCGCATCGATTTGAAACCGTATCTCGCCTGGTACGCACAATCCGGCACGCCGCGTCTCCACGCCAAAGGCGAATACGATGCGTCGCGTCGCGAATACGCACTGACGCTTTCGCAACAAACGCGCCCGACACTTGGTCAGCCGGAAAAGGTACCGCTGCCGATTCCGGTGAAATTGTCGCTCTTCGATCAGAGCGGGCAGTTGCTGCCGCTCCATCTTGAGGGCGCCCAACGTGCGGACGGTACCGAACACGTGGTCGTGCTCGACAAGGCATCGCAGCGTTTCGTATTCAAAGATGTTGAGTCCGCGCCGGTACCTTCCCTGTTGCGCGGATTTTCCGCGCCAGTGGTGTTGGAATGCGATTATTCGCCTGCCGAATTAGCGCTGCTGCTCACACACGATCCGGATGGATTCAACCGCTGGGAAGCGGGCCAGCAATTGGCCATGCTGGCGTTCGATACGCTGCATAACGGCAACGACTCCACCGCGTGCCACGCGTGGTGCGACGCGCTGACGGCGTTATTCGACAATCCCGATATCGACGATGCGTTACTGGCGGATTTGCTGACGCCGCCCGGCGAAATCGAATTCGCCGATCGTCAAAGCGAAGTAGATCCGGCAAAAATTCACGCGCAACGCCAGACGTTACAGCAGCGACTCGCATCGCGCATCGGCGTGGATGCCTTGGTCGCGCGCTACCGCGCGCTGGCGGCCGACACCCCGCAACAAGAGCTGGACGCAACAAGTCAGGCGAAGCGGCGCCTCAAACGCCGCGTGCTGGAACTGCTTGCCTTAGTGAGCGTGGAGCAAGCGTTTGAGTTGGCGGCGAAGCAATACGACACCGCATCCACGATGACCGATCGTCTCGCCGCGCTCGGCGTGCTCGTGCGCGAACGCGCGCCGCAGGCGGTTGCCGCATTGGCGCATTTCCGCCAGCACTACGCCGACAATCCGCTGGCCTTGGACAAGTGGTTCACGGTGCAAGCGCAGGTGCCTGGCGATGCGGCCATCACGGTTGTCAGAAACTTGGAGAGCGATCCGGCGTTCACGCTGAAGAATCCCAATCGTGCGCGTTCGCTGCTCGGCGCATTCGCCAGCACCAATCCCAGCGGCTTTCATCGCGAAGATGGCGACGGATATCGCTTGCTTGCCGAACGTCTCGCGCAACTGGATGCGATCAATCCGCAAATCTCCGCGCGATTGGCGACGGCGTTCAATGGATGGCAACGGTTGGAGCCGGTACGTCGCGACGCTGCGCGACTTGCGCTTGAACACTTGGTGCAACGCGAAGGTTTGTCGCCCAATCTCAGCGAGATCGTGGGCAACGTATTGCAGCATTGAAGCGCAAGCTTATCCCGCGACGCGTTATTGCGAACCCCTAAGACACAACGGCGACCCGAAGGTCGCCGTTGCGGGGCGGTATTTTGAGTGTCCCGTTTAGGCGGGAAGATGATCCAGTTCGCTGAGCAAATGACTCATGCGCGTTTCGAGGCGCGGGCGAAGCTGTTGCTGCTGAGTCGGCTCGCGCTCGACGAGATGATCCATCGCCATTTCGAGGCGACCGATTTCCACCATCAGATCGTGCCGCAAGTACACCGGTGCGAATTCGTTGCTGCTGTCCATGACATATCCCCATCTATGGCTTGCAGTAATTGACGAGCAATAGCCGTGCCAGCACGTGATGTAGATCACATATGGACTTTGGACTACATCACCCTGTGACCTTTTCTGTCAGCAGTTGCCGTGAATCGACAAAAATTTGCATTTCAGTCACTCCATGTTCACGGATACAGGGCGATGATCACTCCACGCCACACGGGGGGTGCGGTCTTCATTGCCGTACTGCCTCTATGAGCGACCAGTTTCTGGCGCCCGGCAATACGGTCATCCTGGATTCCCCCTGTTCCTGAGACCGCCGGGCGCCAGATCTCTCTTTTGAGATCGCAGAAAAACCGACGGCGCCCCTAGGGGCGCCGTCCTGCTTCCGATCCCGGTACGCAATAGGACCCCTGTCGTCCCATCTCAGCGCGCTTGTGCGCAGCGTCTGCCCGTGAAAGTGCGGTGATAATGAAGCAGGAAGCGTGCCAGCTTCCCGCAAGCTCTGTTCGGTAATGCTCGAGAAAACCGGACGCATTACCATAAGCGGCTGTCCACCCTAGATTTGCCTGGGTCCCATGCTCCATCCGACTTCCTACGACGTCATCGTGATCGGCGGCGGCCACGCCGGCACCGAGGCCGCCCTCGCCTCGGCGCGTTGCGGCGCGCGCACGCTGCTGCTCAGCCATAACATCGAGACGATCGGCCAGATGAGCTGCAACCCGGCTATCGGCGGCATTGGCAAGGGTCACCTGGTGAAGGAAATCGACGCGCTGGGCGGCGCGATGGCCCAGGCGGCCGACCGCGCCGGTATCCAGTGGCGCACGCTGAATGCGTCTAAGGGGCCCGCCGTACGCGCGACCCGCTGCCAGGCGGATCGCGCCCTCTACAAGGCAGCCATTCGCCGGACCGTGGAAACCCAGCCGAACCTGGACCTGTTCCAGCAGGCGGTGGACGACCTGATCATCGAGGAGGGTCGCGTGGTCGGCGTGGTCACGCAAATGGGCTTGGCGTTCCGCGCCCGCTCGATCGTGCTGACCGCCGGCACCTTTCTGGCCGGCAAGATCCATATCGGCCCCGCCCAATACGCGGGCGGCCGCGCGGGCGATCCGCCCGCCAGCACGCTGGCGCAACGGCTGCGCGAACTCCCGGTGGCCGCCGACCGCCTCAAAACCGGTACGCCGCCGCGCATCGACCTGCGCAGCATCGATTTCAGCCATCTGGAAGAGCAACCCGGCGACGATCCGGCTCCGGTGTTTTCCTACCTCGGCTCGCGCGACGACCATCCGCGCCAGGTGAGCTGTTGGATCACGCACACCAGCGAGCGAGCGCACGAGATCATCCGCGGCGCGCTGGATCGCTCGCCGCTGTACACCGGCCAGATCGAAGGCGTGGGTCCGCGCTACTGCCCGTCCATCGAAGACAAGGTGGTGCGATTCGCGGAAAAGCTATCGCATCAGATTTTCATCGAACCGGAAGGCCTCGATAGTTTCGAGATCTATCCCAACGGCATTTCCACCTCGCTACCGTTCGATGTGCAGTTGGAACTGGTGCACTCGATCAAGGGCTTCGAGAACGCGCACATTACGCGACCCGGCTACGCGATCGAGTACGACTATTTCGATCCACGCGGTTTGCATCCGTGGCTGGAAACCAAAACGATTCCCGGACTGTATTTCGCAGGACAGATCAACGGCACCACCGGTTACGAAGAAGCGGCGGCGCAAGGCTTGATCGCGGGACTCAACGCGGCGCTCGCCGTGCAAGGCAGAGCGCCGTGGTATCCGCGGCGCGACGAAGCGTATATCGGCGTGTTGATCGACGACCTCACCAGCAACGGCACGATCGAGCCGTATCGCATGTTCACCTCGCGCGCCGAATATCGTCTGCATCTGCGCGAAGACAACGCGGATCTGCGACTCACCGAAACCGGTCATGCGTTGGGCGTCGTGCCGCAGATACGCTTCGACGCGCTACGCGCCAAGCGCGACGCGGTGGAGCGAGAGATTCAGCGCCTCGGTGCGTTGTGGGCCGCGCCGAGCAACGCGCTCGGCGCCGCGATTCAGCGCCAACTTGGCATTGCGGTAAGCCGCGAGACCAACGCGCTGGATCTGCTGCGTCGCCCCGAAGTCGGTTACGCCGCGTTGGCGCGCGTGCCCGAATTGGGGCCGGTGGTGGATCGCGAAGACGTCGCCGCGCAAGTCGAAGTACAAACCAAGTACGCCGGCTATCTGGAGCGCCAACGCGAAGAAATCGAACGCCAACGTCGGCATGAAAACACTAGCATTCCGACCAGCTTCGATTACGACAAAGTGCGTGGCCTGTCTGCCGAAGTGCTGTTGAAACTCAAGCGCAGCTTGCCCGCCACGATCGGACAAGCCGCGCGCATCAGCGGCGTCACACCTGCGGCGATTTCGTTGCTGCTGGTTCACCTGAAACGACGCGATGCAGCCTGACTAAGGACGCTACGCTCGGCCCAATCCCGCACAGGCGCATGGCATCATGCGCCTTATGTTTATCGAGGAACACGCGATGGAAGTCTGGATCGGTCGACAAGGCGAACGCCACGGCCCGTATCAGGAACAACAGATCAAAGACTGGCTGCGCAGCGGGCAATTGAGCACCGATGATCTCGGCTGGTACGACGGCCTGGCGGACTGGCAGCCCTTGTCGGTGCTGTTTCCCCAAGACAAACCGGCGCCGGCAGCCAGCCCCTATGGACCGCCACCGCTGCAACCGCGCGAACAAGTGACCCATGTCGACTACGCCGGTTTCTGGCAACGCTTCGGCGCATGGGTAATCGATTTGATCATCTTGATGATTCCTTCGATGATCGTGATGTACGCATTCGGTGGCTTCGAGGCGTACAAGCATTTGCTCGAGCGCGTGCAGGGCGGCGCCGATATGACCGCCGCGCTGCGCGACTACGCCACCGCGACCGAAGCGCCCAATGTCGCGTCGCTCGTCATCACCTATCTCTATTACACGTTTTTTGAAGCCTCCAGGTGGCAGGCCACGCCGGGCAAGCTGGCGCTGCGTTTGCGCGTCACCGATCTTCACGGCGCGCGCATCACGTTGATGCGCTCGGCGGCGCGCAACGTCGTGCGATTGACCGCGCAGATCTTCGGATTGATCCCCGTAATCTGCTACATCGCCATCGCGTGGACGCAACATAAGCAAGGCTTGCACGACCTGTGGGCCGGCACGTTTGTGATCAACGGCGCCGCGAAAGAGCAGCCACCGCAACGACAGCCGCCAGGCGATCATCGCGGCAGCTTCAACGCTTAAAGAAAAGCGCCGGTCATCCGGCGCTTTTTTTGTTTTGCCCGATCGCTGGCACGCATGCGCATGCATGACAAGACTGCCCGCTGCGGCAGGCCTTGCTATGATTCCCAATTCGATTCAGATCAACGGCCTTTCGCGGCCGGAATATTGAGGAATTAGTCAGTCCATGCTCAGCATCGAACAACGCATCGCCCAGGACATCGCCGCCAAAGCCGAACAGGTACGCGCGGCCGTGGAATTGCTGGATGGCGGCGCCACCGTGCCGTTTATCGCGCGCTACCGCAAGGAGGTCACCGGCGGCCTCGATGACACGCAATTGCGCACGCTCGAAGAACGCCTGCGCTATCTGCGCGAACTGGAAGAGCGCCGCGCGGCGATCCTGTCGAGCATCGATGAACAAGGCAAGCTGACCGATGCGCTGAAGCAAGACATCCTCGACGCCGACACGAAGGCCCGCCTGGAAGATCTTTACCTGCCCTATAAGCCGAAGCGCCGCACCAAGGCGCAGATTGCGCGCGAAGCAGGGCTGGAACCGTTGGCGACAGGTTTGCGCGAAGATCCCACGCAGTCGCCGGATACTTTCGCCGCTTCGTTTGTCGATGCAGAAAAAGGCGTGCCCGATGTTCGCGCCGCGCTCGACGGCGCACGCGCGATCCTGATGGAAGTGATCGCCGAAGACGCCCAACTGGTGGGCGAACTGCGCGATTGGCTGTGGGATAAGGGCCAGATTCGCGCCAAGGTCGTCGAAGGCAAAGAGAGCGAAGGCGCGAAGTTCCGCGATTATTTCGATCATATGGAAGCCATCGGCAAAATTCCTTCGCATCGCTTGCTTGCATTGATGCGCGCGCGAAATGAAGGCGTGCTCGAATTGGAGTTGGCGCCCGCCGCTGAAGCCGAGCAAGGACATATCGAAGGCGAAGGCCGTGTCGCCGTGCACGCCGGCATCGTCGATCGCGGACGTGCGGCGGATGCATGGTTGCGCGAAACCGTGCGCATGACATGGCGCGTGAAATTGCATCTGCATCTCACGCTGGATTTATTCGGCCGCGTGCGCGACACCGCGGAAGACGAAGCCATCCGCGTGTTCGGCGACAATCTCAAGGATCTTTTGCTTGCCGCGCCCGCGGGCGCGAAAACGGTGATGGGCCTGGACCCGGGCATTCGCACGGGCGTGAAGGTGGCGATCGTGGACGCCACCGGCAAAGTGCTCGCGACCGATACGGTGTATCCGCACGAACCGCGCAATCAATGGGATCAGTCGCTTGCGCGGCTTGCGGTGTTGAGCAAATTGCACGGCGTCAACCTGATCGCCATTGGCAACGGCACCGCATCGCGCGAAACCGACAAGCTGGCCGGTGAACTGATTAAAAAGCACGCGGATTTGAAGCTTTCCAAGATCGTGGTGAGCGAAGCAGGCGCATCGGTGTATTCGGCCTCGGAAACCGCGGCAAAGGAATTTCCCGATCTCGACGTGAGCCTGCGCGGCGCGGTTTCGATTGCGCGCCGCTTGCAAGATCCGCTCGCGGAGTTGGTGAAAATCGAACCCAAAGCCATCGGTGTCGGCCAATATCAGCACGATGTGAATCAGGTGAAGTTGGCGCGCGCGTTGGATGCGAAAGTAGAAGACTGCGTGAATGCCGTCGGCGTCGATGTGAACACCGCTTCTGCTGCACTGCTATCGCGCGTCGCGGGTCTCACGCCGAGTGTCGCCGAGAATGTGGTGAAGCATCGCGACGCCAACGGTCCGTTCGCCAATCGCAAAGCGCTGTTGAAAGTGCCGCGACTGGGCGATAAGGCGTTCGAACAATGCGCGGGCTTTTTGCGCGTACCGCACGGCGACAATCCGCTCGATGCGAGCGCCGTACATCCGGAAGCGTATCCGGTGGTGGAACGCATCATTGCGCAATGCGGACGCGAAGTGAAAAGCGTCGTCGGCGATATCACGTTTCTACGTGCGTTGAAGCCCGAGCAATACACCGATGAACGTTTCGGTGTGCCGACCGTGCGCGACATTCTCAAGGAACTGGAAAAACCCGGCCGCGATCCGCGCCCGGAATTCGTGGCGCCGAGTTTTGCCGAAGGCGTGGAAGATCTGAAAGATCTCAAGCCGGGCATGATTCTCGAAGGCCGCGTGACTAACGTCGCCGCATTCGGCGCGTTCGTGGATATCGGCGTGCATCAGGATGGTCTGGTGCACGTGTCGGCGCTCTCGCACACCTTCGTCAAAGATCCGCGCGATGCCGTGAAGGCGGGCGATATCGTGAAGGTGAAAGTGATGGAGGTGGATATACCGCGTCAACGCATCGGTCTGTCGATGCGCCTGGACGATGAGCCCGGACAAGCTCGCAGCGGCCGTCCGGCCGGTGCCAGCGACAACCGCGGACCGCGCGACAATCGAGGCCCACGCCCAGGCGCCTCCTCGCCGAAGCCGGCCGCCGCTCCGGCCAACAGCGCCTTTGCGGACGCTTTTTCGAAAGCCCTAAAACGTTAAGCGCGCCACATACGGCGGCGCAGCATGCGCTACCGTATGGCATGCATTACCGTAACGCCTCTATAACAAACAACGCAGGAGCACCCACATGTTCCAACCTCGCAAGATCGCCGGCGCCGTGGCGCTGGCCCTCGGCATGGTCGGCGCCGCGCACGCTACAGGGAACCCGAATCCGACGTTCAACAGCGTTATCGTCTTTGGCGATAGCTTGAGCGACGCGGGCAATATCTCGTTGGCGACGAATCCCGCCATCCAGCCTCCGCTCGAATTCACCACCAACCCGGGTGCGGTCGTGGTGCAGAACGTAGCGGCCGCGCTCGGTCATCCGGTTTCGGCGTCGCTGGCAGGCGGTACCGATTTCGCGTGGGGTGGCGCAGGCATCAACAACAATTCGCCCGGTACACCTGCGGCGGTGCCGACGATTACGACTCAGGTGAATGCTTATCTGGCGAGCGGCAGCGTCAATAGCCACGCGCTGTACACCATGTGGGGCGGCGCCAACGACATCTTCAACGCAGCGACATCCGTTGGAGCCGCTGCAGCAGCGCAACAGCTGATTGCACAAACCATCGCACAGCAAACGCAGCTCGCCATCGCGAACAACGTGATTCCGAACAACCCGGTCGCGATTGCCGCCTTCCAGGCACAGATCACGCCCACGGTTACGGCGCAGGTTACCGCCGGCGTGGAAGCGCAAGCAGGCGTTACATCGCTGCAAAGCCCCGCGCAGGCTCAGGCGACGATCGTCGCGGCCGCGCAGCAGGAAGTGAAGTTGTTGGGCCAACTCCAGGCCGCTGGCGCCAAGAACATTCTGGTGTTCAATCTGCCCAATATCGGCTTGACGCCCGATGCGCTCGAACAAGGCGCCTCGGCTGCTTCGTCCTTGACCGCGCTTAGCGTGATTTACAACGGTCAGCTCAATTCGGGTATTTCACAGCTCGGCAAGGGCATCATTCCGGTCAACACGTACGCGCTGCTCAACCAGGTGATCGCCAATCCGGCCGCCTATGGATTCGCAAATGTCACCACGCCTGCGTGTGGCGTTGGCTCCAGTTCCGTGGCGTGCGGTCCGCAAGGCTCGGGCCTGCCCTACACCTACGCGCCGGGCACTAACCAAAGTTATCTGTTTGCGGACGGCGTGCATCCGACGACTGCAGCCGACGTGATGTTGTCTCAAGTGGTGCTGTCCGAACTCGCTGCGCCTCAGCAGATTTCGTTGCTGCAGGAAGCGCCGCTCGCTGCTGTCACTACCCAAACCTCCGTCGCGCGCGATCAGATGATGCTGGATAACTTCGGCAGCGGCACGCGCGCATTCGCGAGCGTCAGCTATGCGAACCAGCAATTCGATCAGAAGGCCGGCGCACCGAAAACCACCAGCAACAATGTCGACCTGACGGTCGGCGCCGACATTCGCGCAAGCGACAGCATTTCGATGGGCGCGTCGTTGGGCGTCGGCGAGCACTATGCCGACGTCAGCGGCGGTGGCGGCTACGATCTTCAGGCGCTGACCGGCCTGGGTTATCTCACCTGGCATTCGGGTGGCGCGTATGTCGGCGCATACGGCGACTTCGGCCAGGCCAGCTTCACCGACGTCAATCGTGTCTTTATGGTTGGCGACAACCGCACGCACGAGAGCGGCAAGACGGATGGCTCGTATCTTGGCATGGGCCTGCACGGCGGCTACTGGTTCGACCTGGGCAGCCTGAAGACCGGACCGTTCGCCAACTTCGAATACCAGAACATCAAGGTCAATGGCTACAACGAAAGCGGCGACGACGCTACCGCGATGTGGTTCGGTCGTCAGCAGCGCGATGCGGTCATCAGCACGCTGGGCTGGCGACTGCAGGGTCACTGGCAATACGACTCGATGGATCTCGCACCCTATGTCGAACTCGGCTGGAACCACGACAGCCGCGCAAACACTGACATGGTTACCGCGGGTTTGAACAGCATGAACGGCAGCTTCGAGATGGCCGGTTTCACGCCGGACAAGAATTGGGGCACGGCCAATGTCGGCGTGACGGCGCAGATCACGCCGAACCTCACCGGCTGGATTGCGTATAACGGCCATTTTGCCGACAGCAGTCAGCGCATCAACGGCGTCAACTTGGGCGTGAAGTTCGGCTTCTAAGCCGAACTTTCGCCGGCAACAAAAAAGCCGTCCCAGTGGGACGGCTTTTTTTATGCGCTCACGCTAGGTGACGGTAAGGCTTATTTGCCTTTGCCGCCCGTGGCCATATTGAGAATGTCCTTGGCCTGCTGCTGCAAGTTCGACGCATCGTTGTCGTCGAGCGGCGAGCTGTTGCCACCGGCTTCATGCGTCTTGAGCACCAGCGAACCGTCGTCGCCCCAACCGGCGGTATCCACCGAGGAGGGCTTGGCGCCCTGGCTGGATTTCTTCTGCTGCTGTACGACCCACGGCTTGCCGTCCTGGTAGGCGTAGTCGGTGCTGGTGAAGCCCTTGTCGCCGTAGTCGACCAGTTCACGAATGAACTTCACTTGGCCGCCGTCACGGAACACCTGCCAGGCGCGCGAAGCGTTCGGCTCCAACTTGGTGCCGGCCGTGCGCTTCATGCCGCCGATCTGCTTCTGCACGCCCTGGAAGGCGTTCAGCATCTTTTCGCCAGGGGTCTGCTCGGGAGCCAACTCGACCGCCACGTTCGTGGTCGGGTTGCCCTTGGTGAGCACCGGCGCCTGCAGCGGCATGTTGTAGTGGCGATCGCCGTCGACCAAGGTCGCCTGGACGATATAGAGGTCGTTGCTCGCAACGTTGGCCGGGTTGAAGTCCAGCTCGAACGTCATCGGGAACGTGGTGGCCGGAGCGACCGTCTTGGTGGCGAGCGGAGCGGAGCCCTGCGCGGTCACGTCGATGACGCTGATATCGAGCTTGTCCTGCGCCGACGGCGTGATGCCGCCGCGGAGCGTGACGGTGCCCGTAATGCTGTTCGCGGGGCCCGCCGGCGCAGCAGCAGGTTGCGAACCGTCCGCGCCGGTCGACGACGACGGATTCGAAGAATTATTGCAGCCGGCTAATGCAACCGCTGCCACTGTCATCAGCGACCAAACAACGCTGCGCATGGAATTGAAACCTCGGATTGAATCTAAATCGGACGTGATGTCGGCGAAACGCTACGCGTCGCAAACACCCGCGTGGGGGAGTTCCAGAGAATAGCCCAAACTTCCTACATGGAAAAGTCAACGGGGCGTGAAATCCATTCGCTACCGTATGTTTTGATTTACGATGTCGGGTTCACCTGTTCGGGTCTAAGTCTTTCCAGGCAGGCTTTGCAGCCATTTTCAGGCTCTTTCCTAAGCAATCGGTCCTTGCGCTTCGCCGGAAGGACTACATAAACGTTCGTAAGTAATGCCGAGGTATACGTAAAAAAGTGGCAACGCCCAAGTCGCGCCACAGGGCCGACGAACGCTCGAAAACGCTGCCCGTCAACGGACGCCACCAAGGTGCTTCGCGACCATTTATGTAGTTGCCGATCATGCGGTTGAACCACTTCAGCCACATCGAAAGCTGACGCGTAGCTGTCGCTCGACAAACGGCCATGAGCCCTACAATTGCATCGCAGTTTCTTGCCAACTCGCGTGTCAACCACGAACAAACTCACGCGTTTTCTCTCGCAAGGACTACATGAAAGCTGTCCTATTTCTTAAGCAAAAATCACATCGATACATTAGAAAATTGCGAATGTTAGTGGTGCCGGGACGCACGCTAACCATAAGAACAAACGGTCCGGTAGAAACTTACCGGCGGACGCCTGAAAACTGCGGAATTTTGCGATGAATCTGCAAACTTATACGACTCCCGACATTCCCACGACCACTTTTGCAGATCGCATAAAAGTGCTGATCCAGCGCGTCGGCAGCGTGACGGAAATCGCACGCATGTGCGGCTTTTCGGAAGGCGTGGTCCGCAGTTGGCGGGACGGAAATACCGATCCATCGCGCGCACGCTGCGTCACCCTCGCTCGCACGATGGGCATTTCTCTCGTATGGCTGGTTGCAGGCGAAGGCTCGATGCTCGACACCAGCGCGGTGATTCCCGACGACTTCAACGTCAGCCGCAGCTCCGAAACCGCCGCACCACAACGACACCGCTCCAAACTGCGCGCGACCACGGACGACTTGGAAGCCAACGGCATGGACGTGCAGCGCTTGAACACCGCGCTGCGCATTCTGCAATCGGAACTGGATTTAGCCGATAGCCGTCTGACCGTGGCCGAGAACTCCGACATGCTCGCCGAGCTTTACGACATCCTCGGTCCCGGCGGCAACGATGTGGATGCGGGTGCGATGGTCGCATTCAATCACCGTCTTGCCGATCGGTTGAAAGGTCGTCCCACAGCACGTTTGACGTCCTGATCTTCCCGCTCGGGAAAAACAAAAAAGGCAGCTCGATGGCTGCCTTTTTTGCTTTCAAGCTTTCTGCTGTTACAGACGCGCGATATCGGCGATCGCCGTAAATTGCGCTTTCAATTGCCCAAGCAACGCGAGCCGATTGGCGCGCACGGCAGGGTTTTCGGCATTCACCAGAACGCTGTCGAAAAACGCGTCGACCGGCGCCTGCAGTTGCGCCAAGCGCGCGAGCACAGCGGTGTAATCGCGACGCTGCAACGCCGCCGCGGTGTCGGATCGTGCAGCATCCAACGCTTGTGCGAGCGCGCGCTCGGCGTCTTCCTCGAAATGCGTGGGATCGACGAGTTCGCGAATGCTCTGCGCGCCGTGTTCTTCCTGCTGTTTGCGCAGAATATTCGCCACGCGCTTGTTGGCGCCGGCAAGACTCACCGCCTCGGGCTGGCGTCCGAATTCCACCACGGCGCGCAAACGATGATCGAAATCGACCAGACTTACCGGCACAACCGCTAGCACGGCTTCGTATTGCTCGGCGGTGAAGCCTTTTTCCGAGTAGTAACCGCGCAGGCGATCGAGCATGAATTCGTTGAGTTCGGACGCGAGCGCAGCGCGGCGTTGACCCGCATCGAGCGCGGGCGTCTTGCCGTCTTTGCCCGGCTTGAGTCCGGCTGCAAGCGCGCCGTCCGGCAGCAACTCCAAGGCTTCGACAAACAAAGCTTTGTGATCGAGCTCCAACCCGCCTTCGATTAACGTACGCGCCAATCCCAACGCAGCGCGACGCAACGCAAACGGATCTTTATTGCCCGTCGGTTTCAACCCCACAGCAAAGATACCGGCGAGCGTATCGACGCGCTCGGCAACCGCAAGCACTTGTCCGACCTTTCCGGCGGCAATCGTATCGCCGGCGAAACGCGGCTGATAAACGCTATCGAGCGCCTCGGCAACGTCGGCCGATTCATGATCGTGCCGTGCGTAGTAGCGCCCCATCACGCCTTGCAGCTCCGGGAATTCGCCGACCATGCGCGTCAGCAAATCGCATTTGGCCAGACTCGCCGCGCGCGTCGCCTGGCCGGCATCCACGCCGACGCGATTGGCGATGACGCGCGCGAGCTCGGCCACGCGTACGCTCTTGTCCCACAGGCTGCCGAGCGCTTGCTGATAAGTGACGTTCTTAAGCGCTTCCTGATAACTCGCAAGCGGCGTTTTCAAATCTTCGTCCCAGAAGAATTTCGCGTCGGCGAAACGCGGACGAATAACGCGCTCGTAGCCTTTGCGAATTTCATCGGGATGTTTGCTGTCGACGTTGGCGATGCCGATGAAATGTTCGGTCAGCTTGCCTTGCGCGTCGAACACCGGTACGAATTTCTGATTGGCCTCCATCGTGGTGACCAAGGCTTCCGGCGGAACGGTGAGGAACTCGCGCTCAAACGTGCAGGCAATCGCCACCGGCCACTCGGTGAGATTGGCGATTTCGTCGAGCAATGCGTCATCCAATCGCGGCGTGCCGCCGGTTGTCTTCGCGACGCGTGCAACTTCATCGCGAATGCGCTGACGGCGCTCCATGGGATCGGCCAGCACTTTGGACATGCGCATGGCATCCAGCCAGCTGTCCGCGTCGGCGACGTGCACAGGTTGCGGATGCATGAAGCGATGACCGCGCGATTTGCGACCGCTGTGCAAGCCCAAAACTTCACCGTCCAGGATATCGGAACCGTGCAGCATCACCAGCCAATGAACCGGGCGCACGAAGGTGTAGTCGTGATCGGCCCAACGCATGGGTTTGGGAATCGGCAGTAGTTTCAGCGCTTCGTCGACAATCTCCGGCAACAAACTCGCCACCGGTTGACCCGGCTTCACCGTGCGATAGACGAACCACGCGCCTTTGTCGGTTTCCAGCTTTTCCAATTGCTCAACACTGACGCCGCAGGATTGCGCAAAACCAACCAACGCCTTGCTCGGATTGCCTTCCGCATCCATCGCCGCATTGACGGCGGGGCCGCGGCGCTCGATGGCTTGCTCGGGCTGCGCCATGGCAACGCCGGGAATATGGACGGCCAAACGACGCGGCGTTACATACAACGCCGCTTGATCGAGCAGGGCAGCGACGCCGCGCTTGCCAAGCCCTTCGCAAATGCCGCGCAGGAACGCCGCACCAAGCTCGTCGAGCGCTTTCGGCGGCAGCTCTTCCGTACCCAGCTCGATCAGCAATGACTTGGCGGCGCTCATGCGGCCTGTTCCTTCTTCTGATGCTTCAAACCTGGAAAACCGAGCTTTTCGCGTTGTGCGACGTACGCTTCGGCGACGCTGCGCGAAAGGGTGCGCACGCGCAAAATGTAACGTTGGCGTTCCGTCACGCTGATCGCGCGGCGCGCATCAAGCAGGTTGAAGGTATGGCTTGCCTTCATCACCTGTTCGTACGCGGGCAACGGCAGGCCTGCCGCGATCAGCTTGTTGGCTTCGCCTTCGCACACATCGAACCAACGCAGCAATTCCGCGACATTGGCGTGCTCGAAGTTGTAGGTGCTCTGTTCCACTTCGTTCTGATGGAACACATCGCCGTACGTCACTTTGCCGTGCGGGCTTTCGGTCCAGATCAGGTCGTAGACGTTGTCCACGTTTTGCAGGTACATCGTGAGACGTTCCAAGCCGTAGGTGATCTCGCCCGTGACCGGCCTGCACTCCAGACCGCCCGCCTGCTGGAAGTAGGTGAACTGCGTGACTTCCATACCGTTAAGCCAAACTTCCCAGCCCAAGCCCCAGGCGCCGAGCGTGGGCGATTCCCAGTTGTCTTCCACAAAGCGCAGGTCGTGCACTTGCGGGTCCAGACCAAGTTCCTTCAGCGAGCCGATGTAGAGCTCGAGGATGTTTTCCGGATTGGGCTTCATCACCACCTGGTACTGGTAGTAATGCTGCAGGCGATTGGGATTTTGTCCGTAGCGGCCGTCCGTGGGGCGCCGCGAAGGCTGGACGTAGGCTGCAGCCCACGGCTCTGGACCCAGCGCACGCAGGAACGTGGCAGGGTGAAACGTACCGGCGCCGACCTCGGTGTCGAGGGGCTGCAGCAGCACGCAACCCTGCTTCGCCCAATAGCGGTTGAGGGTCTGGATCACATCCTGGAAGGTAGGCGCGGACATCTCTTTCCTAACCTGAGTGTAAAGCGGGTTAGTATAGCTGCAGCGCCTCTTTCCGCCGTTTTTTCCAGGCAATCGGCGCTCGTTTTGGGGGATTGCGCCAATGCCTGCAACACAACAAATCGCCTCCATGCTCGGCCGCCGCGGCCGGTTGGCCCTCGACGACGTCCTGGCGGCGTTGGTGGTCGACGGCTACGTACTCGCCGACGACGCCAAACAGCTTCGCGTTGGCCAGCACGCCGGACGCAGCACGGTGGAACTGAATCCGCTGGTGATCATCGCCAACGCGAAACTGATCAATCAGCGCGAACCGGGGCGACCGCTCAGCCTGGAAGGTCTGACCGAATGGCTGGCGGGGCAAGCGGGTCTGTCGTATCTGAAGATCGATCCGATGAAGATCAACGTCGCGGCGGTCACGCAGGTCGTGAGCCATGCGTACGCGCAACGCCATCGCATTCTTCCGGTCGCCGCGACGCCTGGCGAGGTGACGTTCGCCACGGCGGAGCCGTTCGACAATTCCTGGGCGAAAGACCTCGCCCAGATGATTCGCCGCGATGTGCATCGCGTGGTCGCCAGCCCGATCGATATCAATCGTTACTTGCAAGAATTCTATGGCGTGCAGCGCTCGATTCAGCTCGCCAAAGATGCGAAGAATCAGACCGGTTACGATTCGTCGGCGCTGCTGAACTTCGAGCAATTGCTGGAGTTGGGCAAAGCCGGCGAAGTCGGCGCGGACGACCGCCATGTCGTGCACATCGTGGACTGGTTGTTGCAATACGCCTTCGAGCAGCGCGCGTCGGACATCCATTTGGAGCCGCGCCGTGAAGCGGGTTTGATGCGCTTTCGCATCGACGGCATCATGCACAAAGTGTTTGAGTTGCCGCCGCCGGTCATGACGGCGGTCACGTCGCGTATCAAGATTCTGTCGCGCATGGATGTGGCGGAAAAACGCCGTCCCCAGGATGGTCGCATCAAGACGCGCGCATCGTCCGGGCGCGAAGTGGAATTGCGTATTTCCAGCATGCCGACCGCGTTCGGCGAAAAACTGGTGATGCGTATTTTCGATCCGGATATCGTCGCGAAGGATTTCTCGCAGCTCGGTTTTTCCCCAGGCGAAGACACCTTGTGGCGCAGCATGGTGGAGCGTCCGCACGGCATCGTACTGGTGACGGGGCCAACGGGATCGGGCAAAACCACCACGCTGTATTCGACGCTGAAGCATTTGGCCACGCCCGATATCAACGTGTGCACGGTCGAAGACCCGATCGAAATGGTCTCGCCCGAATTCAATCAGATGCAAGTGCAGTCGTCGATCGACCTGGATTTCGCTGCGGGCGTACGCACACTGCTGCGCCAAGATCCGGACATCATCATGGTCGGCGAAATTCGCGACCTGGAAACGGCGCAAATGGCCGTGCAAGCGTCGCTGACCGGACATCTGGTGCTTTCGACGCTGCACACCAATGACGCGCCGAGTGCGGTAACGCGCTTGCTCGATCTGGGCGTGCCGCATTACCTCATTCAATCGACGCTGACCGGCGTCGTGGCGCAACGCTTGGTGCGCACGTTATGCCCGCACTGCAAGATCGAAACCCAACAAGATCCGCATGAGTGGACAGCGCTGACGCACGGCTGGTCGATTCCGGTTCCAGAGCGCGTATTCAAGCCCTTGGGTTGCCTGGAATGTCGCCACACCGGATTTATCGGGCGTACCGGCGTGTATGAAATGATGCCGCTGAGCCCGCGCCTTCGCGGCATGATCAGCGCGCAACTGGACCTCATTCGGTTTAGTCAGTTCGCATTGACCGAAGGCATGCGTCCTCTGCGTATTTCAGCGTCGGATCAGGTCGCGCGTGGTCTAACTACCGTGCAAGAAGTTCTTACCGTGCTGCCGCCCGTGGAGCATGTGGAAGATTCGCCACTTTGATCTCTTTTTGACCGACGTTAACGCTTTGCATGAAACCTGTTCTTATTATTCGCACCGGCCAAGCCCCCGATAATATTCGAGCGCGTCATGGCGATTTTCCACATTGGTTTCGACTCGGCGCACAACTCGCGCCGCAGTGGATTCATGTCGTTCACGTAGCTGCGGGAGAGAAATTGCCTTCGCCGGAAGGAGTGTCCGGGGCGTTGATCACCGGGTCTGCCGCGATGGTGACCGATCGTGCGCCGTGGAGCGAAGAGACCGCGGGCTGGATTCGCAACGCCATGGATGTCGATCTTCCATTGCTTGGCGTTTGCTATGGCCATCAGCTGATGGCGCACGCCTTGGGCGGACGCGTCGATTACTTGTCCGGAGGGCGCGAGATCGGCACGCTGCCGATCGATCTGCTGCCTGAAGCGGAACACGATTCGTTAGCGGCACTCCTACCCACGCAATTTCGCGCACACACTACGCACGAGCAAAGCGTGATGGATGTGCCCAACGGCGCCAAAGTGCTTGCTCGTTCAGCACGCGATCCGAATCATCTGATTCGTTACGGCAAGAATGCCATCAGCGTGCAATTCCATCCGGAGTTCAACGCTGATGTCATGCGCGCCTACATTCAGCGCAAGCATCACGACATGCGTCGCGAAGGATTCGACCCGCATCACACGTATCGGCAAGTGGCCGCCACACCCATTGCGCGACGCCTGCTGAAGATGTTTTCAAGACATCACGGACTTAGCCACGGATAACGTCAGCGATTACGCGGCGGCATCGGAAATGGCGTGACCTTCTGGCCGTCAGCCGCGTCGCGGATCGCCAACGCGCCTTTGCGCTCCACTTCTTCGATACGCACGACGGCTTGCATAGGCAAGTGCAGCACGCGCGTATCTTTGAACTCTTCGCGCAGGCGCTCTTCGGTGGGATCGACCACAATGCCCTCGCCAGCAGGCTCGAACACAAGATCGCCCACTTCAGTGAATCCCCAGAGACCGCTCGACGCGACGTGATGGGCATACAGCTCGTAGCATTTGCCCAGATGCAAAAAGGTGACTTTGTAGAGTTTCTTGTTCCGCATGACGGCATTTTACCGGCGCATGCGACGCATGATCGCGTCGCGCGACATCAATGCGAAGAGCGCGCCGAATAGAAACCCCGCGACATGGGTCCACCATGCATAGCCGCCGTAACTTGGCCCGACGTAGCTGAAGAGCAACTGCAATAACGCCCAGAGACCGATCAGCAAAAACGCCGGCACGCGAACGAATTCCAGATAAAACCCCAACGGCAAAACCAGGCCCAAACGTGCTCGCGGAAAGAGGGATACGTACGCGCCAAGTATCGCCGACACGGCGCCGCTGCAACCGATGATGGGTCTGATCACGCCGGCCAGTGAGATCGCTCCGGCCAAATTCGCAACCACGCCGCCCAATAAAAACAGCACGAGGAAACGAACCGAACCTAACGTCCGTTCCGCTGGAACGCCGAAAATCATAAGGAACAGCAGATTGCTGAGCAGATGCAGCCACGCGACATGAATAAACAGTGCGGTGACCAGACGCAGTAGCGCCGGATCGCGCAGCTGCTGCCATATCGGTTGATGCGCATCGAAGATGTTGGCCGGAATCGTGCCCCATTCCAGCAGAAAGGTGACCCGGCGCGGCTGCGGCATCAACGCCAACAACATGAACATGATTACACAGACGAAAACCAACAACATCGCGGCCCAGTGCAGGCGCGGTTGTCGTCGGGTTTCTACATTTACAAACACTGCGTTCTCCTCGACGAGCGCATGAGTCGAACTGCCTTGACGCCCCATGATAGGCGATAAGCAAGTTTGGATAGGTTGACCGCGTTGGCGGTGCGCAACGACGCTATTTCGTAGGCCGCGCAAAGCAAAACGCCTTCCCGATTGGGAAGGCGTTTTTAGGATAAAGCCCCTGGCGGTGACCTACTCTTGCATGGAAGTCC